>DASSAL010000143.1:0-27824 GCA_035685405.1 Actinoplanes sp. | reverse complement strand
GACCCCCCGTCACCCCCGTCACGGCCGTCCGGGCTCGATTTCACACCGTGACCCCGCGTTCGATCCACCCGTCACCCCGTCACAGGCGCCTGCTTCCGCCGCGTCATGGGTCGTCGTCGCACCGTGTCATGGGCGTCAGCTCCCACCCCGTCACCGCCTCTCCCCCGCCTGAGCGTCACGGGCATCCGCTCTCACCCCGCACCGCTCACGCCCTGCCGCGGCCGGTCAATCCTTCGGGCGCTGCCGCAAGTAGGCCAGCACCGCCTCGCGGGTGGTGCGGACCCCGAAGATGGCCCGGGCTTCGGCGATGCGCCGGTTCGCCGTACGCAGGGACAGGTATTCGGCGGCGGCCGCGGCGGCGATGGTGTCGCCGGCGGCCAGGCGGTCGAGCAGGGCCCGCTGTTCCGGCACCAGTTCCGCGACGGTGGTGGCGTTCTCGGTGGCGGCGCCGTGGCGGACCGGGCCCAGCCGGGACAGGTCGTCGACCAGCGCCCGGCCGACCGGGCTCTCCACGTCGCAGATCGCCACGATGCCGGCACCGCGGGCGGCGGCGAGGACGGCCAGCTGCAGGGCGTCCTGATCGGTGATGCGGCCGTGCAGCACCAGCCGCGAACCGGTGACGTCCCAGCTCGGATCGGGCAGCGCGAAGCCCTCCCGGACCACCCATCCGTCGCGGACGAGGCGGCGCAGCACCGTCTCGGCGTCCGCTCCGGAGGCGACCACGTGGCGGGGGGCGTCGGGCTGGCGGGTCACCGGCGGTCCTCTCCTGCGGTCCGGGCGAAGGCCAGGGCGGCAGCTTCGGTACGGGTACGGGCGCCCAGCTTGCGCATCCCGGAGCGGATGTGGGTATCCACCGTTTCCGCCGAGATGCCGAGCTGGCCGGCGATCCGGCGGGTCGGCTCGCCGGCCGCCACCAGTCGCAACACGTCGATCTCCCGGTTCGTGAGCTGCGTGCCCGAGCGGGGGCTGCGTACATCCCGATGTACCCGGTGCCGCCGCAACAAACGTCGCGCCCGTCCGGCCAGCACGGTCAGCCCGGCCGCGTCGGCCAGTTCCTCCGCGGCCAGCAGCGCCGGCACCGCCCGGGCCGGGTCGTTCTCGTGCACCCCGGCGGCCAGCAGGCAGCGGATCTGTTCACGCCGCGCGGTCGGCGTCCAGGCCTCGGCGGCCGCGCCGAACCCGGTGCCGGTGGCCCAGGCGAGCAACGTGCGCCGGGCGGCGGCCGGCAGCCCGTCGGGTATCGGGGACGCGTGGGGTGTGTGCATGTCGTGGGCGGCCCAGCGTGCGGTGATCTCGTGCAGCCCGCGCACCAGGCCGGCGCCGAGCGGCGCCGCGGGCCCGGCCGCGCGGTCGGGTTGGCCGTCCAGCCAGGCGGCTTCCCGGGCGACCCAGGCGGTGGCGGGATGGCCGGGAGCGTTGTCGAGGCGGGCGCGTGCGGCGGCCAGCAGGCCGGTGTCGGCTTCGACCAGGGCGGTCGCCGCGGTGGCATAACCGAGCGCGACCGCCGGCAGCGCCCGGTCGGTGAGGTCGGCGGCCCGCCGGACGACGGCATCGGCGGGCGACGCGGCCGGTTCACCCGGCGCAGCGGGATCCGCGGACGGTCCGGCCAGCGCCGGGGAATCGCCTGCCGAGGGCGCTGGGCCGGCCGGAAGGGGCGCGCCGTGCAGGGCCAGCGCCCAATCGGCCGCGGCCAGGAAGCGGGTCTGCCAGCCGTACGCCAGATCCGCCGCGCACTCCGTCGCCGCCCGCAGCGCCGCCGCCGCGGATTCGGCCAGGCGGCCGTCCGTGGCGAGCGTCTCGACCAGCAGCCAGGCGCTCCACCGGCTGGTCAGCCGGTCGGTGCCGGCGGCTGCGGCGGCGGCCAGGTCGGCGTCCCAACCGGGCGCCCGGTGCGCGGCGCGGACGGCTGCCAGGGCGGCGGCCACGCCGGGTGGGGGGGTCGGGTAGCGGGCGGCGATCTTGTCGGCGAGGTCGCCGACGGCCGTCGGGTCGAGGGCCAGGTCGGCGAGCAGCAGCACCCGGTCGCGGGCGGCGACCACGCCGGGTGGGGCGGCGTCCGGCACCGGCTGGACCGCGGCCCGGGCTTCGTCGGGGGCGCCGGCCTGCACCAACGCTTCGCCGCGGAGGACGTCGGCCTCGACGCCGAGGGGGGCCGGTGTGGTGAGTACCTGGGCGGCGGCCCGGGGGCGGCCGGCGGCCAGGGCGGCGTCGGCGGCGGCGATCCGGACGCGCGGGTCGACCGGGATCGGCTGGACGCACGCGAACAGCAGCAGCCCGGCGCGTTCGGCGCCGATGGCGTGGTCGGCGGCGGCCAGGGCCCGGCGGTACGCGCCCGCGTGGTCACCGGCGGCGGCCAGGTGCTGGGCCGCCTCGGCGGGCGGGGTGAGCTCGGCCAGCCGCCGGTGGAGGTCGGACCGGGCGGCGGCGTCGAGCAGGCCGGCGGCGGTCTCGGCCACATAGGTCGAGGTGGGCAGGATCGCGGCGGCGGGAGAAGGCGGGAAGGGAGAAGGTGACGCCGCGGCCGGCGGGAAGGGAGAAGGCGGGAAGGGAGAAGGCGACGCCGCGGCCGGAGCAAACGGAGAAGGGGCAGGTGACGGGCCGGCGGGGGCGGCGGGTGCGGCGGAAGGAGAGCCGGCGGGCTCGGCGGGAGCGGCCGTCACCAGGCCGGCGGACAGCAGGTCCGGGACGCCGGGGCCGAGCAACGCCGCCGGTGCCGGCCGGCCCAGCAGGCCGAGCGCGGCCAGGGCGGTGCGGGCCGGTCGCGGCAGGTCGGCGAGCGCGGTCGCGATCGCGTACGCCACCTGGTCGATGTCGGCACCGGCCGGGCCGCGACCGGCGGCCGCCTGCCGGGCCAGCGCGGTGATCGCCAACGGGTTGCCGCCGGCCCGGTCCACCACCGCCTGCCGGGTGGCCTCGTCGAGGTGCGGGGCGGTCCGGCGGGCCAGCTCGAGCGCCCGGTCGCGGTCCAGCGGCGGGACGGGCAGCCAGGTGGCGTCGCGGTATCCGGACAGGTCGAGGCGGTGCGGGGTGCGCAGCGCGGCCAGCACCCGGCAGTGCCGGGCGATCAGCGGCAGCGCGGCGCGGGTGGCCGGGTCGGCGTACTGCAGGTCGTCGAGGACCAGCAGCCCGCCGCGGACGCGGGACCGGACCGCTTCGGTGAGCAGGTGCACGTCGTGGCCAGGCAGCCGGGCCCGGACCGCACGGGACAGGGCCAGCGCGGGTACGCCGGACAGCATCGCGAGCCCGCCGCCGCTGTGCACCGGGCCGGGTGTGGCGGCGGCGATCGCCCGCAGCAGGGTGCTGCGGCCCGCGCCGGGCGGGCCGGTGAGCACGACCAGGCCGGGCCGGCGGAGGTGGGCGGCAGCGGTGGCGGTCGGACCGTCGGGCTCTGCCACCGCTGTCCCCCTCCCGAGTCGTCTGGCACGAACACGGGATCCGGCCCGTCGCCGTGCGTCCGTACGCTGTGTGCGGCAGGCGTCCCGCCCTGCCGGTGGTACGACCCGGAGAGCGAGCCTGAGCATGTGGACCCCGGCCGCGGTCAGCACATTCTCGCTGACCAGACGCTCGGCTGACGAGTCGTCGTGACCGGACCGCTATCTGCCCGGGTGGCTACGCTGTGTGACGACATTGCGTCCCGCGTCGGCCCGGACCTCGCTGGCCAGGTTCAACACATCGGTGACCGTCTTTCCGAGCCGTTACGCGTCGCGATCGCCGGTCGGCTGAAAGCCGGAAAGTCGACACTCGTCAACGCGCTGATCGGGCGACGGGTGGCGCCGACGGCGGTGGGCGAGTGCACCCGTGTGGTGACCCGGTTCCGGTACGGGCCGGCCGACCGGGTGGACGTGGTGCTGCGCGACGGGGCCCGTCGCAGCCTGCCGCTGGACGACGACGGCATGATCCCGCCACGGCTGGGGGTGCCGCCGGGCCGGGTCGCCTACGTCGACGTGACGCTGACCAGCGGGCGGCTGCGCGATCTGACGGTGGTGGACACGCCCGGCCTGGCGTCGGCGGACACCCGGGTGTCGCAGCGGGCCGAGGCGGCGGTCGGGCTGTCGCAGCGTGCGGAGGCGATCGGCGAATCGCTGCGTGCGCAGGCGGTCGGCGAATCGCAGCGTGCGCAGGCGGCCGAGGGGCCGCGGCGCGCCGAGGCCGTCGGCGTCGCCACCGCGCCGTTCGACGCCGACATCGACGCCGACTCGACCGCCGAGGTGGCCGCCGCCGAGGCGGTTCTGTACGTGTTCACCCAGGCGGTGCGGGCCGACGACGTGCGGGCGCTGGAGGCGTTCCGGCTGGCCTCGGCGCGGCTGGCGGCCAGCCCGATCAACGCGCTGGGCGTGTTCGGCAAGGTGGACACGCTGGTCGGCGGGGCCGGTGACCCGTGGCCGGTGGCCCTTCCGCTGGCCCGGCAGCAGGACGCGCTGCTCGCCCGTACCGTCGCCGAAGTGGTCCCGGTGGTGGGGTTGCTCGCCGAGACCGGCGAGACCGGCCGGCTCACCGAGGCCGACTGCGCCGCGCTGCGGGAGCTGGCCCGGGCGCCGGACCTGGCGGTGCTGCTGGCGTCGGTGGACCTGTTCCGGACCCGCCCGGCGGCGGTCGACCCGCAGCGGCGGGAGCGGCTGCTGACGCTGCTGGACCTGTACGGCATCGGCTTCGCCATCGCCCAGCTGGCCGCCGACCCGCAGCTGGGCACCGGGGAGCTGGTGCGCCGGCTGGTCGCCGCGTCGGGGCTGCCGCGGCTGCGGGCGACGCTGGACCAGACGTTCCGGTGGCGGTCCGACGCGATCAAGGCGGGCTGGGCGCTGGCCCGGCTGGACCGGCTGGCCGGGCGCACCGGCGACCGGCGGGATCGGGAGGCGCTGCGGGACACCGTCGAGCAGGTGCTGCGCGAACCCGCGTACCACCGGTTGCGGCTGCTGGAGGTGGCGCAGCGGGTGGCCACCGGCGTGGTGCCGATGCCGGTGGAGTGGGAACAGGAGCTGACCCGGCTGGCCACCTCCGACGACCCGCGGTGGATCCTGCGGATGCCCGGCGCCGGCCCGGACGAGCTGGCCGCGGCGGCGCTGGAGGCGGCCAACCGGTGGCGGGTGTACGCGGTGGCCGGCGCCGGCCCGGCCCCTTCCCGGGTGGCCCTGGTCGCCCACCGCGGGTTCCACCTGCTGAGCCGGCAGGTGCGGCCATGACCGTGCGCACCGAGCGGCAATGGCCGGCGCCGGACCACGGCCTCGCAGGCGAGGGCCACGAGGGCATGGCTCAGGTGGCACTGCCATGACCACGGCGAAGCAGCTGGAGACGGTGGCCGCGGACGTGCTCGCGTTCGTGCGCACCCGTGACCCGGACGCCGGCGCCGACCTGGCCGACCTACGCCGCCGGCAGGTGACCCGCCCGTCGATCGTGCTGGTCGGCGAGACCAAACGCGGCAAGTCGTCCCTGCTCAACGCTCTGCTCGGGGTGCCCGGCCTGTCCCCGGTGGACGCCGCCGTGGCGACCAGCGCCTACCTGCTGTTCGCCCACGGCCCGCCGGCCGCCACCGCGTACACCCCGGAACCGGAACGGATCGACCCGGCCGCGCTGCACGAGTGGGTGGCCGGCCGGCGGCGGGCCCGGCGCATCGAGGTCACCCACCCGGCGCCGCTGCTGCAGTACGTGAGCCTGCTGGACACCCCGGGCGTGGGCGGCCTGGACCCAGCACACACCACGGTCGCGCTGGACGCGGTAGACCGGGCCACCGCGCTGCTGTTCGTCGCCGACGCGTCCGCGCCGCTGTCGGAGCCGGAGCTCGCCTTCCTGACCGCGGCCAGCGTCCGGGTCAACACGGTGGTGTTCGCCCTGACCAAGGTGGACGCCTATCCGGGCTGGCAGCGCATCCGCGACGACAACGTGGCCCTGCTGCGCGCGCATGCGCCCCGGTTCGCCGGCGCGCCCTGGTTCCCGGTGTCGGCCCGGCTCGCCGAGCTGGCCCTGGCCGCGCCGCCCGGTGCGGCCGGCGCGCTGGCCGACGCCTCCCGGATCGCCGCGCTGCAGCACGCCCTGGTCGACCTGGCCGGCCGCGGCCACCAGCTGCAGCTGGCCAACGTGCTGCGGGCCGCCCGGGGCGAGCTGGCGCGGCTGGACGCGGCCGCCACCGCGAAGGTCCGGGCCACCGAGGCGGACCCGGTCGAGCTGGCCCGGGTACGTGCCGACCGGGCCGCGCTGGCCGCCCGCAAACGCACCGAGTCACGACATTGGACACTGCTGCTGTCCAGCGAGACCCAGCGCGCCCGGGTGGAGGTGGTGGGCCAGCTGCGCACCCGGCTGGCGGCGGTGCAGCAGGAGTTCACCGGCCGCATCGACGGCGGCCGCCGGGACGCGCTGGCCGCGCTGCCCGACCAGCTGGACGCCGAGCTGCAGGCGGTCGCGGTGGCCCTGTCGCGGGACCTGGAGGCGACGTTCCGGCAGGTCGGCGAGAAGGTGCTGGCCCAGATGTTCGACGCCGCCGACCTGGCGGCCATGCTGGGCCGGCTCAATGCCACCCTGCGGCACACGCTGGCGTCCGCGCCGCTGCGCGAGTCGCCGGCCGACAACGTGCTGATCGCGTTGTCAGCCGGCGGGATCGCGTTCATGGCCGGCCGCGGCGCGTTCCTCGGCGCATCGGCGCTGGGGCCCTCGATGCTGGGCGCCGGCGCGGTCGGCGGGCTGCTGGTACCGGTGGCCGGCATCGGGCTGGGCCTGGCCGCCGGCGGCTACGTGCTGTACCGGCGGCGGGTGCAGTCCGACCGGCAGCAGGCCCGGCTGTGGCTGCGCGACGTGCTCGGCGAGGCCCGGGCGGCGCTGTCCGACGAGATCGCGTACCGGTTCACCGACCTGCAGTACGCGCTCAGCGTGGCGGTGGACGACGCGGTCGAGCGGCGGTTGCGCGACCTGGACGAGCACCTTGCCGAGATCGACGCGGCCGCGGCCGAGGACGCCGCCGGGCGGGCCCGGCGCCGGGCCGCGGCCCGGCAGGACCGGGATGCGGTACGGGCGAGGCTGAAGCAGGTGGACGACGTGCTGGCGCAGGCGGCACTAGCACCCGCCCCGGAGGAGGGGTCATGAGCGAGTACGACGGCTGGGACCACCACGACGACCCGGGCTACGGCCACCACGACGTGGCGCCCGCGCCGGACCCCGCGGACGCCGACCTGGGCCTGGACGACATCTGGACCGAGGAGCCCGGTGACGAGCCCTACCCGCCGGACGATCCGGAGCCGCCCGCCGAGCCACCCGCCGAGCCCGACCTGGAGCCGGACCCCTACCAGCAGCCGGACCCGTACCAGCAACCGGACCCGCCGGCCGAACCGGACGGCGACGTCGCGCCGGCCCCGGCCGAGGTGGTCGGCGCCGACCCGGACGCGCTGGCCGAACCGGACGGGGCCGGCGCCGAGGTGTTCCCGCCGGCGCTGGACCTGGGACCGCTGCCCGAGCCGGTGGACGGCTTCCCGTGGATCGACACCGGCAGCCTGGGAACCGCCGGCCCGGACGACCCGGCCGCCGCCCTGACCGACCCGGATCCGCAGGAGCTGGCCGGGTACGCGGCCGCCGACCTGCCACCGGGATCGGACCCGTGGGCGGCGCTGGCCGGCTCCGACGATCCGGCCACCGCGGCACTGGCCCGCTTCTATCGCCCCGGCGGCGCCGGATGACATCATTCAGCCCGTGACCGCAACCCACACCCGGCCGGCGAGCACGCGCCGCGAACGCACCGGGTGGTATTTCTACGACTGGGCGATGTCGGCGTTCTCCACCACCGTCATCACCGTGTTCCTCGGACCGTTCCTCACCACGGTCACCGAAGTCGCGGCCGGCTGCCCGCTGGGGGGCGACGACTGCGACGGCCGGGTCCGCCCGCTGGGCATCTCGGTGGCGGCCGGGTCCTACTTCCCGTACCTGGTGTCGCTGTCGGTCCTGCTCACCGTCGTCGTGCTGCCGGTGATGGGCGCCATCGCCGACCGGGCGCCGCGCAAGAAGCCGCTGCTGGCCGCCACCGCGTTCCTCGGCGCCGCCGCCACCATCGCGATGGCGTTCGTGACCGGCGAACGGTACCTGCTCGGCGGGCTGCTGTTCGTGATCGCCAACATCGCCTTCGGCGCGGCGGTGGTGGTCTACAACTCCTACCTGCCGCTGCTGGCCGGCCCGGACGACCGCGACCGGGTGTCCAGCCGCGGCTGGGCGCTCGGCTACCTCGGCGGCGGCCTGCTCCTGCTGCTCAACCTCGTGGTCGTGCAGCTGCTCACCGTCGAAGGCGACGACCAGCGCACCCTCGACCTGGCCCGCTGGTGCATCGTGTCGGCCGGCGTGTGGTGGGCGGCGTTCACCCTGGTGCCCCTGCGGTGGCTGCGCGAGCGGCCCGGCGCGGCGGCCACCACCGCCGGTGGCAACGTCCTCACCGACGGCTTCCGGCAACTCGGCCGCACCCTGCGCGGGCTCCGCGCGTACCCGCTGACCCTGTTCTTCCTGCTGGCCTACCTGGTCTACAACGACGGCATCCAGACCGTCATCGCGCTGGCCAGCCAGTTCGGCAGCCAAGAACTGCGCCTGCCGCAGAGCACGCTGATCATCACCATCCTGCTGGTGCAGTTCCTGGCGTTCGGCGGCGCACTGCTGCTCGGTGCGCTGGCCGGGCGGATCGGCGCCCGCAAGACCGTCCTGCTCAGCCTGGTGCTGTGGCTGGGCGTGGTGGTGGCTGCGTTCTGGCTGCCGGAGGGCGAGCCGCTGCCGTTCATGCTGCTCGGCGTGGCGATCGGCCTGGTGCTGGGCGGCAGCCAGGCGCTCTCCCGCAGCCTGTTCGCCCAGCTCATCCCGGCCGGCAAGGAAGGCGAGTACTACGGCTTCTATGAGATCAGCGACAAGGGCACCAGCTGGCTCGGCCCGCTCGCCTTCGGGCTGGTGTTCCAGCTGACCAACAGCTACCGCATCGGCATCGTCTCGCTGGTGGTGTTCTTCGTCCTCGGCGCCATCCTGCTGGCGTTGGTGCCGATGCGCCGCGCCATCATCGAAGCCGGCAACACCCCGCCGAGGGTGCTGTGATCACCATCGACCACGACTCCCCGGTGCCGCCGTACGAGCAGGTACGGCTGCGCATCGCCGAACTCGCCGCCGCGGGCCACCTGGCGGCCGGCGCGAAACTGCCGCCGGTGCGGCAGCTCGCCACCGACCTCGGCCTGGCCGCCAACACCGTCGCCCGCGCCTACCGCGAGCTGGAACAGGCCGGGCTGGTGGAAACCCGCGGCCGGGCCGGCACGGTGATCACCGCCCGCGCCGCCCGCACCCCGGACGAGGCGGTACGGGCCGCGCACCGCTACGCGGACACGGTGAAACGGCTCGGCCTGCCACCGGAACGGGCGCTGGAACTGGTCCGCGCCGCCCTGAACGCCTGACCGGTGAGCCTCCTCACTGCGCGTCGATCACACCGGTGGCCAGCAACACCATCAACAGCGACCCGAGCACCAGCCGATAGCCGATGAACAGGCTGTACGAGTGCCTCGCGATGTACTTCAGCAACCACGCCACCGCGGCGTACCCGACCACGAAGCTGACCACGGTGGCCACGATCGTGTTGACCCAGCCCACCCCGCCGGAGATGTTGTCGAACTCGGTCACCGACTGCAGCACCGTCGCACCCAGCAGCGCCGGGATGGACAGGAAGAACGACAACCTCGTCACCGTCACCCGGTCGAAGTCGCGCAGCAGGCCCGCCGACATCGTGGCACCCGACCGGGAGATGCCTGGAATCAGCGCCAGCGACTGGACCACCCCGAGGATCAGCGGGTCCTTCCAGGTCACGTCGTCCTCGTGCCGGATCTGGGTGGCGGCGTGATCGGCGAACCACATCACGAAACTCCACAGGATCAGCGCCGACGCCACGAACCACAGGCTGCGCAGCGTGGTGGTGATGGTGTCCTGGAACAACAGACCGATCACGCCGATCGGCAGCGACCCCAGAATGATCGCCCACCCGTACCGGTAATCCGGGTCTCGCCGGGCCTGCGCACCGGCCAGACCCCGGAACCAGGCCGCCACGATCCGGATCAGGTCCCGGCGCAGGAAGATCACCGTGGCGAGCACCGCACCGGACTGGATGATCGCGGTGAACGCGGTGATGTCCGGATCGTCGATCTCATAACCGAGCAGCTTCTCCACGATGGTCAGGTGACCGGTGCTGGAGATCGGCAGGAACTCGGTGAAGCCCTCGATCGCACCCAGCAGCACCGCTTCGAAGATGTTCAAGCCGCGTCCTCGTCCCCTGATCACCGATTTGCCGGGTTGAGGATAGGCGAGCGATCAGCCTCCGCCGCGGCGGACCCGCGCGGCCGCGATCGTGTACGCCGGATCCCGGTCCAGGTTGTGCCGGTCCCGGTCGTACCGGCGGGTGGTCCGCGGGTCGGCGTGCCCCATCGCGTCCTGCACGTCCTCCAGCGCCACCCCCTCGGACCGGGCGGCGGTGGCGAACGCGTGCCGCAGCGAATGCGGCGACAACCGCGCCCACGCCTCGATGCCGGCCTCCCGGGCCAGCCGCCGCACCAGCCGGAACACCGCGTGCCGGTCCAGCCGCCCACCGGTCGCCGTGACGAACAACGGCCCCGACTCCCGCCCGGCCAGATACACGTCCAGCGCCCCGGCGGCTGCCGCGGTCAACACCCGCCGGCGCGGCTTACCGCCCTTGCCGACGAACCGCACACACCGGTGACCCCGCTCCCAGCCCACGTCCTCGACGTTCAGGCTGACCAGCTCACCCACCCGCAACCCCAGATCGGCCAGCAGGGCCAGCACCGCCCGGTGCCGCACCGCCGCCGGGCCGGCGTCCCGCCCGGCCGCCGCCAGCAGCGCATCCACCTCCTCCGGCGTCAGCCCCACGGTCGCCGAATGATCCCGCGACACCCGCGGCCGGTCCGCCTCCAGGACCGGATTAGACGCCACCGCGCGCAGCTTCACCAGGAAGGCGTACCAGCTCGACAACCCCGACAGCTTCCGGGCCACCGACGCCGGCGTCAGCGACTCCTCCAGCTCGCGGGCGTACACGTTCACGTCGATGAACGTCGCCGCCAGCGGTTCCACCTCCCGCCCGGCACACCACGCCAGCCACCCCGCCACATCCCGCCGGTACGCCGCCCGGGTGTGCTCCGACAACCGCCGGTTCGCCAGCCACGCCTCGGTCACCTGCTCGGCGCCGCCACCCACCGCCACCGAACCGGCCTGCCGCGGAACCAGAGTCACCCGCCGATGATCTCAGCCCGCAGCACCGTCCCCGGCCCACGACATGCCGGGGTTACGCCGACCGCGATCACCCCTTCCCGGCCCACCCGCCCGTCGGCATCGTCAGGTCATGGAAATCCTCGTCCTCGGCGGCACCGGCTTCGTCGGCCGCGCCGTCGCCGACCTCGCCGTCCAGCACGGCCACCAGGTCACCGTTCTCAACCGCGGCCACCACGACCCCCCGCCCGGCGTCACCGCCCTCACCGGCGACCGCACCGCACCGGACGGCCTCACACCCGTCGGCGGCCGCGACTGGGACGCCGTCGTCGACACCTGGCCCGCCGCACCCCGGGTGGTCCGCGACGCCGCCCGCACCCTGTCCGGCCACGCCGGGCACTACACCTACATCTCCAGCCGCTCGGTCTACGCCGACCCCGGTGACGACACACCCGCCGGACCGCTCACCGAGGACCACCCGGTCGTCGACGCCGACCCGGGCGCCGGCACCACCACCTACGCCGCCGACAAACGCGGCGGCGAACTCGCCACCACCCACTTCGACGGCCCGGTCCTGCTCGCCCGCGCCGGCCTCATCCTCGGCCCCCACGAAGACATCGGCCGGCTGCCCTGGTGGCTGCTGCGCCTCGCCCGCGGCGGACCCACCCTCGCCCCCGGACCCGCCGACCTGCCCCTGCAGTACATCGACGCCCGCGACCTCGCCCAGTTCTGCCTGGCCGCCGCCGCCGACCGGCTCACCGGGCCGTACAACCTGGTCAGCCCGGCCGGCCACACCACCATGGGAGAACTGCTCACGACCGCCAACACCATCACCGGCGGCCACGCCGACCTGCGCTGGCTCGACCCCGATGTCATCCTCGCCGCCGGCGTCCAGCCCTGGACCGACCTGCCGATCTGGCTGCCACCCGGCCCCGAGCACGACCTGCTGCACCACGCCGACGTCACCAAGGCGATGGACGCCGGACTGCGGCTGCGGCCGGTCGGCGACACCATCGCCGACACCTGGGCCTGGCTGCAGGACATCGGCGGTACGCCACCCCACCGGCCGGACCGCCCACCGGTCGGCCTCTCCCCCGACGTCGAAGCGCGGCTGCTCGGCCGCTGACGGCGCGAGCGCAACTACTCAGGCGGTCATCAGCTCAGCGAACCGGCGCCAGCCCACGTTCCCGCCGGACAGGATCACCCCGATCCGGGCCACCCCGCCCCCGCCCCGCACCCGCCCGGCCAGCAACGCCGCCAGCCCACTCGCCCCGCTCGGCTCCAGCACCAGCTTCAGCCGGTCGAACGCGAACCGCAGCCCATCCCGGATCTCCTCGTCGGACACCAACACCACCTCGTCCACCAGCCGCTGGTTGATCGAGAAGGTCACCTCCCCCGGGATGGTCGCCATCTGCCCGTCCGCGATCGTCCGCGGCACCTCGATCGCCACCCGACGCCCGGCCGCCAGCGACCGCTTCGTGTCGTCGCCCGCGACCGGCTCCACCCCGACCACCCGGGTCGACTCGCGCACACCCTTCGCCGCGACCGCCGACCCCGCGATCAACCCGCCACCACCGACCGGCACCACCAGCGCGTCCAGCTCCCCGGCCTCCTCGATCAGCTCGAGCGCCGCGGTGCCCTGACCGGCGATCACGTCCGGATGCTCGTACGGCGGGATCAGCGTCATGCCCCGGTCCTCGGCCAGCTGCCGGCCGATCGCCTCCCGGTCACCGGTGTAGCGGTCGTACGTCACGATCTCCGCCCCGTACCCGGCCACCGCCTCCAGCTTCGACAGCGGCGTGTCCTCCGGCATCACGATCACCGCCGTGCCGCCCAGCTCCCGCGCCGCCAGGGCGACCGCCTGGGCGTGGTTGCCGGACGAATACGCGGCGATGCCCTTCGCCAGCTGCTCGGCCGGCAACCGGGACACCGCGTTGTACGCGCCACGGAACTTGAACGCCCCGACCCGCTGCATGTTCTCGCACTTGAGGAACACCTCGGCGCCCACCAGGTCGGTCAACGTCCGGGACCGCACCACCGGCGTCCGGTGCGCCACCCCGGCGATCCTGGCGGCGGCGTCCCGCACGTCGGCCAGCGTCACGGTCATCGTTCCTCCTCGGTCGTCCCGCAACGACATTCGCACGCCCGCCCGGCAAATCTCAGGTGGGTGTGTCGTTGATTCCTTTTTGGTTTTGTGCCGTCCCGGTACGACGCCGCACACCCTCTAGGGCGTCCTAGGAACCTAGTTCGAGAGAATGGTCGGGTGGCGCCGACGATCCGGTCCGCCGAGCCGGCCGGGCACACCGCCGACCCGGTCCGGACCCGCGCGCACCTGGCCCAGCTGAGCCCGCAGCGGTGCGCCGCGTACGACGCCGCCCTGCCCGCCGCCCGCGCCGCGATCCTGGCCCGGCTGCTCGGCGCCCTGTCCCGCGAACCCCTCCCCGGCGTGGCCACCCCGGTCACCCGGAACGGCCGCGTGATCCACCCCGATGCCGGACCCGTCACCCGCGGCGGCCCCACGCGGCCCGGCCTCACCTACCTCGCGGCTGACGCGCAGCCGTTCGCCACCCCGGCCCCCGGCCTCACCGCCCACCTCGGCGGCGCGCCGTACGACGACCCGGGCGCCCTGGCCCGTGCCCTCTGGCCGCACTCGGCCTTCGCCGCCGAACTCGACAACAGCGTCGCCAACCTCGCCCTGGCCCGCACCAGCCGCCCGGACCCGGCCGTCACGCCGGCCACCGCCGCCGGCGACCCGGACGGCCCCGGCCGCCTCGAGCAGCTCGTCACCGACGGCCACCCGCTGCACCCGTGCGCCCGCACCCGCGGCGGCATGACCGTCGCGGACGTGCTGCGCTACGCACCCGAACACCACCCGGTGATCCGCCTGCACCGGCTGCGCGTGCCGGACCACCGCTGGCACGGCGACGCCCCGCCGGTCCTGCTCGCCCATCCGTGGCAGGCCGAGCGGCTGCGCGCCGAGCACCCCTGGCTCATCCCGGACGGCGCCACCGGGCCGGTCCGGCCGCTGATGTCCCTGCGCACGGTCGCCCCGCTGGACGGCGGCGCACACATCAAGACGGCGGTGGACGTGCAGATGACCTCGGCCGTCCGGACCGTCTCCCCCGCCGCCGTCCACAACGGCCCCCGGCTGAGCCGCCTGCTGGCCACGCTCACCGCCGGCCTGCCGCTGTCCGTGCTGGCCGAGACCGCCGCGGGAGCGGTGATCGCCGACGGCGAGCCGCAGCGGCGGATGGCCTACCTGCGCCGGGAAGCGCCTCGTCCCGGCCCCGGCGAGACGGTGCTGCCGATCGCCGCGCTCGGCGCGACCTCGCCCGCGGACGGCCGGCCGCTGCTGTGCGCGGCTGTCCGGGAGGCCGGCGGTGACCCGTACCGCTGGCTCACCGATCTGGCCGCCGTGCTGTGGCCGCCGCTGCTGTCCGTGCTCGGCCGCGGCGTCGCGCTGGAAGCGCACGGGCAGAACACCCTGGTGGTGTTGCGCGGCGGCCGGCCGGTGCGGATCCTCTACCGCGACCTGGGCGGGGTGCGGGTCAGCCCGGCTCGGCTGCGGGCCGCGGGCGTCGACCCACCGCCGTTGTACGGGGACCTGATCAGTGACGACCCCCACGTGTTGCGCACCAAGCTCGCCGCGGCCGCGCTCGGTACGGTGGCCACGGAGCTCGTCACCCGGCTGGCCCGGCACCACGACGCCGACCCGGCCCGGCTGTGGGGCATCGTCGGGGCAGCCGTCCGCAGCACCGGCACCCCGGACGCCACGGCGATCCTGCGGGCACCGCTGCCGGTGAAGGCCACCACCGCGATGCGGCTGGCCACCGACCCGCTCGACGACCTCTGGGCCGCCCTCGACAACCCGCTGGCTGGAGCAGAATGACCCGGACCCTGACCACCGGCCGGCTGGCCGTCGCCGCCGCGCACACCGGGGCCGCCCTGGCCGTGCACGCGCCAGAGCTGGCCGACCCGTTCTTCGCGGCGCTGCCGGAGGCCGCCGAGCTGGTGGGCCGGCGGCTGCGGGGCGCGCTGGTACGCGAGGACATCGGCGACGCGCAGGCCCGGCACGCCGGGCGGGGCACCCGGTACGCGTTCGACCGCGTCGAGTTCGACACCGCCGGCGCCGAGGACCCGGTCGACCTGCTGGCCGGGATGGACGCCCCGGAGTTCGCCGCGGAGTTGCGCAATGCGGTGGTCAACCTGGCGGTCGCGATGGCCCGTAGCTCGACCACGCCGGCACCGGCCTGGCCGCCGCCCGGTGCTGTCCGCGCTGCGCGCGCAACGGCCGATCCCGACCTGGCCGCGGTCGCGCTGGAACGGCTCGCCGTAGCCGGGCACAACCTGCATCCCTGCGGCCGCACCCGGCTGGGCTGGGACACCACCGACGTGCTCGCCCACGACCTGGAGTCCGGTCACACCGCAATCGGGTTCGTGGCGGTCCGCGACGACGGCCACCTCGGCGACGACCTCGGCGACGCGCTGGCCACCGCCTACCCGCAGCTCCCGGAGCCGCCGCCCGGCTACCGCCTGCAGCCGGTGCACGCCTGGCAGCGGGACAGCGTCCTGCCGGCCCGCTACGGCGACCTGATCCGTGACGGCGCGCTGCGGCCGCTGGACGCCGAGCTCGACGCCGTACCCACCGCCGCCCTCCGCACCCTGCTGCTGCCGCCGGGTGCCGACGGGCTGCGCCGCTATCTGAAGGTGTCGCTGGACATCCAGGTCACCTCCACCCGGCGCAGCGTCAGCGTGGCCAGCACCCGCAACGGCCCGGCCGTGTCCGCGGTGCTGCGCCGGCTGGCGGGGGACGACCCGGACGGCCACCGCATCGTGCTGCTTGCCGAGACGGCCGGTGCGGCGGTGCCGGCCGGGTCCGGCCGCGACCTGTCCGCCATCCTGCGCGACGCGATGACCGGCCGACTCCACGCTGCGACCGCGCTGCCCGGCCATCCACCCGGCGAGGTGCCGGCCGGGCCGATGGCGGGGCCGATGGCGGCCGGCCAGGTGCCGGCCGGGTGGATGGCCGGCGAGGTGGCGGTGCCCGGGAGTGCCCTGCCGGCCGTCGACCCGGCGACCGGCCGCACCGTGCTGGCCGGCCTGGTCGACGCGTCCGGCGCCGGCGCCATCGGCTGGCTGCGCGCGTACGCCCGGCTCCTGCTCCCGCCGCTGCTGCGGTTCACCGCCCGCGGTGTGGCCCTGGAGGCGCACCTGCAGAACTGCCTGCCCACCTTCACCCGCGGGATGCCCCAGCGGCTGGTGATCCGCGACTTCGCCGGGCTGCGGCTGCACCTGCCCCGGCTGGCCGCCGGCGGGCTGGCGATCAGTCTGTGGCCGGGGTCGGTGATCGGCACCGGTGACGACGACGTGCTGCTGGCCAAGATCGGATACACCGCGTTCCAGGCCCACCTCGGTGAGCTGATCATCCGGCTCGGCGAGTCACACGGCCTGGCCGAGGACGCCGCCTGGCGGGTGGTGCGCGAGGTGGTGGATCAGGCGTACGACGGACTGGACGGCGACTCGGCCCGCCGCGACCACGCCGCGCTGACCGCCGCCCGGATGCCGCACAAGGCGCTGGTGCGCATGCGGCTGACCGGCGGCGGCGACACGTACCTGCCGGTCCGGAACCCGCTGCATGCCCGCGCCTGACCCGCCCGCCCGTCCCGGCGGCAGGTGGCCGGCCGGCAGCGGCCCGGCCACGGGCGGCCCCCCCGCCGGCGGCGCGGCGACAAGCCGCCCGGCGACACGTGACCCCACCCCGCGGCCGGCGGCCGGGGACGCGAGCTGGCCGGATCTGAGCCGGCATCCGCACGTCGTCGCGGCGATCCGGAAGCTGCGCCGCCCGGTGTGCGCCTACCTCTACGACCTGGGCGCGCTGCGCGCTCGGGCCGCCGCGGTCCGCGCCGCCTTCCCGCCGCGCACCACGCTGCTCTACGCGGTCAAGGCGAACGGGCACCCGGACGTGGTCCGGACGCTGGCCGCCGCATGCGACGGCCTGGAGGTCGCCTCCGCCGGCGAACTCGATCTGGCCGTGGCCGCCGGCGCCCGCCGGATCGTCGTCGGCGGGCCGGCGAAGACCCCGGCCGCCCTGGCCGCCGCGGTCGCCGCCGGTGCCCAGGTCAACGTGGAGAGCGCCCTCGAGCTGCACCGCCTGAACGCCGCCGGCCGCCCGGTCGAGGTGGCGATCCGGGTGAACCGGCCCGGCCCGGCGCTGCCCGGCAGCCACGCCATGACCGGCACGCCGTCGCCGTTCGGGGTGGACGAGGCCGACCTGCCGCAGGTGCTGGCGCTGGCCGCGGACCTGCCGAACATCCGGGTGGCCGGCTTCCACCTGCACGCCGTGTCGAACAACCTGGACGCCGCCGCGCACGCCGCCTTCGTCACCGGCGCGCTGGCCTGGTCCCGGGCCCAGGGCATCCGGCCGAAGCTGGTCAACGTCGGCGGCGGGCTGGGCGTCGACTACCGGTCCGCGGCCACCATCGACCTGGCCGAGTTACGCCGGCGGCTGCCCGATCCCGGGGACGTCGAGCTGATCGTCGAACCCGGCCGGATCCTGGCCGCCGACGCCGGCTGGTACGCCGCCGAAGTGCTCGACCTGAAACGGACCCACGGCCGCTGGTTCGCCGTGCTGCGCGGCGGCACCCACCACTTCCGGTTGCCGGCCGCGTGGGGTTACAGCCACCCGTTCGCGGTGCTGCCGGTGGACGACTGGCCACATCCGTGGCCCCGCCCCGAGGTCACCGGCGCCGCGGTGGACGCGGTCGGCGAGCTCTGCACGCCCCGGGACGTGCTGGCCCGCAGCCGCTTCGTCGAGCGGCTGCGGGCCGGCGACGTGCTGGTGTTCCCGCGCACCGGCGCGTACGGCTGGGACATCTCGCACCACGACTTCCTGCGCCACCCGCACCCGGACGTGGTCACGCTGGACGGGTGAACGTGGCACGCCACTTGCGCGACCACGGCTCACCCGGTTCCGCCGGCACCTCCTCCAGCGTCGCCGGCTGCAGCCCGCCGGTGGCGAACGCCTCGATCTCGTCGCGGGTCAGCGGCCACGGCGGTCCCTCGTCGTCGTCCCCGGCGGTGGCCGCGGCGGCGAGCACCAGCAGCGTGCCGGCCGCGGCCACCAGCGAGCCCACCCCGGCGACCGCCCGGGCGCGCAGGCCGCGCGGCAGCGCCTGCACGTTGTTGCTCTCCACCACCAGGTCGAACGCCCGGTGCCACTCGGCGGGCGGGTGGAGCAGGTCGGCCACCCGGTAGTCGACCGGCGAGCCGGGGTGCCGCTCGCGGGCCATCCGTACCGCGGTATCGGAGATGTCGAAGGCGGTGGTGGCGAATCCGAGCCGGGCGACGAATTCGGCGTCGCGGCCCAGGCCGCAGCCCACCACCAGCGCGCGCCGGCCGGCACCGGCGAGCCCGGTGCGCCCGGCCCAGTCGACCAGCGGGGCGGTCGGTTCGCCGCGGTCCCACGGCACCTGCGCGGCGCCGTCCTCCGCCGCCGCGTACAGCTTCTCGAACCAACCCGTCGGGTCTTCATCGGCCATCGAGGCGAAGGTCATGCGGCGATCCAAGCACACCGCCTACAGCGTCCTAGGACGAAAGTGGCCGGACCGGGCGGATCCGGCGCAGCTCGCGCAACGCCTGGCGGCGCACCTCACCGCTCAGCGTGTCGAGGTAGAGCCGCCCGTCCAGGTGGTCGGTCTCGTGTTGCAGCGCCCGGGCCAGGAATCCGGTGCCCTCGATCACCACCGGCTCGCCGTGCCGGTCCTGCCCGCGCGCCGTCACCCGCATCGCCCGCCGGGTCGGGAACGCCAGCCCGGGCACCGACAGGCAGCCCTCCTCGTCCTCCTGCTCACCGGAGAAGCCGGACAGCACCGGGTTGACCAGGTGCCCGACCACGCCGTCGACGTGGAACGAGAACACCCGCAGGCTCACCCCGATCTGCGGCGCGGCCACCCCGGCGCGGCCCGGCTCGCGGACCGTGTCCTCCAGGTCGGTGACCAGCCGCCGCAGCTCACGGTCGAAGCTGGTGACCGGATCGGCCTCGGTGCGCAGGACCGGATCACCGAACATCCGGATGGGACGAATCGTCATCGCCGACGGCACCGCGGGCGAGGGCCAGAAGGGCATGACAAAGGCAGCATCGGCACAGCCATGTCTCCCAGGCTATCCAGCCGTCACCGCTCAGCCGCCAGGGCGGCCCGCAGCGGCGCCGCCTTCGCCGCCGCCTCGGCCACCTCGGCGGCCGGATCGCTGTCCCAGGTGATGCCACCGCCGGCCCACAGGTGCAGCCGGTCGCCGTCCGCGGCCACCGTCCGGATCGTCAACCCGAGGTCGGCGTAGTCCGGCGCCACCCAGCCCACCGCGCCCATGCTGACCCCCCGGCCCACCGGCTCGAGCCGGGCGATCTGGGCCAGCGCGGCGATCTTCGGCGCGCCGGTGACCGAGCCGCCGGGGCTCACCGCGCGCAGCAGGTCGGCCAGGTCCAGCGGGCCGGCGAGCGGCGCGGACACCACCGACTCGGCCTGCCACAGCCCGCACCACCGGCGCACCGCGAACAACTCGTCGACCCGGACCGGCCCGGCGCCGGGCAGCCGCGCCAGGTCGTTGCGTTCCAGGTCGACGATCATCACGTGCTCGGCGCGCTCCTTGGCCGAGGCGAGCAGCTCCCGGCGGCCGGCCGCGGTGGCCGGGCGGGTGCCCTTGATCGGCCGGGTGACCAGCCGGCCGCCGCGGACCTCGACCAGCGTCTCCGGCGACGCGGTCGCCAGCGCCCAGCCGTCGCCGGCCAGCACGCCGCCGTAGCGGGCGCCGGGCAGGGCAGCCACCCGGCGCAGCGCCGGCAGCGGGTCGCCGGCGTACCGCGCCGACGCGTGCCCGACCACGTTGACCTGGTACACGTCACCGCGGGCGATCGCCTCCCGGGCGGCGGCGACGGCGGCCGCGTGCCGGGCGGCGGGCCAGCTGTCCCGCCACCGGCCGAGCCACCACGGCGCGGCCGGCCGGGCCGGTTGAACCGGACGTGCAAAATCGGTGTGGACATGCATGACGGCGTACACATCGGGGATACGGGGCACCGGCGACGGTGCACCGGGCTCCCCACCGGCCATCACGGACGCAGCCGCCGCCGATACGAAGAGTGCAGCGCCGCACACCGTGCCCGGGCCGTCCGGGTGGCCACGGGTAACCGTTCGGACAAGATCTCGCACCGGCAGTCCGTTGGCCGACAGAAAGGCGGAGACAAGCTCGGCGGGGTCACCGGCGTCACCGAGGTGCCAGGCGAATGACCTGTACGGACGGTGACGGCCCTGGCAGGAGGCCGGTGCCCCGGGACAGCGGCCGGAAGGAGGTGTCGGGAAGTGGTCGACAGCGCCCCTGTCGTGGACCCTGGAAAGCGAGGATCCTGTCGATGGGACGCCGTCACCCATGGCGTCCGAAGTCGTTCGGATTGAGGTAACGTTCGTCACCGTCGTTGTGAATCAACACACAGCCCCCCTGACCGGAGAAACCCGATGTGCCAGCACCAAATCCCCTGTCCGAACGCCGACGCCACGGACCGCGAAGCGGCCCGGATCGTCGCCACCTTCCGTGAGCAGGGTTGGAGCCTGCTCTGCAACGGCGTGATCATCTTTGAGGACACCGGTGAGATCCTGCCCGACGGCACGCTCATCGAACCGCACCGCGGACCGGCCCAGCACGCGCTCGCCGCGTAGCGCCGGTCAGATGCACCGCCGCGGTCACGCAACGTGACGCGAAGGGTCCGGCACGAGAACGGCCGGACCAGAGACCGGGCCGCGACCCCGGACACAGCGAGCCGCGGCCCATCGGAATCAATCCTCGAACGCTTCCGGCGACGGGCACGAGCAGACCAGGTTCCGGTCGCCGTACGCCCCGTCGATCCGCCGCACCGGCGGCCAGTACTTCGCCGACCGGTCCACCCCCGCCGGATATCCGGCCACCGACCGCGGGTAGGCGTGCGGCCACTCGTCGGCGCTGACCGCCGCCGCGGTGTGCGGCGCGTTCGCCAGCGGGTTGTCGTCCCGCGGCCACTCCCCCGTGGCGATCCGATCGATCTCCTGCCGGATCGCGATCATCGCCGCGCAGAACCGGTCCAGCTCGGCCAGGTCCTCGCTCTCGGTCGGCTCCACCATCAGCGTGCCGGCCACCGGGAACGACATGGTCGGCGCGTGGAAGCCGTAGTCGATCAGGCGCTTGGCCACGTCGTCCACCGAGACGCCGGTGGCCTTGGTGATCGGCCGCAGGTCCAGGATGCACTCGTGCGCCACCAGGCTGTGGCCGCCGGTGTACAGCACCGGGAAGTGGTCCCTCAGGCGCGCGGCGACGTAGTTGGCGGCCAGCACCGCGGTGGCGGTGGCCGCGGCCAGCCCGTCCGGGCCCATCATCCGCAAGTACGCCCAGGAGATCGGCAGGATGCCGGCCGAGCCGTGCGCCGCCGCCGAGACGGCGTGGTGATCACCCGGCTCCAGCGGATCCCCCGGCAGGAACCCGGCCAGGTGGGCGCGCACCGCGACCGGGCCGACGCCGGGTCCGCCGCCGCCGTGCGGGATGCAGAACGTCTTGTGCAGGTTCAGGTGCGAGACGTCCGCGCCGAACTTCCCCGGCCGGGCGAAACCCACCAGCGCGTTGAGGTTCGCACCGTCGACGTAGACCTGGCCGCCGGCGTCGTGCACCAGCTCGCACAGCTCGGCGATCCCGGACTCGTACACGCCGTGGGTGGAGGGGTAGGTGACCATGATCGCGGCCAGGTTGGGCGCATGCGTCGAGATCTTGGCGCGCAGGTCGTCCAGGTCGACGTTGCCGGCGTCGTCGCAGGCCACCACGACCACCCGCATGCCGGCCATCACCGCCGACGCCGCGTTGGTGCCGTGCGCGCTGGACGGGATCAGGCACACCGTGCGGTCCAGGTCGCCACGGGACCGGTGGTAACCCCGGATGGCCAGCAGGCCGGCCAGCTCACCCTGCGAGCCGGCGTTCGGCTGCACCGACACGGCGTCATACCCGGTCAGCTCGGCCAGCCAGCCCTCCAGCTGGGCGACCAGCGCCTCGTACCCGGCGGTCCGGGTGGCCGGGGCGTACGGGTGCAGGTCCGCGAACTCCGGCCAGCTGACCGGTTCCATCTCGGTGGTGGCGTTCAGCTTCATCGTGCAGGAGCCCAGCGGGATCATGCCGCGGTCCAGCGCGTAGTCCCGGTCGGCGAGCCGGCGCAGGTAGCGCAGCATCGCAGTCTCGGACCGGTGGCTGTGGAACACCGGGTGGGTGAGGTAGTCGCTGGTCCGCGCCAGCGCCGGCAGGCCGGACCGGAAGGTGCCCGGCGCGGCGCCGAAGGCCTCCAGCACGGCCGACACGTGCGCCTCGGTGGTCGTCTCGTCGCAGGCGATGGACACGTGGTCGTCGTCCACCAGGTGCAGGTCGATGCCGCGGTCCGCCGCCGCGGCGACGATCTCCGCGGCGCGCCCGGGGACCGCGGCGGTGACCGTGTCGAAGAACGTGCCGGAAGTCAGCGAGAGGCCCGCCGCGGCCAGGCCGCCGGCGACCGCGAGCGCCCGCTGGTGGGTGCGCTGGGCGATCGCGCGCAGCCCGTCCGGACCGTGGTAGACGGCGTACATGCCGGCCATCACGGCGAGCAGCACCTGCGCCGTACAGATGTTGCTGGTCGCCTTCTCCCGCCGGATGTGCTGCTCGCGGGTCTGCAGCGCGAGCCGGTAGGCGGGTGCGCCGTCGGCGTCCCGGGAGACGCCCACCAGGCGGCCGGGCAGCGACCGCTCCAGGCCCGCGCGCACGGCCAGGTAACCGGCGTGCGGTCCGCCGAAGCCCAGCGGTACGCCGAACCGCTGCGTGGTGCCGGCGGCGATGTCCGCGCCGATCTCCCCCGGCGGGCGCAGCAGGGTCAGCGCCAGCAGGTCGGCGGCCACCGTGACCAGCGCACCCCGGCCGTGCGCGGCCTCGACCAGCCGGGCGTGGTCGCGGACCGCGCCGGACGCCCCCGGGTACTGCAGGTGCAGCCCGAAGAACTCGTCCGGCAGGTCGTCGCCGAGCATCACCACCTCGATGCCCAGCGGTTCGGCACGGGTGCGCAGCACCGCCAGGCTCTGCGGCAGGATGTCCGGGTCGACCACGTACACCGGGGATGTGACCTTGGCCACCCGGCGGGCCAGCGTCATCGCCTCGGCGACCGCGGTGCCCTCGTCCAGCATCGAGGCGTTCGCCGTGGTCAGGCCGGTCAGGTCGGTGACCATGGTCTGGAAGTTCAGCAACGCCTCGAGCCGGCCCTGGCTGATCTCCGGCTGGTACGGGGTGTACGCGGTGTACCAGGCCGGGTTCTCCAGCACGTTGCGCCGGATCACCGCCGGGGTGTGCGTGCCGTAGTAGCCCAGGCCGATCATCGAGGTGGTCACCGCGTTGCGGGACGCGATCGCGCGCAGTTCGGCGATCGCCTCCTCCTCGGTCGCGGCGGCCGGCAGGTCCAGGGTGCCGTGCCAGCGGATCACCTCGGGGATCGCGGCGTCCATCAGCTCGTCCAGCGAGCCGTACCCGATCGCCTTGAGCATCTGGGCCTGCTCGTCCGGACCGGGACCGATGTGGCGGTGCGCGAAAGTCGACATGTGCGGCTCCTGAAGAAGAGGTCGACGAAGCGGCCTCCCCCTCTGTCGCACCCGCGAGGGGCCCTTCAGAGTCGCCTGCCCGCGCGGTCCTTTTGCCTGAGAGGTTCCGGGGAGGATTTGCCCCTTCGGCGCCGGCCGTCTGCCGGTCTCTCCCGCCGCGGCTGCCGACTAACCTACCAGCGTGACCTACCTTCCCGCGGATGACCGTTACGACTCGATGACCTTCCGGCGTGCCGGCCGGTCCGGGCTCCGGCTGCCGGTGATCTCCCTCGGCCTGTGGCACAACTTCGGCGACGGCCGGCCGTGGGAACGCCAGCGCGCGATCGTGCGCCGCGCCTTCGACCTCGGCGTGACCCATTTCGACCTGGCCAACAACTACGGGCCACCGCCGGGCAGCGCGGAGGCGAACGTCGGCCGGATGCTCGCCACCGACCTGCGCGGGCACCGCGACGAACTGGTGATCAGCACCAAGGCGGGCTACTACATGTGGCCCGGCCCGTACGGCGAATGGGGGTCCCGCAAGTATCTGGTGTCGTCGCTGGACGCCTCGCTCAAGCGGATGCGCCTGGACTACGTCGACATCTTCTACCACCACCGGCCGGACCCGGACACGCCGATGGAGGAGACCATGGGCGCGCTGGACGCGGTGGTCCGGGCCGGCAAGGCGCTGTACGCCGGGATCAGCAACTACACCGCCGAGCAGACCGCCCAGGCCGCCGCGATCCTGCAGGAGCTCGGCACGCCGCTGCTGATCCACCAGCCGTCGTACTCGATCCTGAACCGGTGGATCGAGAAGGACCACCTGCTCGACACGCTGGAGCGGGTCGGCGCCGGCTGCATCGCGTTCAGCCCGCTGCAGCAGGGCCTGCTCACCGACCGCTACCTGGGCGGCATCCCGGACGATTCCCGGGTGCGCACCAGCGCGTTCCTCGACGAGAGCGCCCTGGACAACCGGACCATGGGCCGGATCCACGCGCTGAACGACATCGCCCGGCGGCGCGGGCAGTCGCTGGCCCAGATGGCGCTCGCCTGGGCGCTGCGCGACGAGCGGATGACCAGCCTGATCATCGGCGCCAGCAGCGTCGAGCAACTGGAGTCCAATGTCGCCGCGGTGGAGAACCTGGCGCTCACCGGCGAGGAACTGGACGACATCGACGGCACGGTCCTGGATCTGTGACCGCGCCCGCGGGCGGCATTGCACCCGTCCTGCACCCGGCGGCGAACGGGTCCGCAACCGCCGCGGCGCAACGTTGGTGTCCGGTCCCCCGACACCAAACCTGAAGGAGCTCCCGATGCGGTCCCGAATCGGTTCCACCCTCGCCGCGCTCGTGGCCACCGCCGGCCTGGCCGCCGGCGTTGCCGGTCCCGTCTACTCGGCGTTCGGCGGTGACTCCGGCAAGACCACCACCACCACCTCCGTGCAGGCCGGACGCGCCATGCTCTTCAGTGGCGGCACAGCCACCACGCAGGGCCGCGCCATGTGACACGCGCACAGGGTCCCCACCGTGGCCGGGTACGAGAGCTCGTACCCGGCCACGGTGTTTTCTATAGAGTCGCAGTCATCATGACGCTCACCGACCGCCTGCCCGGTACCGCCGATCCCGACGCCGTCTTCGACGCCTTCCAGGGCTGGGTCGCCGAGCGGGGCCTGACCCTCTACCAGCATCAGGAACACGCGCTGATGGAGGTCGTCACCGGCGCGAACGTCATCCTCAACACGCCCACCGGCTCCGGTAAGAGCCTGGTCGCCACCGGCGCGCACTTCGCCGCGCTGGCCGACAAGCGCACCACTTTCTACACCGCGCCGATCAAGGCGCTGGTCAGCGAGAAGTTCTTCGCGCTGTGCGAGATCTTCGGCGCGCACCACGTCGGCATGCTGACCGGCGACGCCAGCGTCAACGCGGACGCGCCGGTCATCTGCTGCACCGCCGAGGTGCTGGCCAACCTGGCGCTGCGCGAGGGCGCCGAGGCCGACGTCGGCCAGGTGGTGATGGACGAGTTCCACGTCTACGCCGAGCCGGACCGGGGCTGGGCGTGGCAGGTGCCGCTGATCGAGCTGACGCAGGCGCAGTTCCTGCTGATGTCGGCGACGCTGGGCGACACCACCCGCTTCGTCGAGGACCTGACCCGGCGCACCGGGCGGACGACCGCGGTGATCGCCGACGCCGAGCGGCCGGTGCCGCTGATCTTCTCGTACGCGACCACGCCGCTGCACGAGACCATCGCTGAGCTGCTCACCACCCACCAGGCGCCGGTCTACATCGTGCACTTCACCCAGGCCGCGGCCCTGGACCGCGCCCAGTCCCTGACCAGCATCAACATGTGCACCCGGGCGGAGAAGGACGCCATCGCCACGGCGATCGGCAACTTCCGGTTCACCGCCGGGTTCGGCCGCACCCTGTCCCGGCTGGTCCGGCACGGCATCGGCGTGCACCACGCCGGCATGCTGCCCAAGTACCGCCGGCTGGTGGAGACGCTGGCCCAGGCCGGCCTGCTGAAGGTGATCTGCGGTACCGACACCCTCGGCGTCGGCATCAACGTGCCGATCCGGACCGTACTGTTCACCGGCCTGTCCAAGTACGACGGCATCAAGACCCGGCTGCTGAAGGCGCGCGAGTTCCACCAGATTTCCGGGCGGGCCGGCCGGGCCGGGTTCGACACCATCGGCACGGTCGTGGTGCAGGCGCCGGAGCACGTGATCGACAACGAGCGGGCACTGGCCAAGGCCGGCGACGACCCGAAGAAGCGCCGCAAGGTGATCCGCAAGAAGCCGCCGGAGGGGCAGATCGGCTGGGGGCAGCCCACCTTCGACCGGCTGGTCGCCGCCGACCCGGAGCCGCTGACCTCGTCGTTCCAGGTCTCCCACGCGATGGTGCTGAACGTGATCGCCCGCGGCGGGGACCCGGTCACCGCGATGCGCCACCTGCTCACCGACAACCACGAGGACCCGGCCGCGCAACGCCGGCACATCCGCCGCGCGATCGCTATCACCCGGGCCCTGCTGGCCGGCGGCGTGATCGAGCGCGTCGACGGCCGGTACCGGCTGGTCGAGGACCTGCAGCTGGACTTCGCGCTGAACCAGGCGCTGTCCCCGTTCGCCCTGGCCTGCCTGGAGCTGCTGGACCGGGAGTCGCCGGACTATCCGCTGGACGTGGTGTCGGTGATCGAGGCGACGCTGGAGGACCCGCGGCAGGTGCTGGCCGCCCAGCGGCAGCGGGCCCGGGGCGAGGCGGTCAACGCGATGAAGGCCGAGGACATCGAGTACGAGCAGCGGATGGAGCTGCTCGAGGAGGTGACGCACCCGCGGCCGCTGCTGGAGCTGCTCGAGGGCGCGTACGAGACGTACCGGCGGGGGCACCCGTGGGTGGCCGACTACGAGATCAAGCCCAAGAGCGTGGTCCGCGACATGTACGAGCGGGCGATGACGTTCACCGAGTACGTCTCGTACTACGGCCTGTCCCGGTCCGAGGGCCTGGTGCTGCGCTACCTGGCCGACGCGTACCGGGCGCTGCGGCAGACCGTGCCGGAGGACGCCCGCACCGAGGAGCTGACCGATCTGATCGAGTGGCTCGGCGAGTTGGTACGGCAGGTCGACTCCAGCCTGCTCGACGAGTGGGAACGGCTGCGCGACCCGTCCGCCGAGGCGCCGGCCGAGGTCCGCGTCGACGACAAGCCGCCGGCGGTGACCCGCAACGTGCGCGCATTCCGGGTGCTGGTGCGCAACGCGCTGTTCCGCCGGGTGGAGCTGGCGGCCCTCGCCCGGTACGACGAGCTGGGCGAGCTGGACGGCGAGGCCGGCTGGACCGCCGACCGGTGGCGGGCGGCGATCGAGGCGTACTTCGAGGAGTACGACGAGCTGGGCACCGGTCCGGCGGCCCGCGGCCCGGCGCTGCTGCACATCGACGCTGAGCCGCAGCCGGCGCCTGGACCTCCGGTCGGCGCGGAGAACCCGAACACGGGAAGGGCGTGGACGGTGCGTCAGGTGTTCGACGACCCGGCGGG
>DASSAL010000142.1:0-25236 GCA_035685405.1 Actinoplanes sp. | reverse complement strand
AGCGGCGGGTTGACGAACCGGCACAGCGGTGAGTCCTCCCAGGCCACCACGGACAGTTCGGCCGGCACCGCCACACCCAGCTCGTGGGCCACGCCCAGGCCGGCGATCGCCATCAGGTCGTTGTCGTACACGATCGCCGTCGGCGGCCGGTCCCGGCCGAGAAGCTCGCGGGTCAGCCGGGCGCCGCTCGCCCCGGTGTAGTCACCCCGCACCACGGTCACCTCGGCGCGGGCCCGGCGGAACGCGGCGTCCCGGACCGCGGTGTGCACCAGCCCGGCCGGCCCGCTGACCCGGGCGATCCGTCGATGCCCGGTGCCGGTCAGCAGGCCGGTGATCCGTGCCATGGTGGCGGCGTCGTCCAGCCAGACGCCGTTGGTGTCGCGGGTGCCGCCGGCCACCACGTACGGCAACCGGAGCTCGTCCAGCACGGCCGGCCGCGGATCGTCCAGCCGGGGATCGATCAGCAGCACGCCGTCCACCCGCCGCTCGGCCGCCCAGCGCCGGTGCACCGCCATCTCCTCGGCCAGGTCGCCGACGAACTGCAGGGCCAGCCCGAACCCGCGTCCACTCAGCTCGGCCTGGATGCCGGCGATCAGCTGCCGCCGGAACACCTCGACGGTCAGCGCCACCGACGGGCGGGCCATCACCAGCCCGAACGCGCGGGCCGCGGCACCGTGCAGGGCCAGGGCGGCGCCGTTGACCCGGTAGCCCATCCGGCGGGCGATGGCCAGGATCTCCGCGCGCAGCGGGGCGGACACCCCCGGGCGGCCGTTGATGGCGTACGAGACGGCGATGCGCGAGACGCCGGCCCGCCGGGCGATGTCGGCCATGGTCGGGCGCCGGACCGCACCACCCCTCGTTCCATCGACGTCCGTCACATCTTGGAGAGTATTCCGGTCCGCTGTCCCGGCCGGTGGCGCGGTTCGCGCGGACCGCCTAACGTCACGGCATGGCGCAGGTGACGCACTACGACGTGGTGGTGGTCGGCAGTGGGTTCGGCGGCAGCGTGTCCGCGTTGCGCCTGGCCGAGAAGGGCTACCGGGTCGGGGTGCTGGAGGCGGGGCGCCGGTTCGACGCGCAGAGCCTGCCGAAGACGTCGTGGGATCTGCGCAACTTCCTCTGGGCGCCGCGCCTCGGGTGCCGCGGCATCCAGCGGATCACCCTGCTGAAGGACGTGGTCGTGCTGTCCGCCGCCGGGGTGGGCGGGGGATCGCTGGTGTACGCCAACACCCTGTACCGGCCGCCGCCGGTGTTCTTCGACGACCCGCAGTGGGCCGGGATCGGCGAGGCCGAGCTGGTGCCGTTCTACGACCAGGCGTCCCGGATGCTCGGTGTCACCACCCAGCCGTCGATGACCCCGTCGGACGTGGTGATCCAGCGGGTGGCCGAGGACATGGGCGTCGGGCACACGTTCCGCCGTACCCCGGTCGGGGTGTTCTTCGGCGAGCCCGGCCGGACCGTCCCGGACCCCTACTTCGGTGGTGCCGGCCCGGACCGCACCGGCTGCATCGAGTGCGGCAACTGCATGATCGGCTGTCGTTTCGGCGCCAAGAACCGCCTGGACGTCAACTATCTGCACCTGGCCGAACGAGCCGGCGCGGTGATCCACCCGGACACCACGGTGACCGGCCTGGCCGTCGACGGCGGCGGCTGGCGGATCCGGACCTCGAACGGCGCCTTCACCGCGGCCCAGGTGGTGCTGGCCGCCGGCGCACTCGGCACCCAGCGGCTGCTACACGCGATGAAGGACACCGGCGTGCTGCCCGCCATCTCGGACCGGCTGGGCACGCTCACCCGCACCAACTCCGAGGCGCTGCTGGGCGCACAGACCGGCCGGGTGCCGGATCAGCCGTTCTCCCGCGGGGTGGCGATCACCTCATCCTTCCACCCGGACGCCGACACGCACATCGAACCGGTGCGGTACGGCCCCGGCAGCAACGCCATGGGCCTGCTCTCGACGCTGCTGGTGGACGGCGGTGGCCGGGTGCCCCGGCCGGTCCGGTTCCTCGGCCAGGCGATGCGGCATCCGGTACTGCTGGCCCGCTCGCTGTCCAAACGGCGGTGGAGCGAGCGGACCATCATCGCGCTGGTCATGCAGACGCTGGACAATTCGCTGACGGTACGCCGGACCCGGTCCGGCCGGCTGACCACCGGTCCCGGGCACGGCCCGGCGAACCCGACCTGGATCCCGATCGGCCACGAGGCGGTCCGCCGGATCGCCGAGCGGATCGGCGGCCTTCCCGGCGGCGGCATTGGCGACGTGTTCAACATCCCGATGACCGCGCACATCCTCGGCGGCGTGGTGATCGGCGACTCGCCAGCGACCGGCGTGATCGACCCGTACCACCGGGTGTACGGATATCCCACGCTGCACGTGGTGGACGGCTCGGCGATCCCGGCCAACCTCGGGGTGAACCCGTCGCTGACCATCACCGCGCTGGCCGAGCGCGCGATGGCGTTGTGGCCCAACGCCGGCGAACCCGACCCGCGGCCCGCGGTGGGCGCCGGATACCAGCGGGTCGCGCCGGTGCCGCCGCGGTCACCGGCCGTCCCGGTGCACGCGCCGGCCGCCTGGCGAGTCGCCCCCGTCGCCTAGCCCCGTCGCCCGGCCCCGCGCGATCTTGGACTTGTGGCTGCATAAATGACGCGTATGCCGGTTTGCGGATCGCCACAAGTCCAAGATCGCGCGGGCGGGGGGCGAGGCCGGGGCGGGCGGGGCGGGGCGGGGGCGGGAGCGGGGCTAGGTCGGGGACGGGCCCGTGCTGGCCCGGACGGTGAGGTGGGCCGGTTCGTCGTGCAGGTCGGCCACCCGCTCGCCGGCGATGGTGGCCAGCAGGAGCCGGGCGGCGTGGGTCCCGTAGGCCACGATGTCCCGCGTCAGGGCGGTCAGCGGCGGATGGACCAGCGGGCACACCGGCGAGTCGTCCCAGGCCACGATGGACAGATCCACCGGCACCCGGTGGCCCATCTGCTGGGCCGTGGCCAGCCCGGCGATCGCCATGATGTCGTTGTCGTAGATCACCGCGGTCGGCGGGTCGTCGGAGTCCAGCAGGCCGCGGGTGGCCCGGGCGCCGTTCTCGCCGGTGTAGTCGGTCCACACGGTTCGCGGCGGTGCCAGATCCAGCCGCGCGCACGCCGCCTCGAACGCCGCGGTCCGGGTGGCGGTGTGCGCCAGCTCGCGGATGCCGGCCACCCGGGCGATCCGCCGGTGGCCGAGCCCGGCCAGGTGCTCGACCGCCTCGGTCATCGACACCGCATCGTCGGACCAGATGCTGGCGAGCGGTCCGCCGGCGGCCGGCGGACCGACCACCACGGCGGGCAGTCCGATCCGGTGCACCGCGGACACCCGCGGGTCGCCGGACCGGACGTCGCACAGCAGCACACCGTCCACCCGCTTCTCGTGCCACCACTGGCGGTAGATCTCGGTTTCCGCCTCGGCCCGCTCGTCCGGCACCATCTGCAGCAACAGCGCGTACGAGTGCAGCGACAGCTCCGCCTCGAGCCCGCTGATCAGCTCCAGGAAGAACGGCTCGACGCCCAGCGTGCGGGCCGGCCGCTGCAATGCCAGACCGACCATTTTGGCCGGTGCGCCGGCCAGTGCCCGGGCGGCCGCGCTGGCCCGGAACCCGACCCGGTCGGCGATCGCCAGGATCCGTTGTCGGGTCGTCTCGGACACGCCGGGCTGGCCGTTCAGGGCGTACGACACCGCGCCTTTGGAGACGCCCGCCTCCCGGGCGATGTCGGCGATGGTCGGCCGCTTCGGCATCGGGCCAGCATGTCATCTCCGCGCACCGGGCGGGTGGCGCTTTCCGGCGGCCGGGTCCATGCTGCGGACATGCGCTCCTACGACTCCGGGACCTCAGGCGTGCCGCTGATCGGCGAGACGATCGGCGAGAACCTGGACCGGACCGTGGCCCGGTTCGCCGACCGGGAGGCGCTGGTCGACGTGGCGGCCGGTGTCCGGTACACGTACCGGGAGTTCGACGCCGCGGTGAACCGGGTGGCGTTGGGCCTGCTCGACCGCGGCATCGGTAAGGGCGACCGGGTGGGCATCTGGGCGCCGAACTGCGCCGAGTGGGTGCTGGTCCAGTACGCCACGGCCAAGATTGGTGCGATTCTCGTCAACGTCAACCCGGCGTACCGCACCCATGAGCTCGACTACGTGGTCAAGCAGTCGGGGATGTCGCTGCTGATCAGCGCGGTGTCGTTCAAGACCTCGGACTACCGCGGGATGATCGAGTCGATCGGCTTCGCCGACGTGGTCTTTCTCGGCCAGCCGGAGTGGACGGCGCTGCTCGACCACGATCCGGACCGGTTCGAGATGCCGGCGCTGTCCGCGGACGACCCGATCAACATCCAGTACACGTCCGGGACCACCGGTTTCCCGAAGGGCGCGACGCTTTCGCACCACAACATCCTGAACAACGGGTACTTCGTCGGCGAACTGATCAACTACACCGAGCGGGACCGGATCTGCATCCCGGTGCCGCTCTACCACTGTTTCGGCATGGTGATGGGCAACCTCGCGGCCACCTCGCACGGCGCCTGCATGGTGTTGCCGGCCCCGGGGTTCGACCCGGCGGCGACGCTGCGTGCGGTCGCCGACGAGCACTGCACCTCGCTGTACGGGGTGCCGACCATGTTCATCGCCGAACTCGGCCTGCCGGACTTCGCCGAGTACGACCTCTCCACGCTGCGTACCGGGATCATGGCCGGCTCGCCCTGCCCGGTCGAGGTGATGAAGCGGGCGGTGGCCGAGATGCACATGACCGAGGTGGCGATCTGCTACGGCATGACCGAGACGTCGCCGGTGTCCACCATGACCCGGCCGGACGACACTCTGGCAAGGCGCACCGAGACGGTCGGCCGGGTGATGCCGCACCTGGAGTCGAAGGTGATCGACCCGGGCACCGGGCTGGTGGTGCCGCGCGGCGAGCCGGGGGAGCTGTGCACCCGCGGCTACTCGGTGATGCTCGGCTACTGGGCCCAGCCGGAGGCCACCGCCGAGGCGATCGACGCGGCCCGCTGGATGCACACCGGTGACCTCGCCACGATGGACGCCGACGGGTACGTCAACATCGTCGGCCGGATCAAGGATCTGGTCATCCGGGGCGGCGAGAACGTCTACCCGCGCGAGGTGGAGGAGTTCCTCTACACCCACCCGGACGTCGCCGACGTGCAGGTGATCGGCGTGCCGGACGCCAAGTACGGCGAGGAACTGATGGCCTGGATCGTGACTCGGCCGGGTGCCGGACCGCTGACCGCCGAGTCGGTCCGGGAGTTCTGCGCCGGCCGGCTGACCCACTACAAGGTTCCGCGGTACGTGCACGTGGTGGACGGCTTCCCGATGACCGTGACCGGCAAGGTCCGCAAGGTGGAGATGCGGGAGCAGGCGATCGACATCCTGGGTCTGCAGGACGCCGCCGCGGTCAGGAACGCCTGAGCGCCAGCCGCGCCGCGCCGAGCGCCGGATCGCCGGCCACGGTGGCCCGGTCGCCGAGCGCGGCGACGACTCCCCGCCGGACCGGGGTGTCGCCGGTCAGCAGCGCACCGGCGAGCACCACCGGGCCGGTTCCGCCCAGCTCGGCCAGGGTGGCCAGGAGGCGGGCCACCGCGTCGTCGAGGATGCGGCCGGCTACCGGGTCGGCGGTGGCGCACACCAGCGGGCACAGGCCGGCGAAGACGGTGGGTGGCTGGCGGCCGGCCCAGTTCACCAGGGCGTCCGAGGACGTCACGCCGGCGTACCGCATGATCGCGGCGGCCAGCGGAGAATCACGCCGGACCGCCGCCCGCACCGCCTGCAGGCCGATCCAGGTGCCGGAACCCTCGTCGCCCAGCAGCCAGCCCAGCCCGTCCGCGACCCGGACCACGGCCATCCCGTCGACCACCGCGGCCACCGCACCGGTGCCGGCGATCAGAACCGCGCCGGCCGATTCGGCCGACCCGGCCGCGAACGCGGTGACCGCGTCGCCGACGACCGGCACCTCGCAGGTGAGCCCGATGGACTTCCACTCCCGCTCGAAGGCGCCGGCGACCGCCGCCACACCGCTGAGCCCGGCCACCCCGACCACCGCCGCGCCGACCGACCCCGGATCGTGCCCGGTGAGCGCTCCCCGGACCGCCCGGCCGATCGCGGTGACCGCCGCGGCACCGCACCGGCTGGGGTTGCCCGGCCCGGCCCTGCCGGTGCCGAGCACGGTGCCGTCGCGGCCGGTCAGCACCGCGCGGGATACCGTGCCGCCGGCGTCCACGCCCAGCACCGTTTCCATGGCGGAAATCGAAGCATAGAAACTGGTCATTGACTACGAGCCGCGACGGTCGTAATTTTCATCCAACAAAGCTAACGATGAAAAGGATGACCGTTGATGACCGGTGGACTGCTCGAGCGGCTGCGCATCGAAGGGCCGACCCTGCCCGAGGCGCTGGCCCGGATCGCCGCGGTCATCACCGGGGACCCGGAGTCGGTCGCGCACGCCAGCATCGTCGACCTGGCCGAGCGCACCGGCACGTCCACCGCGACGGTCACCCGGTTCAGCCGGGCGCTGGGCTTCAAGGGGTACGCGAACCTGCGGGTGGCCATCGCGACCGAGACCGGCCGGGCCGAACAGGCCCGGTGGGAGACCGACATCTCCGGCGACATCGCGCCGGGGGACTCGCTGGACAGTGTGCTGAAGGTGATCGCCACCGCGGACACCCGGGCCATTCAGGCCACCGCCGGCGGCCTGGACATGACCGACGTGGAGCGGGTCGCGGTCGCGATCGCCGCCGCCGGCCGGGTGGAGATCTTCGGGTTGGGCAGCAGCGGCACGGCCGGCCGGGAGATGGCGTTCCGGCTGGAACGGATCCGGATCCCGGTGTGGAGCCGCTCCGACACGCACACCGCGTTGACCAATGCGGCCCTGCTCGGCCCGGGTGACGTGGCGATCGGCTTGTCGCATTCCGGGCGCACCGTGGAGGTCATCGAGACCCTCGCCGAAGCGGCCGATCACGGCGCGCTGACGGTGGCCGTCACCTCGTACCCCCGATCGCCCTTGGCCGAGACCGCGGACGTCGTCTTCACCACGGCGGTGCACGAGACCACGTTCCGGCTGGCCGCGCTCTCCGCGCTGCACTCCACCCTGCTTGTCCTCGATCTGATCTACGTCGCCGTCGCGCAGCGCACCTATGAACGCACCACCGAGGCGTTCGAGCTCACCGTCCGCGCGGTGGACGCGCACCGGCGCCGCTGATTTCCCCGCACATCCCCACCCGGAAGGAAGGACCCTATCCATGTCTATCGGTAAACGTCGATCCCTTGCGATCGGCTCGCTCGCCGCGATGCTGAGCGCGGCCGGCGCGGTGGCCGTCGCCACCGCACCCGGCGCCGCCGCGGCCGACTGCGGGCAGCTGTTCGACGACTTCGCCTACTCCTCCGCCGGCGACGCCGCGCTCACCCGCAACGGCTGGGTGCCGCGCAGCTACCAGGGCGGGCCCGGCGTACCGGGTGCGACCTGGTCGGCGAACAACATCTCCTTCCCGACCGCGGACGGGCAGAAGGTGCTGCAGCTGACCGCGTACACCGACGGCACCGCCGGGGGCACCGGTCACGCCGAGCTGTACTCCGCACAGAAACGGTACTTCGAGGGCACCTATGCCAGCCGGGTCAAGTTCACCGACACCCCGGTCAGCGGCAACGACGGTGACCACATCAACCAGACGTTCTTCACGATCAGCCCGCTCAACGGTGACCTCGACCCCACGTACAGCGAGCTGGACATCTCCGAGTACCTGCCGAACGGTGGGTGGGGCGAGACCGGGCCGATCAACTACCAGACCACGTGGTACACGTACCGCAACGAACCGTGGTTCGCCGACAACGTGCACTCCTCCCAGCGGTCCAGCATGGCCGGCTGGCACGACCTGGTCGCGCAGGTGTCCGGCGGCCACGTCCGGTACTTCATCGACGGCGTGCAGGTGGGCGACCACTCCGGCAAGTACTACCCGCGGCAGACCATGACGATCAACTGGAATCTGTGGTTCATCGACCTCGCCACCCACACCGGCGGCCGCAGCACGTACGTCCAGCAGGTCGACTGGGCGTTCTTCGCGAAGAACCAGGTGCTCTCGCCGGCCCAGGTGACCGGCCAGGCGGCCGCCTACCGGTCGGCGGGCAGCACGTTCGTCGACACGGTGGACAGCACCGGCGGATGCAGCAACCCGACCACCCCGCCGACCACATCGCCGACCACGCCGCCGACCACGCCGCCGACCACCCCACCGACGACGCCGCCGACCACCCCACCGACGACGCCGCCCGGTTCGAGCTGCGCCACCGCTCCCGCGTGGAACATCAGCCAGGTCTACACCGGCGGCCAGGTGGTGCGGCACGAACGCAGCCGGTACGGCGACCCGAACGGCCCCAAGTCCGGTGAGGGCGTGCACCTGTGGCGGGCCCGCTGGTGGACCCAGGGCAGCGAGCCCGGCTGGACCCAACAGTGGCAGGACCTCGGCCGCTGCTGAGCTACCAAGGCGGCTTCGCCACACTGCACGGCAACCCGCGGATCAACGATCGGTGAACTCCCCGGGCGGCGCGGCGTCGGGTGCGGAGTGTTTCTCCTGCTCGGCGTCGCGCAGCTGGACCCGGCGGATCTTGCCGGAGATGGTCTTGGGCAGCTCGGCGAACTCGATCCGGCGGATCCGGACGTACGGCGACATGTGCTCACGGCAGTGCGCGAAGATCGCCCTGGCAGTGGCCTCGTCCGGCGCCCAGCCCTCGGCCAGCACGATGTACGCCTTGGGCACGGCCAGGCGCAGCGCGTCCGGTGACGGCACCACCGCCGCCTCCACCACCGCCTCGTGCTCGATCAGCACGCTCTCCAGTTCGAACGGCGAGACCCGGTAGTCGGAAGCCTTGAACACGTCATCGGTACGGCCGACGTACGTGATGTAGCCGTCGGCGTCCCGCGACCCGATGTCGCCGGTGTGGTAATAGCCGCCGGCCATCCGTTCCGCGGTCAGCTCCTCGTCACCGTGGTAGCCGACCATCAGCCCGAGCGGCCGCGGTTCCAGCGAGAGGCAGATCTCCCCCTCGTCGGTGTGCTCGCCGGTGTGCGGGTCGATCAGCGCCACCTGGTACCCCGGCACCGGCCGGCCCATCGACCCCGGCTTGACCGGCTCGCCGGGTGGGTTGGCGATCTGTACGGTGGTCTCGGTCTGGCCGAAGCCGTCCCGGATGGTCACCCCCCACGCCTGCTGCACCCGCTCGATCACCTCGGGATTGAGTGGCTCGCCCGCGCCCACCACCAGCTCCGGCGGGGTCCGCAGCGCGGACAGGTCGGACTGGATCAGCATCCGCCACACCGTCGGCGGCGCGCAGAAGCTGGTCACCCCGCAGCGTTGCATCTCGGCCAGCAGCCGGGCCGCGTCGAACCGGGTGTAGTTGACGATGAACGCGCACGCCTGCGCGTTCCACGGGGCGAACACGTTGCTCCACGCGTGTTTCGCCCAGCCCGGCGACGAGATGTTCAGGTGCACGTCGCCGGGTCGCAGCCCGATCCAGTACATGGTGGACAGGTGGCCCGCCGGGTACGAGGTGTGCGTGTGCTCGACCAGCTTGGCCCGGGCGGTGGTCCCGGAGGTGAAGTAGAGCAGCAGGGTGTCGCTGCCGCGCGTCGCCCCGTCCGGCGTGAACGTCCGGTCAGCCGCGTACGCCTCCCGGTAGTCCAGCCAGCCGTCCACCGGCTCGCCGACCGCGATCCGGGTCACCGCCACGTCGGCGAACTTCTCCGCGGCGGCCGAGGTCGCGACCACGTGTCTGGCCTCGCCACGCACCACCCGGTCGCGGGTGTCGGCCCGGCCGAGCAGCGTGGTCGCCGGGATCAGTACCGCGCCCAGCTTGATCACCGCGAGGATCGTCTCCCACAGCTCCACCTGGTTGCCGAGCATCAGCACCAGCCGGTCGCCGCGCCGTACGCCCTGCGCCCGCAGCCAGTTCGCCACCTGGCCGGACCGGTGCGACATCTCGGCGAAGGACAGCTTCTGCTCGGTGCCGTCCTCCTCGACGATCCACAGCGCCGGGCGGTCGTTGCCCTCGGCGATCACGTCGAACCAGTCCAGCGCCCAGTTGAACGCCGGCAACTGCGGCCATGCGAAGTCCGCGTACGCCCCGGCATAGTCCTCGCGGTGCGCCAGCAGGAAGTCGCGCGCCGCACGGAACCGCGCTGTGCCCTCGCTCATCCAGGCACTATGCCCCCGCCCGGCCGGACGGCGCCACTGGGGATCGGCGCGGTAGGGTCCCTTCCATGGGCGACGGTCGATCTTCGGCCGAGCGGGCGCTGAGCCCGGTCTCTACGCTGCCGACGGACCCCCCGACCGACCCACCCGCAGTGCATTACGACGACGAAGAGTTGCCCGCTCGCACGCTGACCGGGCCGATCGGCATCGCCGTCGCGGTCGTCGCCTTCCTGGTCGCGCTGCTGGTGCTCTGGCAGGTGTTCCGGCCGCTGGCCCAGGGCAGCCAGTACTACCTGATCATCTTCCTGGCCGGCACCCTCCCGCTGATCTTCCTCAGCTATCACTCCGGCTTGGGGCGGAAGCGGGACCGCCCCACCGTGGCCGACTGGATCCTCGCGGTCGGGGCACTGCTGGTCTGTCTCTATCCGGTGAACCCGTTCACCGGCGGGTACGACGCCTTCCTCAACCGGCAGGGCCTGCTCGAGCCCATCGACGTGGTGTTCGGCGCCGTCCTGCTGGTGCTCACCGTGGAGGCCTGCCGGCGTACCACGGGGTGGGCGTTGCCGATCGTCTGCCTGGCGTTCCTTGCGTACGCCTACTACGGCGGGCTGCTGCCACAGAACTGGCCGGTCGCCCACGTCGGCCTGGACTTCGCGCAGATCGTGGACGCGTTGTACAACTCCGGCAGCGGGTTCTACGGCACGCCGCTGGACGTCGCGGCCACGTACATCGTGCTGTTCACCATCTACGGCGCCGTGCTCGACCTGTCCGGTGCCAGCCGGTTCTTCGTGGACCTGTCGGTCGCCGCGTTCCGGAAGTCGCGCAGCGCCGCCGGGCGCACGGCGGTGGCGGCCGGCTTCCTGCTCGGCACGGTCTCCGGATCCGGTACCGCCACCGCGGTCAGCGTGGGCGCGGTGACCTGGCCGATGCTGAAACGAGCCGGGTACCCGCCGGAGCACGCCGGTGGCATGCTCGCGGCGGCCGGTGTCGGCGCCATCCTGTCCCCGCCCACCCTGGGCGCGGCGGCGTTCATCGTGGCCGAGTACCTGGACGTGCCTTACCTGACCGTGCTCGGCTGGGCGATCATCCCCACCGTCCTGTACTACCTGGGCATCCTGCTCGCGGTGGAGATCGACGTACGCCGCCACGGGGTACGCGCCGTCGAGATGCCGCAGACCAGCGCGTGGCGGCTGCTCGCCCGGTTCGGGTACCACTTCTCGTCGCTCGTCCTCATCGTCGTGCTGCTCGCGCTCGGGCAGAGCGCCACCCGCGCCGTGGTGTACGCCACCCTGCTGGCCGTGGCGCTGTCCTTCCTGGACCGGCGGTCCCGGCTCGGCCCGCGGCGCCTGTTCCTCGCGCTGTCGGCCGGCGTCCGCGGCGTCCTGCCGGTGGTCGCGGTGTGCGCCGCCGCCGGCATCATCACCGCCACCACCACCAAGACCGGGCTCGGCGCGCAACTCGCGTCCCTGCTGGTCAGCGGCGCCCGGGCGATCACCGAGAACCCGACCGCGGTGCTCGCCCTGACCACCGTGCTGGCCGCGATCGCCCTGGCCATCCTCGGGCTGGCCGTGCCGGTCACGGCCAGCTTCATCATCGGCTGGGTGATCATCGGGCCGGCCCTGCTCGCCCTCGGCGTTCCCGCGCCCGCGGCGGCCATGTTCGTCTTCTACTACTCGGTGCTGTCCGAGGTGACGCCACCCACCGCGCTGGCCGCCGTGGGCGCCAGCGCGATCACCGGCGGCCGCACCATGCCCACCATGTGGCAGGCGCTGAAGTACGCGTTGCCGGCCGTCCTCGTCCCGATCGCGTTCGTGCTCACCGACCCGGGCGAGTACCTGCTGGCCCGGGGTCCGGTCGTCGGCATCCTGTGGGCCACCGCGGCGGCGGCGCTCGCCGTGGCGGGCCTGGCCGTGGCCACCGGCGGCTGGGTGCCCGGCATCGGCCCGGCGCCCGTGGCCAGCCGGATCCTCGGCGCGGTCGCCGGGCTGTTCCTGCTCTACCTGGCGCCGATTGCGATCGCGATCGGCGTCGTCGCGCTCGTGCTGGCGGCTGGCGTCGCGGCCGCCGTCAAGTCCCGTACCCGGCCGCAGGAATCGCGGCCTTGACCATGCCCTTCGCTCCGGTCGCGGGAGTTGCGGCCCTGACCATCCCCTTCGCTCCGGCCGCGGCAGTTGCGGCCCTGACCATTCGATGTGCTCCGGCCGCGGCCAACGCGGCGGCCCTCAAGAAAAGGACGGGGACATGAGACGAATTCCGGCTTTCCTCACCGTTGCGGTGGTCGGCGTCGCGCTGGCGGGTTGCGGCGGACGCCAGGACGAAGCCAGCACCGACGCCGGCGGCGACGTCACCTGCGAGGTGGCCAACGACACCCGGATCGGCATCGCGACCGGCAACGCCACCGGCGTCTACTTCGCGCTCGGCAACGCCTACGCCGAACAACTCGGCGCCACCGGCGGCAAGGTGAAGGCCACCGCATCGGAGACCGGCGCCTCGGTGCAGAACATCCAGCAGCTGGTGGCAGGCAGCTACGGTCTCGCGTTCTCGCTGGCCGACACCGCCGCCGACGCGATCAACGGCACCGCCAGCTTCACCGAGAAGCAACCGATCGCCGCGATCTCCCGGATCCACACCAACTACACCCAGGTGCTGGTCCGCAAGGGCGCGAACATCACCGACGTGGCCGGCATGCGGGGCAAGCGGGTCAGCACCGGCTCGCCGCGCAGCGGCACCGAGGTGATCGCCAACCGCCTGCTGACCGCGGCCGGCCTGGACCCGGCCCAGGACGTCAGCGCCCAGAAGCTGGACCTGATCAAGACCGTCGACGGCATGAAGGAGGGCACGATCGACGCGATGTTCTGGTCCGGCGGCCTGCCCACCCCCGGGGTCACCGACCTGCTGACCACCGCGGGCGATCAGGTGGAATTCCTGGACGTCACGCCGCTGCTGCCGGAGATGCAGAAGATCAATCCGGTGTACGAGGAAGGCGTCGTCCCGGCCGCCGCGTACCAGACCGCGGCCGACGTGAAGACGATCGTCGTACCCAATCTCCTGCTGGTCCGCAACGACCTGGATGCGAACGTCGCCTGCGTGCTGACCAAGGCGCTGTTCGACCGCAAGCCGCAGCTGGAGCAGGCGAACGCGGCCGCCAAGGAGATCAGCCTGGAGACCGCTCGCAAGACCGACCCGGTGCCCCTGCACCGCGGCGCCGCCAAGGCCCTCGACGACCTGGGCGCGCCGCAGTAGCCTTCCGGGCCGCCGCCGTTTCCCGGCCGTGGTCGCCCCTCGACTGGCTGGTCGACGGCGGCGACCTGCACGGCAAGCCGGCCGCCTGGCTCTCCGTGGCCGCTCCGGGGCTGAACGAGAGCGCCCGCGCGACGCTGGAGACGGTGCTCGGCCACGGCGGTGCGCGGGTGCTGCGGTCCGCCTGCATCCGTATCCCGCTCGACCCGGCCGCGGTCGACGCCGGCGGACTCGTCAAGCGACCCGACCTTTGCGCACGGCGCTGCTGGACGTCCTGCAGTCTCTCGGCCGGTCGCCGGCCTCGCCGCCGCCCCAGGAGCAGCCGTCCTGGCAGGCGTATTCGAGCGTCTTCCCGGTGGTGCTGCGCCGGCCCGCATAGCGCCGTTCGGCAGGCGGCCTTAGTCGCGCCGTTCGGCAGGCGGCCCTTGTCGCGCCGCTCAGAAGAGCGTCGTCGGCGCCGGCTCGGGCAGCGGTTCCAGTTCGGGCACGCGCGCCTGCACCTCAGCGTGAAATCGGCGGGCGAGCGTGAGCGATCCGGCGTCGTCCGGCGTGTGGATGAACACGGTCGGGGAGCGACCTTCGCGCAGCCACGCCGCGGCCACTTCGACCCAGGGCTGCCAGCCCGCCATCGTCAGCGCCCGGTCGTCCCGGCCGAGGTACCGCACGATCGGCCGGTCGGTCAGCGCCACCGACCGCCGCGGCACCCGCGGCTTCCTGGTCCACGTGTCGCGTTCCGCCGCGCTGGTCGGTGGACTCCGGAAGAAGGCGGTCGTGTCGAACGGAATCCACTCGGCACCGGCGGCGGCGAGCACGTCCTCCAGCCGGCGCGGCTCGTCGAAGAACCCGCGGTGGCGGACCTCGACGGCGTAGCGATACCCAGCGGGCGCGCGGTGCAGGAATCCGGCCAGCGCGGGGACATCGGCCGGCGTGAATGATCCGGGCAACTGGATCCAGACGGCATGGGTGCGCGACCCGAGCGGTTCGATCGCGGCGAGGAAATCCTTGAGCTCCCGGTCAACCCCGCTGAGGCGGCGCTCGTGGGTGATCAGCCGCGGCAGCTTGACCACGAACCGGAAGCCGGGATCGGTCTGGCGTGCCCACGACGCCACGGTCTCCCGGGCCGGCGTCGCATAGAAGGTGGTGTTACCTTCCACCGCGTCACACCAGCCGGCGTACGACCGCAGCCGCTCCTGCGCCGCCAGCGGCCAGGCCCGGTGGGTCCACATCGCGCATCCCACGGCAAGGCGCATCAGGCGGGCGCTCGCATCCGCCACGCGTCGGTCACCAGTTCCTCGAGGCGGTCCACGTCGACCCGCTCCAACCGGAGCATCACCAGCGGCAGCCCGTCATAACCCGGCGTGGTGAAGAACAGGTCCGGTTCGCCGAGCAGCAGGGCCTGCTTCTCGGCCTCGTCACCGACGAACAACACCGCGATATCGGTACGGATCACTCGCGGCTTGCCGGGCCGGCGTTCCGGGTACGACCAGACGAAGCCGTGGTTGCCCACCCGGAAATCAAAGCCGTCACTGTCGATTTCCACCACATCCGGCAGGGCCAGCGCCAGCCGGCGTACGTCATCGGCGTCGGCCAACCAGATCCCTCCCCGAGCGGGCCAGAAGCATGCGCAGAGGCTACGCGCCGGTCCCGCGTCGGCGCATCGTGGTCCGTTGTTGGCGGGGTGGGGTGGCGGCGGTGGTAATCCCCGCTGGCGGGCCGGGCGTTTGTCGGAATGATTCCCAGCGGAGCACGCGCCGGGACACAGGCTCCTGACAGGTCGGCCACCGATGGTGATGGCGCATCACTCATTCACCGGAGGTTTCCATGCAGCGACCAACGAAGCGCACCTCTGTCCTCGCCGGTGTGGCCGGCCTCGGTGCCGCCGGGGCGCTGGGTGTCGCCCTCGCGGCGAGCCCGGCGCAGGCGGAGGATCCGACGCCGGCCTCGTCGTCGTCCGCGGCTGCGGGTTCGCCGGCGCCGCAGCCGTCGGCTTCGAGTTCCGCGGCCCCCGGCCCCGGCAGCGTGCGGCCGGACCGGGGCGACCGGGCAGCCGACCGTGCGGCCCGGCAGCAGGAGCTGGCCGCGGCGCTCGCCGCCGAGCTGGGCATCGACCAGGCCAAGGTGGCGGCCGCACTGGAGAAGGTGCAGGCCGACCGGGAGGCCGAGGCGAAGGCGGACCGGCTCGCCGATCTCAAGACCCGTCTGGACGCCGCGGTCAGGGAGGGCAAGCTGACCGCGGACGAGTCGGCGGCCATCCTGAAGGCCGCGGAAGCCGGCGTCCTGCCACCGGGCGGCGGCCGGGGTGGACACGGCCGCTGACCGGCGATCGCTCCTCGGCCGAGCTCCGGCCGAGGAGCGATCCACCGGGCAGCGGCGGGGCCGTGCCGGCCCGGGCCGTCGGGACAAGCGGCTAGCCCAATCCGGCCGAGCGGGCGCGGACGATGGCTTCGGCGCGGCTGGCCACCCGCAGCTTCGCGAAGATGTTCGAGATGTGGTTGCTCACCGTGTTGGGCGCCAGACCGAGCCGGCGTGCGATGGCCGCGTTCGCCAGGCCGGCCGCGATCAGCCCGAGCACTTCCCGCTCCCGCGCGGTGAGTTCCGGGAACGCTGTGGTCTCCGGGCGCGGCGCGGTGAGATAGGCGACCGCGCGCCGGGCCACCCCGGTACCGAAGATCGCCTCGCCCGCCGCAACCGACGCGATGGCCCGGATCATGTCGTCGGGTGCCGCCCCCTTGAGCACGTAGCCGAGCCCGGCGGACTTCTGGTCGGGTTCGCCACTCTGCCGGCCGGCAACAACCTCGGCTGGATCGCCGCCCAGGAGGACCTGGACCTCGGCATCATCCAGACCCTGGATGACGCCCTCTGGGCCCAGCCCACCAGCGGGGTCGGCATCATCCTGTTCCTGGCTGCGATCACCATCGGCCTGCCGCTGCTGGGCATCGCGATGTGGCGAACCAAGGCGGCACCGAAGTGGATGGCGGCGTGCCTGATCGCCGGCACGGCCACGCACATGTTCACTCCGGGACACGTCGCGCAGGGCATCGGGCTGCTGGTCGGTGCGGTCGGCTTCCTGGGCGTGAGCCGAGCCTTGCTGCGGATGCGCAACGACGAGTTCGACCTGCCACCGGCCTGACCGGAGGCGCCCACAGCCGCGGTCCCGGCGAGTCGGGGCCGCGGCCGCACGTCGCCCGGTCGACCCGGGCGCGACCGTTCGGGGTCCGTTGGTCCGGGCCGGTGCAGGGTGGGCCATCGCCCGGCCGCGCTCCGGCGATTCCGAGCCGTGGCCCCGCACCGTCGGCCTGCTCCGGCGTCGGGGGTCGCTCATGTCGTCACGGTGAGCCAGCCGCCGTCGATGTAATACGTAGAACCGACGCAATAGCTGGCCTTGTCGGAGCACAGGAAGACAAACAGGTTGGCGATCTCCGCCGGGTCGGCGAATCGCCCGATCGGCGCCTTCTCGTCGGCGATGTTCTGCAGATAGTCCTCCCAGGACCGGTCGGAGTTCGCGGTCAGCAGCTTGGCGGTCTTCTGCCAGTCCGGAGTCATCACCAGGCCCGGGTTCACCGTGTTGACCCGGATGTTGTCGCCGATCAACTCGTTGGCCAGGCACTTGGAGAACATCACGAGTGCCGCCTTGGTGACGTTGTAGATCGGCTCGTAACCCAACGGCTGTGTCGCACAGATCGACGCGTTGTGCAGGATCACTCCGCCGCCGCGAGCCTTCATGCCCGGCGCGAGTCCGCGGGCCAGGCGGACCGCGGCCATCACGTGCAGGTCCCAATACGCCTGCCAGCGCTCGTCGGGAGCCTCCAGGATGGTCTCCTCACTGCCGGTGCCGGCATTGTTGATCAGAATGTCCGCGCCGCCGAAATGCTCACCGGCTGCCTGGATCAGGCGGTCGGCGCCGGCCGGGGTGCCGATGTCCGCCGCGACCCCGAAGGTGCGTACGCCGAACTCGGTCCTGATCGTGTCGGCAACGGCGGTGAGGCGGTCGGCGTCCCGGGCGCACAACACCAGGTCGACGCCTTCGGCCGCCAGGCCGCGAGCGATCGCCAGACCGATCCCGACGCTACCGCCGGTGATCACCGCGACCTTGCCCTGCAGGTTCAGGTTCATGCCCCCTCCTCGGCCACATCCACGAGCACCTTGCCGACCGTTTCGTTCTCCACCGCCGCGTGTGCGTCGGCGGTCGCCGCCAGCGGGAACCGGACCAGCGGCAGGCCGTGCTCTGCGCCGACCGGCAACGCCCCGTCCCGCAGTGCCGCACTGATGTCCTCGACCGCGGCGGTCAACGCCGGGCGGCCCACCGTGTAGAGCAGCAGGAACTGCCACCGGGCATTGAGCACCATGTTGGACCGCACGTCCAGGGTCATCCTGGAGCCGCCGTTGTTGGCATAGACGGCGATCGTGCCGGCATTGCGCAGCACGGCCAAGTCGAGTTCGGCGTTCGCGGCCGGCGCCACCTCGACGATGACGTCCACGCCGTCCGGCGCCGCCCGGCGGATGGCCTCGGCGGCACCCGTCTCTCGGTAGTTGACCACCTGATGGGCGCCGGCCGAGCTGGCCAGGCGGGCCTTGTCCAGGCCGCTCACCGTGGCGACCACGGTGGCCCCCGCCCAGCGAGCGAGCTGGACAGCAGCGTGCCCGACCGCACCGGCCCCGCCGGCGACGAGGACGGTCCGCCCGGTCAGCGCACCCGGTTGCAGCCGCTGCGGGCCGTCCTCCGCGACGGTGAGCGCTCGGTGCGCGGTGACCGCCGGCACGCCCAGTGACGCGCCTACGTCCATCGACACGTCGTCGGGCAACTTCACCACGTTGCCGGCCGGGACCAGCGTGTATTCCTGGGCGGTGCCGTCCGGGCGGCCGTCCGCGGCGAGGAAGGTCCACACCCGGTCGCCGGGCCGGACCGTGTCCACGTCCGGGCCGACGGCGTCGACGACGCCTGCTCCGTCCTGATGCGGCGTGACTTCCGGAAAGGCCATCTGGCCGGTGGCGCCGGAGCGCATCTTCCAGTCGGTGGGGTTGACGCCGGAGACCACCACCTTGATCCGGACCTCACCGGGTCGGGGCTCCCGGAGGTCCTTGTCAACGAGTTCCAGGACGGAGGTGTCACCGGTCTTGCGATAAACGATCGACTTCATGCCTCCATGCCTACCCGGTTCAGGTGGGTCAGTGCTGCCCGATACGACTCGGCCAGGCCGGCAGTCTCGTACGGCACCGCGATCTCGGCGCAGTAGTCCTGCACTATCGGCTGCGCCCGCCGGAGGTTCGGCGTCGGCATGGCAGGGAACAGGTGGTGCTCGATCTGGTAGTTCAGCCCGCCCAGTGCCAGGTCGGTGAGCCGGCCGCCGCGCACGTTGCGGGAGGTCAGCACCTGCTTTCGGAGGAAGTCCTCGTCGCCGGCCGGATGCGGCATGCCCTTGTGATTGGGCGCGAACGTCAGCCCCAGGTAGACGCCGAACAGCGCCTGGTGCACCGCGAAGAAGGCGAGCGCCTGCAGCGGCGACAGCACGGCCAGCAGTGCCGACACGTAAAGCACCAGGTGTGTGGCGAGCAGCGTGGCCTCGAGCCGGCGGCGCTTGACCGTGCCGGTGCGCAGCGCCCGGATGCTGTCCCGCTTCAGCGACAGGCCGAGCAGGGTGAGCAGCGGGAAGAAGAAGTACGCCTGGTATCGGGTCAGGAAGCCTCGGCCGCGTGCGGCCTCCGGTGTCCAGACCAGCACACCGGGGCCGACGTCCGGATCCAGGTCGTCGTGGTTCGGGTTGGCGTGGTGCCGGGTGTGCTTGTCCATCCAATAGCCATAGCTCATCCCGATCGCGAGGTTTCCGGCGATCAGGCCGGCGCGGGCGCTCGGGCCGTTGGTCCGGAACACCTGCCGGTGCGCGAGGTCGTGCGCCACCAACGCGATCTGGGCAAAGGTGACCGCCAGGAACGCTGCCACGGCCAGGGTCCACCAGGATGCGCCGATCAGCGCGAATGCCGTCCAGCCGCCGATCAGCATGAGGGCCACCACGGTCAGGCGTACGGCATAGTGACCGGGCCGGCGGCGTAGCAGCCCAGCCGCGTTGATCCGCCGGTGCAGCTCTGCGAAGTCACTTGCGGCGGTGGCCCGCCGGTCCATGGTTGTCGTCATGGCTCGAGGGTTCCGCCTGGGTCCGCCGAGATCAGGAGTGCAGGCACCCCGGCGATGGTGGTGCTATCCCTACCGACGGGCGAGCGACCGGCCGCCAGAATGTGGGCATGGACATGGTGAGCGACGCGCAGCTGCTCGACTGGGCCCGGCGGGGCTTGCGAGCGGTGGCTGCTGGCGCGCTCGGGCTCGTGCTCGCCGTTGTCAACATTCCGCTGTTCGTTCTGTGGCTGGTGGCGCTGGTGCTCAGCGTGGTGCCGGGGCTGGGCATGATCACGCTGCCGCTGATGACCGCGGTGGTGCGCGCCCGGGTTGATCTGCAACGCCGGATGGCCGCCTGGGCAGGCGTGCCGATCGCCCGGCCATACCGCCCGCGGCCGCAGAACGCACTGCCCGGCGGCTGGCGGCGGTACAAGTGGATTCTCACCGACCCGGCCACCTGGCGTGACCTGGCTTGGCTGATCCCCGGAGCGGTTGTCGGCATCGGCCTGGGCGTGTTGTCGCTCGCCGTTCCGGCTTACGGCATCGAGGGAATCCTGTTGGTGCCGCTCTGGATCTGGCTGGGCACCGGGTCGTACGGCTACGGCGCGATCTGGTGGATCGAGGACATCGGCGACGGGCTGCTGTCCTTGCCTCAGGGCGCTGTCATCCTCGCTATCGGGCTGGCCGTCGCGCCGTGGCTGCGCTGGGTGGATGCCAGGTTCGCCGCGCTGTTCCTGGCCCCGACCAGGGCCGCCGAGCTGCGGATGCGGGTCACCCAGCTGACCGAAACCCGCGCCGAGGCGGTTGACGCGCAGGCCGCCGAGTTGCGCCGGATCGAACGGGACCTGCACGACGGCGCCCAGGCCCGGCTGGTGTCGCTGGGCATGACCATCGGGCTCGCCGAGGAGATGCTGGAGCAGGACCCGGCGGCCGCGCGCAAGCTGCTCGCCGAGGCCCGCGAGGCCAGTGGCACCGCGCTCCTCGAGCTACGGCATCTGGTCCGCGGCATCCATCCACCGGTGCTCGCCGAGCGCGGTTTGGACGGCGCGGTTCGGGCGCTCGCGCTGACCCTGCCGATTCCGGTGGCTGTGGACGGCGGCGTGGCCGGGCGCCTGGAGACCCCGGTCGAGTCGGCGGCCTACTTCGCGGTCGCCGAGGCGATGGCCAACGTGGTACGGCACAGCGGTGCACAGGGCGCGTGGGTAAGTCTGCGGCACGATGGCCAGTCGTTGTTGCTGATGGTGGGTGATGACGGCCGCGGTGGTGCGGATCCGGACGCCGGCACCGGGCTGCGAGGCATCGAACGCCGGCTTGCCGCGTTCGATGGCACGATGACGCTGTCCAGCCCGCCGGGTGGACCGACCGTCGTGACCATGGAGTTGCCGTGCGCGTTGTCATCGCCGAAGACCTCGCCCTCCTTCGGGACGGGCTGATGCGGATTCTGGAGGCGTTCGACTTCGACGTCGTCGAGGCGGTGGACAACGGTCCGGCGCTGCTGCCCGCGCTGGTCAAATATCGGCCGGATGTCGCCGTGGTGGATGTCCGGCTGCCGCCCACGTTCACCGACGAAGGGCTGCAGGCGGCGATCGCAGCGCGCACCGAGGTGCCTGGCCTGCCGGTGTTGGTGCTGTCCCAGCACGTGGAGCCGCTGTACGCCCGCGAGTTGCTCGGCGACCGCAACGGGGGAGTGGGCTATCTGCTCAAGGACCGGGTGGCCAACGTCGGCCAGTTCATCGACGCGGTGCGCCGGGTGGCCGGGGGTGGCACCGCGATGGACCCCGAGGTGGTGTCCCGGTTGCTGGCGCGCCGTGAGCCGCTGGCCGTGCTGACGACCCGCGAACGGGAGGTGCTGGGGCAGATGGCGGAGGGCCGGTCGAACGCGGCGATTGCCGCCAAGCTGTTCATCACGGAGAAGGCGGTCAGCAAGCACATCAACAACATCTTCACCAAGCTCGACATGGCGCCGTCAGACGACGACAACCGCCGGGTGCTCGCCGTCCTGGCCTATCTCAACAGCTGACGGCCCGGGCGAGGCAAGCCTCAACCGCTGACGGTCCGGGCGATTCGGACGTCCGGGGTCCCCTTCACCCCGTGGAAAGTGATCAGATCCATGCCCTCAGCCACCAAGGTCTCCTCGTCGGCTGGGGTGACGCGCACGAACAGCCGTACGGTCAAGGTGGCTTTGTCGATCGTCCATGTGCCGGCGGTCATGCCGTCGATCAGGATCGGGCGCGGCACCGGGCCGTGTGGCGTGACTGCCCGCGAGCGGAATTGGCCGGTGACGAACCGGGACCGGTCGTGGTGGGACAGCAGCAGGTTGTCGAAGTCGTACAGGTAGCGCACCGGCGCCGGGACGTCCGGGTCGGGTCGCGGTGCGTCCGGCAGGTCGACGTACCCGTCGGCGAACCGCACCAGCTCCATGCCGTCCACCACCTCGGCCAGGCGGGTCAGCCCGCACCACGTCTGGACGTCGCGCACGGTCGCCGGCCCGTACGCGCCCAGGTACCGCCGGACCAGCTCGGCCGGCCCCATCGCCCGGAGTGGGGCACCGACCCACTCCTCCAGCGGCGCATGCGCGGTCCGGCCGCCGCGGCCCCACACCCCGCGCGGCGGTGTCTGCACCACCGGCAGCAGATTGCGCACCGCGTACGCGAGCGCCGCCGCGTTGTTGTCCGGCCACCGCTCCAGCAACGCCGCACCCAGTTCGGCGGGGGTGAGCGGCCGCTCGGCCAACAGCTTCCGGCCGGCCTCGACCACCGCCGCGGTGTCCAGCCCGGTCATCCACCGGCCGTGCGACTGGTTGCGGAACAGGTCTCGATCCAACGCCGGCTGCACCAGCGGCCGCAGCGCGAGCGCGTCGGCAGCGCTGACGAAGTGGACGGTGGACCGCATCAGCGCGATCCGCACCGCCGCCCGCGACGTCAGCAAAGCGGCGATGTCCGCGGTGCTGCATCGGGTGATGCGGCTCCACAGGCCGACGTACCAGGTGTGCGGGGTCTGCGCCTGAAGGCCGACGAGATGCTCGGTGGCCTGCAGCGGGTCGAGCCCGGCGCGCTCCAGCAGCAACTGCCGCGCCAGCGTGGCGCGGTTGAGAGCGCGCCGGCTCAGCGTCCGCATCGCGCGATCACCTGCCCTGACGCCCGTACAACGACGACAGCCAGAAGAGATCTGCCGGCATGGTGATCAAGCTACCTCGGCGAAGAACCGCGTGATGTCGTCCACCAGCAGATCCGGCGCGTCCTGGGTCGCGTAGTGGCTGCCGCTGTCGTAGTACGTCCAGGACACGATGTTCCGGTGGTCCCGTTCGCCGAAGCGGCGGATGGACTGGAAGTCGTCGCGGAAATTGGCCAACGCCAGTGGCACCGTGGTGGGGCCCTCCGGTGCGTACGCCGAATGCCGGTCCTCGTAGTACAGCCGCGCCGAGGAGCCGGCCGTATTGGTGAACCAGTAGATCGACACGTTGGTGAGCACGAAGTCCGGATCGAGGTTCGGGCCCAGCAGCTGAGCGTTCCAGCCCAGCTGGCCCACCGGGGAGTCGGCCAGCGCGTGCGCCAGCGTGGCGGGCGAGGTGGACTGCAGTTTGTCGTACGCGCCGCCGTTCTCGTTCCACCACTGCAAGAACAGCAACCGCCCCATGTCCTCCTCGGACAGTCCCTCGAACTCGGTCGGGTCGCCGGACGGGAACGAGAACACCTGGGTCACGTGCACACCCGCCACGTGGGTGCGGTCGAACCGGCCCACCTCCGGCGAGATCAGCGACCCGGCGTCGTTGCCGTGCACGCCGTACCGGTCGTACCCCAGCCGTGCCATCAGCGCGGCCCACGCCTTCGCGATGCGGTAACGGTCCCAGCCCTTCTCCCGCGTCGGGCCGGAGAAAGCGAAGCCCGGGATGGACGGGATGACCAGGTGGAAGGTGGCGGACAGCCGGTCGATGACCGGCAGGAAGTCGACGAACGTGCCGGGCCAGCTGTGCGTGAGCAGCAGCGGCAACGCGCCCGGCTGCGCCGAGCGGACGTGCAGGAAATGGATGTTCTGGCCGTCGATCTCGGTGGTGAATTGCGGGTACGCGTTCAGCCGTTTCTCCCACGCCCGCCAGTCGTAGCCGTGCTGCCAGCGGTCGGCGAGCGCCTGGACGCGGGACCGCGAGACGCCGTAGTCGTCGCCGGCGTCCGGGAAGTCGTCGGTCCAGCGGACCCGGGCCAGGCGCTCGGCCAGGTCGTCGAGGTCAGCCTGCGGGATGTCGATGCGGAACTCACGAATCTCGGTCATGCCCTCAGTCTTCCTGGTAAATAGGAAGACCTCGTTCCTATAGCAAGCGCAGACTCAACGGCATGTTGGACACCTCGGCACGGCTGCTGCGGCTGCTCGCCCTGCTGCAGACGCCACGCGATTGGACGGGTGCGGAGCTGGCCGACCGCCTGGGCGTGAGCGGGCGCACCGTCCGTACCGATGTGGAGCGGTTGCGTGCCCTCGGTTATCCGGTGATCGGCACCCGCGGCGCGGTCGGTGGCGGATACCGGCTGGGCGCTGGCGCCAGCCTGCCGCCGCTGCTGCTGGACGACGAGGAAGCGGTCGCCGTGACGGTCGGCCTGCGTGCCACCGCGGCCGGCGGGGCGATCGCCGGCATCGAGGAGGCGTCGCTGCGGGCGCTGGCCAAGCTGGAGCAGGTGCTGCCGTCCCGGCTGCGTCGCCGGGTCGGCGCGTTGCAGGCGTACACCGTGCCGGTGCCCCGTGACGGCGCCGGGCCGGTGGTGGATCCGGAACTGCTGTCCACCCTGGCCGCGGCGTGCCGGGACCGGGACGGGCTGCGGTTCGACTACGACAGCCACTCCGGCGCCGGGAGCCGGCGCGAGGTGGAGCCGTACCGGCTGGTGAACTGGGGTCGCCGGTGGTATCTGCTGGCGTACGACCTGGGCCGCGACGACTGGCGCACGTTCCGGGTGGACCGGATCCGGCTGCGGACACCGAACAATCCCCGGTTCCGCGCCCGCGAGCTGCCGGCCGAGGACGTGGCGGCGTATGTCTCCGGCCGGGTGTCCGCGGCGGCCTGGCGTTACACCGCCGCCGTCACCGTGCATGCGCCGGCCGCGGTGGTGGCCGACCGGATCACCGCGGCGGTGGGCACCGTGGAGGCGGTCGACGAGCACACCAGCATCCTGCACACCGGCGCCGACACCGTGGAGTCGCTCGCCGTGCACCTCGGGTTGCTGGACCTGGACTTCGAGGTGACCGGGCCGCCGGAGCTGGTCGCCTGGCTGGCGAAGCTGACCGCCCGGTACGCCGCTAGTGTCCCCAGCGCAGCTTCGCCACCCGGCCCTGCTCGCCGGAGGCCCAGCAGGACCGGTCGGGCGCGCAGATGACGGCGTCGAAGCTGCCGCCGTCGAACTCCCGCCAGTTCCGCCCGCCGTCGTAGCTGACGTCGCTGCCGGTCGGCCCGACCGCCAGGGCCACCGGGCCGATACCGACCCAGTCCGTGCCCGACCGGTACTCACCGGGAACGGTCCGCGAGGTGGTCCAGGTGCGCCCGCCGTCGCGGCTGGTCGCCGAGCCGGCCGGGGCCGCGTCCGGGACCGCGAAGTCGCCGCCCACCGCGATGCCGTGCCACGGGTCCTTGAACGCCAGGCTGTAGATGCCCGCGCTGGGACCACTGGGCACCGGGGTGTCCGTGACGGTCC
>DASSAL010000141.1:0-11600 GCA_035685405.1 Actinoplanes sp. | reverse complement strand
CCGGCGGAGCCGGTCAGGCGGGTACCGGCTCGCGCTTGGTGCTCCGTCGCGGCCGCCGCGGGGTGGTCTCCTCGGCGAGCCGCTCCACCTGCAGTTCGATCTCGGCCGGCTCATCCGCCGACTCGGCCGGCGTCACGTGCTTGTCGAACGGCTCCATGCCGCCGCCGGCCAGCGCCGCGATCGGGTCGTACCAGGGTGTCTGCTGCTCGGGGAACGCGGGGGGCTCCGGGTCGTCGGGAACGCCCTCGCCGTAGCCGACCGGCGCCTCCTGGTCGCCCAGCGGTTCGGCGTGTTCGCCACGGACGACGGCGTCGGCTTCCGGGCTGTCGGCCGCGCCGGAGATGGCCAGCGACTTGTTGCGGTACAGCCTGGTCCGGCCCCGCGCCAGGTCATGGCCGACCGCGACGGCCTCCATCTCGTACGAGATCCGCGGGTTGTTGTCGCTGTCCGTCCAGTCCCGGGTGTAGAGCCGGCCGACGACCACGACCGGGTCGCCGACGGCGATCGAGGCGCCGACGTTTTCGGCGAGGCGGCGCCAGCAGGTGACCCGGACGCGGAGCGTGTCGCCGTCGACCCAGCGGTTGTTGTCCTTGTCGAAACGGCGGGACGTGGACGCGACCCGGAAGTTGGCCACCAGCGTGTTGGTCTTGGTGGTGGTGCGCCACTCCGGCGCGGTCAGTACGTTCCCGACGATCACGATGTTGGTATCGAACACTTCGTCTCCCTGAGGGTTGCGGTTGTGGGAGGCAGCTTGGCGGGAACGGCCAAGATCGGGTCGGGAAATCGTGCGGAGCTGTGGACAGCGGCGGAATGTGGACAACGGCCGGCGGCGGAAGTCGATCTGATATGGCGACGCCGGGCGTACCCACGGGTAACCTGATGGCGTGGAGATGGACGTGCTCGGGCCGCCGTACGAACGGCACACCATCGACCTGGGCCGCGACGACGAGGGTCCGGTCGTGGCCACGCTGGTGCGCCGGCGCGCCGACACGCCCAGCCGCCGGGCGGTGCTCTACGTCCACGGGTTCGTCGACTACTTCTTCCAGACCCACCTGGCCGACTTCTTCGTCGAGCGCGGCTGGGACTTCTACGCGCTGGACCTGCGCAAGTACGGACGCAGCCTGCTCCCTCACCAGACACCGAACTTCTGCCGCAGCCTGACCGAGTACTACCCCGAACTGGACGAGGCCGCCCGGATCATCCGGCAGGACGACGGCCACGACCAGATCCTGGTCGCCGCTCACTCGACGGGCGGATTGATCACCTCACTCTGGGCGCACTCCCGGCAGGGCCGGGGCATGGTCGACGGCTTGTTCCTGAACAGCCCGTTCTTCGACTTCAACAACCCCTGGTTCGTACGCCGGCCGCTGATGTCCGTGGTCTGCGCCACAACCGGCAAGCGCTCGCCGTACCGGATCATCCCGGTCAAGACCCTCGGCCTGTACGGCCAGAGCCTGCACAGCGACCACCGTGGCGAATGGGGGTACGACCTGGCCTGGAAGCCGTTGCAGGGTTTCCCGGTGACGGCCGGATGGCTGGAGGCCATCCGTCGCGGCCAGCGCCGCCTGCGGCGGGGCCTGGGCATCGACGCGCCGGTCCTGGTGGCGTGTTCGACGCGGACCTTCCGGGGCCGGGCATGGACCGATGACGTACGGCTGACCGACGCCGTCCTGGATGTCGAGCACATCGCCCGCTGGGCGCCGCGGCTCGGCGTGCACGTGACCATCGTCAGGTTCGACGGCGGCCTGCACGACCTGACCCTGTCCGGCAAGGAAGTACGGGCCGAGGTGTTCCGCGAGCTGGGACGGTGGGTGGACGCATTCGTTCCGGCGCCGGGCACTCCGGAGGTGGACGTGCCGCCGGCACCGGAGGACAAGGCAGACGACAAGACCCCGGCGACCGCTTAGGATGTGCTGGCCAAAAGGCGCTCGTAGCTCAGCGGATAGAGCACCGGACTTCTAATCCGACGGTCGCAGGTTCGAATCCTGCCGGGCGCGCTCCGCTCCGGTCCGATGTCGTCGGCGGCTCGCCTCGACCCGCTCGTCCTCTGCGGCCTCCCGGTCGCCGTCCGCGGCGCGACGGTGCTCGGCCGCCCGGCGCAGGTGTTCCGCCGAGTCGCCCAGGCCGGCATCGGCGAGCTCCTCATGCAGCGACGCGGCCTGGTCATGCACCGCCGCCGAGGCGTCCTGTGCGGCGGCCACCCGCTCGGCCGCCGCTCCGGCCGCCCGGCGCGCCCGGTCGAGGCTCTCCCGCGCGGTGGTCAGCTGCTCGACGTGCGAGCCTCGGCTGTCCCGGATCTGCTCATCCAGCGCCCGACGACGCTCCGCCAGGTCGGCGATGCGATCCTCCAGCTCCTTGGCGCGCTGATGGGCCTGCGCACGGCGGCGCTCCCTCCGGTCAGACGGATCCTCGCCCACGCTGGGCAGCCTAGCTTCGGTCGCAGTCGGGCGGAACGCCGTCGTGACCGGGATGCTCTCAACGGCCGCGCAGAATGGAGATGTCGCGGCTGGTGCGGGGCACGACCACCCGGATGGTCAGGTCCCGGCTGGACGCCGTGGTGCCGGCGTCCGTCTCGGCCTTGATCGACAGTGTGTGCACCGAGGAGGCCGGCGCACCGAGGGTCAGGGACACCTCGAACGCCGCATTCGGCGGAATCGTTTCGTGCACCTCGTGGCGTACGGCATAGCTGTCGCCCGTCGTTCGGAGCTGCAGCTGCGGGGACGGCACGTCCGCGGAGAGCGGGAAGTTCCCGGTCGAGGTGCCATGGATGTGGATCTTGTCCAGGGTGAATCGAAGACATTGTTCGCGAGGGGTCCCGTCGTCGGCGCAACCGGCGAATCTCCACTCTCCACTGATCGCGGCCACGCCATAGGCGAACGGCCCGGACGCCGCCCGCACCTGCTCGTGGTGCTGGGCCGACGGGATCCAGCGGCCGTTCTGCTCGACGAACACGCCCTTCGCGGTGTACTTGGTGCGGTGCCGCTCGACGGCCTGCAACGCCGGTACGTCCGCGCCACGCTCGGCCATGCCGGGGCCGAGATCCAGCTGGTGCACACTGGTGAACGGTGGCACATCGACCTCCCACGGGTCGCCGATGGCGGCGCCGGTCACGGACCGGAAGTGGATCTGTAGCCGGCCGGCGCCCACGGTGCCCCAGCCCTCGTTGAGCAGCCGCACGGTCCGGGGCGGGCGGGAGACGTCCGCGATGACCGGAACACAGGAGAGATCGGGCGAACTCCGCTTGATGTCGAACACCAGCGCACTGATGTCGTGGGATCTCGCCGACTCGTTCGACACCCGGATGGTCAGCTCGGGCCAGGTGACCTGGAACGGGTAGGGGCTGTAGGACACGGCGCCGACGGGGTGTTCGCCGTCGAGTCGGCCGAGATATCCGAGCGGCGGTTGCCGGACCGCGGCGGAGACGTGGAACTCGTCGCCACGGCGCATTCGTCCGACCCAGGTGAAGATGGCCGGCAGGGCGGCCCAGATCCCGATCAGCACGGCCGCGACGATGCCCGCGACGTCCTTGCCGAGCATCGCGAAGCTGATCACCGTGAGGACGGCGATGACCGCGGCGGCGCCCAGCCAGACGATCAGCTCGAGGCGGGTCCGGAGCAGCTGACGGCGACGGGCCACCGGAGACCCTCCCCTCTGCCGCACGCGCCTGGGCGGGCACCATCCTGCCCCGCCGGTGGCGGCCGGTGTGTCACCTTCCGGACAGCGCACCGCACAGCGCACCGGACGTCGCCCGCGCCGCGGCGCCCGGGATCATGCCGGTGCTTCCGCCGGCCGGAGGGAACGCGTGGCCGCCGCCCGCCGTCGCGGTGGTGCCGGCCCGCCGTCCGGGTCCGACTTCACCGGGGTCCGCACCGCAACCCGGTCCGGCTGCGCCGTGGTGCGTCGGGACAGCCCGGCAACCCCGGCGGCCGACATGAGCCCGGCGGCGATCGCCGCCGCCGCGCCCGCCGCACCGAAGCGGAAGCCCTCGCCCAGCACCAGCAGGCCGACGGTCGCCGCGACCACCGGATTGGCCACGCTGACCATGGCCAGCGGTGCCGCCAGGCCGCCACCCCGATAGGCGGCCTGTCCGAGCAGGTAGCCGGTCACCGCCAGCCCCGCCACCGCGGCGCCACCGGCCACGGAGAACGACGCCAGCACCGCCTTGGTGATCACCGACGACACCCCGAACACCAGCCCCGCGGCCCCGGCCAGCAGCAGGCTGCGCACCACCGGCACGGTCGTCTGCCAGGCCACCACGCCCAGCGCCACCACCCCGGCCACCGTGCCCAGCGCCAGATAGCGGCCCGCGTCCCCGGACAGCGCCACGGTCGGCGCGGGCTGCTCGGCCAGCGTCATCAGCACGACCAGGCCGGCCACGGTGAGGCCGGCGTCCCGCCACGCCCCGGCCGAGATCGGCGTCCGGGTGCGCACCGCCGCGATCGGCAACGCGAACACCAGCGTGAGCGTGCCGAGGGCCTGCACCACGCCGACCGTGCCGAAGCCCAGCGCCACGGTGTGCGTCGCGCCGCCCAGCAGGGTCAGCCCTGCCGCGCCGGCCCACCGGCCCAGACCGTGGTGACCGCGGGCGGCCAGCCGCTCCTGCACCACGGCCGCCGCCGCGTAACAGCCCGCCGAGAAGAACGACAGCGCCACCGCCCAGATCATGCTCTCAGCCTGGCGAGACGCGGCGCTCCCGTCGTCCTCCCGGGAGCGGAGATCACCCCTACTGCGGTGGGAGGAGAGCACTTAGGGGATACGACTTTCGGCGGACGGCCGCGGGTCGGCCCGCCGCGGCCGGCGGACGGCGACCGGGTGATCGCCGGGTGCCGCCGCGATCCGCGACACCGCCGTCGGCGCGGCCCGCGGCGCCACCGCATCCGTCGGCGTGGCCACCGCATCGGAGCTCGGCGACCCCCGGGCAGGTGGCGTTCGCCCGCGATCGTCGCGGGCGGCCCGCGCGTCGCGTCGCGCCAGCCGCCAAGCCTGGCGTTCGGCCATGCCGCGGGCTCGTCGCGCCGCACTCGCGCGGCGGGCAGCTCTGGCGTCCGCCCGTCGCCGCAGTGCTTCGGCCGACTCGCGCTGGAGCCGCTCAGCCCAATCCGGCTCGGCGGCGTCGTCGCATCTCCTTGGCATGCCATCACTGTGCCGGAAATCCGGTGACCGTTCCGTCCCCTGTGGATAAGCGAGGCACAACGGGCGACGATGGCCGGCGGGCGGTGGATTACTTGCGGTTGTAGAGGCGCATGGTCAGCGTGCCGAAGACCGCGACCAGCACCGCGCTGGCCACCAGGGTCCAGGTGATCGCGCCCCAGTCCCAGGCGCCGGCCATCATCGAGCGCACCCCGGACACCACGTGCGTGACCGGGTTGACCTGGACGAAGGCCTGCAGCCAGCCTGGCATCGTGGCCGGATCGACGAACACGTTGCTGAGGAAGGTGAGCGGGAACAGCACCATCATGCTGACCCCCATCACCGATTTCTCCGAGCGCAGGAACAGCCCGAACATGGTCCAGATCCAGGAGAACGCGAACGAGAAGACGACCAGGAGAGCCATCCCGGCCAGGACGCCGGTGAGGCCGCCCTCGGGGCGGAAGCCGAGGATCACGCCCAGGACGACGATGGTGGTGGCGGCGAGGACGTAGCGCAGCACGTCACCGAAGATCATCCCGACCAGGGCGGCCGGACGCCACACCGGCAGCGTCCGGAACCGGTCGAAGACGCCCTTCTCGATGTCGATGTTCAGGCCGGTGCCGGTGTACATGGTGATCATGACGACGCTGGTGACCATGACGCCGGGCAGGAAGAACTGCAGATAGTCACCCGTCGATCCGGCCAGCGCGCCGCCGAACAGATAGGTGAACATCAGGGTCATGATGATCGGGAAAGCGGTCACGTCGAACAGCTGCTCGGGAACGTGCTTGATCTTGAGAATGGCCCGCCAGCCGAAGGTCAGCGACGCCGCCCACGCGCTGGGGCGCTGGGGCCGCGAGCTGCGGGTCATCACCGCGGCCAGCGCCTCCGGCGACGGCGTGTAGACGGTCGCGGCCTCGGCCGGCGACGTGGTGGTGCTCATGCCCGGATCCCTTCCTGTGCGGTCAACGCGAGGAACACCTCGTCGAGGCTGGGCTGGCCGAGGGCGAAGTCGTCGACGACGATCCCGGCCGAGGCGAGCGCGGCGAGGGCCCGGGCGGCGTGCTCGGCGGCGCCCCGGTCGGAACCGGTGCCCCCGGCACGGGCCGTGAGGGCGACCGGGTCGGCGTCCGGGGTCACCGCGGTCTGCAGCTCGCGGGCCAGGATCCGCTCGGCCTCCGGGCGCTGGGCGGCGTCGCGCAGCCGGACGTGCACGGTGCCCGCGCCGATCGAGGACTTGAGCTCGCCCGGCGTACCCTCGGCGATCAGCCGACCGTGGTCGATCACCGCGATCCGGCCGGCCAGCTGATCGGCCTCGTCGAGATATTGCGTGGTCAGCAGCACGGTGGTGCCGTTGGCGACCACCACCCGGATGATGTCCCACACCTGGTTGCGGCTGCGCGGGTCGAGGCCGGTGGTGGGCTCGTCGAGGAACAGCAGATCCGGGGTGTTGAGGATGCTGGCGCCGATGTCGAGACGCCGCCGCATGCCGCCGGAGTACTTCTTCACCTGGCGGTCGGCGGCGGCGGTCAGCCCGAACGCCTCGAGCAGCTGGGCGGCCCGTTCTCGGGCCCGGGGTTTGGCGTAGCCGAGCAGGCGGGCCAGCAGGACCAGGTTCTCGGTGCCGGTCAGGTCCTCGTCGACCGAGGCGTACTGCCCGGTCAGGCTGATCCGGCCGCGCACCGCGTCGGCCTGTTTCACCACGTCGTTGCCGAACACCCGCGCGCTGCCGCCATCCGGCCGCAGCAGCGTGGCGAGCACACGTACCAGGGTGGTCTTGCCCGCTCCGTTGGGCCCGAGCAGGCCGTAGACGGTGCCGGCCGGCACCGTCAGGTCGACACCGTCGACCGCGCGGTTGTCGCCGAAGGCTTTGACCAGACCGGAGGTCTCGATGGCCGCTGCGTTCATGGGGAGCATCCTGCCCCACGGGTACGACATAAAGCTGCCAGGATCGGCACATGATCCCCGCCGTTGGCACCCGCATCAGCTGGTCCGACCTGCCGGGACCGGTCCGCGCCGCGGTCGAGGACCGGCTCGGCGCCCCGGTCGTGTCCGCGGAATCACAGCCGGGCGGGTTCTCCCCGGGTACGGCGGATCGGGTCGTCACCCGTACCGGTGAACGTGCCTTTGTCAAAGCCGTCTCCCGGGCCGTGAACGAGCGGTCCGCCGAGATGGCCCGCGACGAGTTGCGGATCACCGCCGCGCTGCCGGCGCAGGCGCCGGTGCCCCGGCTGCTGGGCGGGTTCGACGACGGCGGGTGGGTGGTGCTGATCTTCGAAGACATCGACGGCCGGCACCCCCGTACGCCGTGGGTGCGGCCGGAGATCGACGCGGCCGTGACCGCGCTGCGCGACCTGGCCCACGCCCTCACCCCGTCGCCGGTGCCGGACGCGCCCGCCGCCACCGACCGCCTGGCGCACACCTTCGCCAGCTGGGCCCGGATCGCGGCGGACCCGCCGCCCGACCTGGACCCCTGGCTCGCGGCGCGCCTGGACGAGCTGATCGCGGCCAGCGACCGCGCGGCCGCCTCGCTCGGCGGCACCACGTTGGTGCACTGCGACATCCGCGCGGACAACATGCTGATCACACCGGACGACAAGGTCTTCATCGTCGACTGGCCGTGGGGCTGCATCGGGCCGGACTGGCTGGACACCGCGCTGCTCGCGATGAACGTGCTGGTGCACGGCGGTGCGATGGCGCTCACCGGCGAGCAGCGCGACGTGGTAATCGGGTTCACCGGATACCTGCTGGATTTCGCCCGGCTGCCCCCTCCGCCGGGGCTTCCGACGGTGCGGGCGTTCCAGCGAGCCCAGGCAGACGCCCTGCTCCCGTGGCTGAAAACGCAGATTAGGCTGGACAGCCGGTAACCGGGCTCCGGCGTTGCGGCCCGGACGAGGCACGCCCACAGGAAACGGAAAGTGATGATCGACCAAGCCAAGGTACGAGTCCTGCTGCTCGAGAGCATCCATGCCGACGCGGTGGCGCGGCTCGAGGCGGAGGGTTACCAGGTCGAGTCCGTACGCAACGCCCTCGACGAGGCCGAGCTGATCGAGCGCATCGAGGGTGTGCATCTGCTCGGCATCCGCTCCAAGACCAAGGTCACGGCGGACGTCCTCAACAAAGCTGACAGCCTGGTCGCGGTCGGCGCGTTCTGCATCGGCACCGACCAGATCGACCTGGCCGCCGCGGCCTCGCACGGCATCGCGGTGTTCAACGCGCCGTTCTCCAACACCCGCTCGGTGGTCGAGCTGGCGGTCGCCGAGATCATCGCGCTGACCCGCCGGCTCACCGAGAAGAACGCGCTCATGCACCAGGGCGTCTGGGACAAGGCCGCGGACGGCAGCCACGAGATCCGCGGGCGGCGGATCGGCATCGTCGGCTACGGCAACATCGGTACGCAGCTGTCCGTGCTCGCCGAGAGCCTCGGCATGCACGTGTCCTTCTACGACACCGCGGACAAGCTGGCGCTGGGCAACGCACACCGCTGCGCCAGCCTCGAGGAGCTGCTCGAGACCAGCGACATCGTGACCCTGCACGTGGACGGCCGGCCGGGCAACGCCGGGTTCTTCGGCGCCGACCAGTTTCGCCGGATGCGCCCGGGCAGCATCTTCCTCAACCTGTCCCGGGGCATCGTGGTCGACCACGAGGCGCTGCGCGCGTCGCTGGAGAGCGGGCACATCGTCGGCGCCGCGATCGACGTGTTCCCGAAGGAGCCGAAGGGCCGCGGCGACGAGTTCGTCTCCGAGCTGCGCGGCCTGCCCAACGTGATCCTCACCCCGCACATCGGCGGTTCCACCGAGGAGGCACAGTCGGACATCGGCGACTTCGTGGCCAACAAGCTCGCCCACTTCGTGCGGGAGGGCAACACCACGCTGAGCGTGAACCTGCCCAGCGTCGCCCTGCCGGCGCAGGAGGGCATGCACCGGATCGTGCACGTGCACATCAACACCCCGGGCGTGCTGGCCCAGGTGAACAGCATCCTGGCCGACCACAAGGTGAACATCGAAGGCCAGCTGCTGAGCACCCGCGGCGAGTACGGCTACCTGATCACCGACATCGCCAGCGGATACTCCGACGAGGTGCTGAACCAGCTGCGGGCGATGGAGCAGACCGTACGTCTGCGTGTGCTGTCGTGAGTGACCTGCTGGCCCGGCTGGAAAACGAAGTCGGCGCCCGGCACGTGCTGGTCGACGGTGACCTCAAGGCGCAGTACGAGACCGACTGGACCCGCCGGTTCACCGGATCGTCGCGGTGCGTGGTGCGCCCGGCGTCCACCGCCCAGGTGGCGGCGGTGGTCCGGGTGTGCGCCGAGGCGGGCGCGCCGATCACCGTGCAGGGCGGCAACACCGGTCTGGTCGGCGGCAGCGTGCCGGCCGGCGGTGAGGTGCTGCTCAGCCTCGGCCGGCTCACCGACCTGGACGACGTCGACCCGCTCGAGGCGCAGGTGACCGCGGGCGCCGGGGTGACGCTGGAGCGCCTGCAGCAGCATGCCCGGGCGGCCGGCCTGGACTTCGGCGTGGACCTGGCGGCGCGGTCGGCGGCCACCGTCGGCGGCCTGGTCGCCACCAACGCCGGCGGCCTGCGGGTGGTGCGCTACGGGAGCATGCGAGAGCAGCTGACCGGCATCGAGGCGGTCCTGGCGGACGGCTCCGTGGTGCGCCGGCTGGTCGGCCTGACCAAGGACAACACGGGGTACGACCTGACGCAGCTGCTCGCCGGCAGTGAGGGCACGCTGGCGATCATCACCAAGGTCCGGCTGCGCCTGGTTCCGTTGCTGCCCGCGCGGGCCGTGGCGCTGGTGGCGGTGGACGGCGTACCGGGCGCCCTGGACCTGCTCGCCGCCGCCCGGGCCGGGCTGCCCGCGCTGTCCGCGGCCGAACTGCTCCTGGCCGGCGGGCTGGAGCTGGTGCGCCGGCACGGCAGGCTGGCCGCGCCGTTCGACCAGGACCATCCGGCGTACGTGGTGCTGGAGTGCTCGGCCCGGACCGACCCGACCGACGAGTTGCTGGAGCTGCTCGGCGAGTCGGCGGCGGTGCGTGACGCCACGGTGGCCTCGGACGTTACCGGGGTGGCGCGGCTGTGGGCCTACCGGGAGACGCACACCGAGGCGATCAGCGCCGCCGGGGTGCCGGTCAAGCTGGACGTCAGCGTCCCATTGCGCCGGCTGGCCGGCCTGGTCGACGAGCTGCCCGGCACGGTGGACGCGGTGGCGCCGGGCGCGCGGGTGTTCGTCTTCGGGCACCTCGGCGAGGGCAACCTGCACGTCAACGTGCTGGACGCGGGCGGCGCGGCGGAACAGGTCAGCGACGCGGTGCTGCGGCTGGTGGCGGCCAGCGACGGCAGCATCAGCTCGGAACACGGCGTGGGCCGGGCCAAGGCGCGGTGGCTGTCACTGTCGCGTTCGGACACCGAGATCGCCGCGATGCGCCGGGTCAAGGCGGCCCTCGACCCGGCGGGTCTGCTGAATCCCGGCGTGCTGCTGCTGGATTAGCGCCTCACTCGGCGGTGCGCACCGACAGCAGCGTCACGCGGGACGCGGCATCGACGTCGTACCGGTTCGGCACCTTCCAGCCCTTCGGGGTCAGGGTCGAGCCCGGTTCGACGTCGCGCAGCGTGCGGTCGCCGGCCGCGACCGTCTTGGCGCCGCTGTCCACCTGCACCCGGACCGGGTTGCCGGCCGGCGAGGTGATGGAGAAGTCCTCGATCGCCCCGGTCACCCGGACCGGGACGGTGCCGGTGGGCGCGGGCAGGTTGAGGTCCACCCGGCGGCTGGCGCCGGCCAGGTCGAGCTCGCTGATCCGGCCGCCGGTGAAGTCGATGATCTGCTCGTCGGTGCCGCCGACGAACCGCAGTCCCCAGGTCACCTTGTTGGACAGCACCACCTCGACCACACCGCTGGCGCCGTCGCCGTCCGGCGAGAGCAGCAGCTGCACCCGGTTGTCCTCGAGCACCGGCCGGGGCGCGGTGCCGGAGTCGCCGGCCGAGGCGATCCGGTACAGGTCGTCGCCCAGGTCCCGGCTGCGTACGGTGACCTTGGTGGTGGCCGCGACCAACTCGAAAGAGGCCGTCTTACGGTCGTCCAGCGGCGCGCTGGCCACCTTGCCGCCGGTGTCGCCGGAGCCGAGCTGCAGCACCGAGGTCAGCCCGGACTCCTCGCCGCTGAAGTACGCCACGCCGGCCACCGCACCGCCCAGCAGCACCGTCGCGCTGAGCACCACCGTGGCCGCCACGGCCAGCCGGGACCGGCGCGCTGCGCCCGGCTGCGGCGCGGGGTCGGCGCCCGGACCGCGGCCGGCCCGGTGCGGGCGGATCTCGCGGCCCGGACCGCTGATGAACTGGCCGATGCCGCCGGTGGTCTCGGGGTCCGGCGGGTCGGCCCGCCGGGCGCGGGTGGTCAACCCGTCGCCGGTGCGGCCCCACTCCCCGGTGCTGCCCCAGTCGCCGGGGTCTCCCGGCGCGGACCACGCACC
>DASSAL010000140.1:0-11775 GCA_035685405.1 Actinoplanes sp. | reverse complement strand
GGGAATTCTTCGGCGTGGACTACAACGAGCACGATCTGGTCTTCTGCCGCCCGGACGGCACACCGTTGCGGCCGGACCGTGTGACGGTCGAGTTCGAACGGCATGTGCGCGAGTGCCGCCTACCTGCCATCCGGTTGCACGACACCCGACACGGCGCGTGCTCGCTCATGCTGGCAGGTGGCGTTCCGATCGAGGTGGTGCAGATGATCCTCGGCCACGCCGGTCCCGAGGTAACCCGCCGCGTGTACAAGCACCTGCTGCGCAAGGAGACGGCGAAGCAAGTCGAGAAGGCGTCCAAGCTCTTGACCCGGCACCGCCCCAAGCGGAAGGCGTCGTGAGCAATTCGTGAGCAACACGTGCATCCGGCGATCTTCACCGAGCCGACCTCAGCAAACGAAACGACCTCCCACCGCAGGTGAGAGGTCATCGACCGGAAGCGCGCCCGAAGGGACTCGAACCCCTAACCTTCTGATCCGTAGTCAGATGCTCTATCCATTGAGCTACGGGCGCGTGGTGCGTCGCAAGCATACACAGCGGCTTGGCGCGCGGAGACTCCGGGATTCGAACCCGGGAGGGGCGATAAACCCCAACCGCATTAGCAGTGCGGCGCCATAGACCAGACTAGGCGAAGTCTCCCTGGTGGCGGCTAGGCCACCGACCGTCGAGGATACCGGACCCGCTTGGGGGCGGGCAAAGAGGAGGGGAGGCGGGCCGGAGGGCGTTGCGGGTACGGGCGCAGCGGAGATAGAAGTTGGCCACGCCCGCGGGGAGGCGGGTGAAAATGCGCACATCCGGTTAGGCTCTCGCGGATGGAGGAGAAGCCGCCGCAGCGGGCCGGGCGCGAGGCGCCTCGGTCGCGTAACCCGCGGGCCGCGTTCAGTATGCCGGAGCAGCCTGTGCCGCAGAACAAGCCGGCCGAGCGGGCACCCCGTCGGGCTGCCAAGGCGCCGCCGGCGGTGACCTTCCAACCACCCACCGCGGATGAGGAGGCCGCAGCCGGGCGCGAACCCGCAACCGGGCGCCAACCCGCAACCGGGCGCGAACCCGCAACCGGGCGCCAACCCGCGACGGACAGGACGGCAGCACCGCGGCGGGCCGCTCCCGTTCAACCTGCTCGGAAAGCGTCGGCGCGCCAAGACGACCAGCCGGGTAAGGCGAAGACCGCGCCGGCGAAGGAGGGACCGGGGGGCACCGAGCGGGCGAACGCTGACCCGGCGACGAGCAAACCGGCCAAGGCAGCAAAGGCGGAGCCAGTGAAGCAGGTCCGACCGGCCAAGCACGCCGCACCGGCCAAGCAGGCCGCACCGGCCGATCGTGGGAAGCCAGCCACGTCGGCTAAGCCGGCGGAGCACGCCGTGCCCTCCGGAACGGCAGAACCTGCGGAGCACGTGGCGCCGATCGAGGCGGCGGAACCAGCAAAGCCCGCGGACTCGGTGCCCAAGGCCGCTCCCGTGAAGGCTGCCAAGGCGGCGCCGGCGAAGAAGGCGGCACGCAAGGCGGCCAAGGCGCCGGTCAAGAAGACCGCACCGCCGGCCCAGCGCAAACCCGGGCCGTCAGCCGCTGAGGTGGAAACGGTGTCTTCGCCGGTCACGGAGGTGCCTCAGAAGGCGGACGATGTCACGACGCGGCCGCTGGTGATGGGGCCCTCGGCCGCGACGCCGGCCCAGGCTGAAGCCGACGCGGCCGCCCGGACCGCGGCGAGGAAGAGGGCGACGGCGGCGAAGACGACGGAAGCAGAGACGACGACGAAGACGGAAGCAGAGACGACGACAAAAACGCCGCAGTCGGAAGAGATGGCGACACGCGCAAGGGCCCGCGACCTGGCCGCGCAGGCCCAGCAGGAGACCCCGGCACGCACCGAGGCCTGGGCCAAAATCGTCGCAGATCCGGGGCACGCGCCGGAGCTGCTGGCCCTCGCGGCGACTCAGACCATCGGGCCGCGCGCCCGCGAATGGGCGCGCCGCACCTATGCCGACTACCCGGCCGCCACGCCGGACGCGGTGGCCCGGCTAGCCGTTGCCCAGTTCACCCGGGCCGGCGGTCTGAGCAGCATCTTCGCGGCTGTGGCCGGCTCGTACTCGCCGGTTGCTCTGCTCGGCGCCAACGCGTTCACCTATGCCGAGCTGGTCCTGCACGTCGCCGCTGCCTACGGCCTGGATCCGACCGATCCGCAGCGGGCCGTTGATCTGCTGGTGCTCACCGGCGCGCACCCGGACGCCGCGGCGGCCGAAGCGGCGCTGGCCACCGCGCGGCAGCCGGTCTATGAGGAGGACACCCGGCTCACCGACGCGGTGACGCGGCTCGGGCGGATGGTGGCGGCACAGGGCGCGGCCTGGACCGTGGTCAAGGGCGTGAACCGGTTCTTCCCCGGCACGACGATGCTGGCCGCGATCATGATCAGTCGCAACGGCTCCCGGACGATGGGTGCGAAAGCAACGAACTTCTACCGGCGAGCGCTGACCAAGGGCTAAAGCCAGGACAGCCACCGCTCCGGCAACACGGTGTACCCCACGAACGCCGCGACATCTAGCAGCGTGTGCGCCACGATCAGGGGCATCACCCGCCGGCGCCGGAGGAAGAACAGCGCGAACACCAGTCCCATGATCGCGTTGCCGAGGAAGGCGCCGAAGCCCTGATAGAGGTGGTAGGACCCGCGTAGCACCGCGGAGATCAGCACCACGTGCCACAGCTGCAGGCGGAGCTGCCGCAGCCGGGTGATCAGGTATCCGACGACGATCACTTCCTCCAGCACCGCGTTCTCGATCGCCTTGAGGATGAGGACCGGCACCGCCCACCAGACCGGTTGCAGGGCGGCCGGCACGATCTGCGCGTTCAGTCCGAGAAGCGCCGCGACATACACCAGCAGCAGACCCGGTATGCCGATCACCGCGGCCAGCGCCGTCCCCCAGCCCAGGTCGGATCGCGGATGACGCAGGTCCAGGCCCAGCCCGGATCGCGCCGGCCCCAGCAGGAACAGCGCCAACGCCACCGGGATCAACGCGAAGAAGATGCCCAGCAGCTGGTACGTCAGATCGAGGTAGGGCCGCGGCGACTGCGACGGGTTGAGGGTCGCGGTCTGCTGGGACAGCGGGCCGGCGGTGAGCTTGGCGATCAGCGAGACCACCGCGTACACCGCACTCGCGCCGAGGGACAACAGCAGGACGAGAACGACCTCGACGCCCAGGGAGCGGCGATCGACTTCGGTGGTCACGCGTCAACCTTAAGGTCGCGGCAAACGTCAAGCACACCAACGGGTTACGCCGTGAAGGACCACGTCGCACTTTTCGTGCGTCGGGATGCCGACAACTGTGACCACCCTGAATCCATGGGAGACCTGGCACGCTTGCTCAAGGAGAGCTGGAGCCTCGTCGAGGAGCACCAAGACCAGGTGGCCGGCTACTTCTACGCGCGCATGTTCCTGTCTCACCCCGATCTTCGCGATCTCTTCCCGGTGCACATGGACGTGCAGCGATCCCGGCTGCTGAACGCGATCGTCACCGCGGTGCAGACGCTGGAGGATCCGGAGAAGTTCGACGACTACCTGCGGTCATTAGGTCGTGATCATCGGAAGTTTCACGTGGAACCCGAGCACTACGAGGTGGTCGGTGGCGCGCTGATCGAGGCCATGCGCCACTACGCCGGCCAGGAGTGGAGCGTCGAGTACGACCAGGCGTGGGCCGACGCGTACGCCGTCATCGCCGCGAAGATGCTGGCCGGTGCGGATGCCGACACCAACCCCCCGTACTGGTATGCCGAGGTGATCGCGCACGAACGCCGGGCCAACGACATCGCGGTCTTCACGGTGCTGCCGATGCAACCGCTGGAGTTCCGCGCCGGGCAGTACCTGAGCGTGGAGTGCCCGCGGTTCCAGCCGCGGCTGTGGCGAACCTACTCGCCCGCCAACGCCCCACGACGGGACAACACGCTGGAGTTCCACGTCCGCGCGGTCGGCGCCGGCTGGGTGTCCAGCGCGCTGGTGCGCCGCTTGCAGGTGGGCGACATGATCCGGCTGGCCGCGCCGATGGGTACGATGACCCTGGACCGGCGATCGACCCGGGATGCGGTGTTCGTGGCCGGTGGCACCGGCCTGGCCCCGATCCGGTCGCTACTCGAGGAGCTCACCCGGTACAACCGGACCCGCTGGGTGCACGTGTTCTTCGGCGCCCGCAACCGCGACGACCTGTACGACCTGGCCGAGCTGAACCGGCTGGCCGCACGCTACCCGTGGCTGTCCGTGGTGCCCGCCTGCAGCGAGGATCCCACCTTCCCCGGCGAGCAGGGCAACATCTCGGAGGTGGTGGCCCGGTACGGACCCTGGAACGAGCACGACTTCTTCGTGTCCGGGTCCGGCGCCATGGTCAAGGCCACCCTCAAGACGCTGGCCGAGCTGCAGGTGCCGTCCATCCGGGTGAAGTACGACGCGTTCAACTGAACCTAGTACGACCAGGGCTGCCCGGTGTGCTGGTACTCCGACACCGGGACCAGCGCGGCCTCGGCGGCCATCCGGTCCACGTACAGCCGGCCCTCCGGGTGGTCGATCTCGTGGCTGACCAGGCGGGCCATCGCCAGCTCGAACGAGGTGATCATCCGCGTACCGTCGAACCGCGCATGTTCCACCTCGACCCGCAGCGGCCGCGCCACCAGCCCGCGGTAGTCGAAGAAGGAGAGACACCCCTCGTACTGCTCGTCGGTCTCCCGGGATGCGCTCACCACGCGTGGATTGAGCAGCACCACCGGCTCGGTCAGGGAATCCGGCGGCCGGACCACCGCGGCGGCGACCGACAGGCCGAGTTGGGGCGCGGCCAGCCCGACGCCCTTGCTGAAGTCGTGCAGCGACTCCAGCCGGTCGAGGGTGCCGAGCAACCTGTCGATCACGTCCCGGGCGGCCGCCTCCTCCCGCGGCAGGTGGAAGTGCTGCGCCCGCTGGCGAAGGAGGTCGGACCCGCGCTGCACGATGCCGGCTCCGCGCATTCGCTGGGAGGCGCGCTGTTCCGGCACAACCGGCGGCTTGTGCACCGGCGCCATGTCCTCGTACGTCGGCGCGCCCGCTCCCCGGAACCGCCACTCCAGCCGGTAGCGGGCGTTCAGCGCCGGCGCGTCGGTGGACCACTCGAAGATGGCCCGATCACCCTCGTTGTGGCGTTCGAGCGGCGTCCGTACGGGTACCTCAGCCGCAAGAGACGTTTCCACGCCCCACACCTGCGGCTCGAATTCGATCGGGAAGTTCAGGCGTACGGTCAGCTTCCGGGTGGGCAGCCGCACCGCCCGCTGGAACCACTGACCCCACTTCTCTTCGCCGACGGTGTAGGCGTACGAGATGGTGGTCCGCTCGCCGGGATAGAGGGGGAACTGGCCATGGTCGTTGGCGAACATCAGCCACACCTCCTTGGCCGCGTCCCGGTCCAGCTTGAGCCGCTGGTGCATGGGCTCGGCCGCGTCGCCCTCGCCGGCCACCGCCTCGATGTCCAGCTCCTGGAAGGTCAGCGGGTGCTGGCGGTGGTGCCGGTTGGAACCGGACGGGTCCAGCGGGTACCGGTCCACCGAGATCTTCATCAGATACCGGGTGACCGGGTCGGTGCCGGCGTTGTAGAGCCACCGCTTCACCCGGCACCGGTAGGCGCGGTCGGTGTACACCAGCTCGGCGACCTCCCGCTCGACGATCAAGCCGGTGCCGGGCGGCAGCCACTGCGCGGGCACCGGCGGGTCCCGGTGCAGCGGGACGCCGCCGCGGGCGTGCCGCAGTTCGTCGTACTCCTGAAACCGCTGCCAGATCGCTCCGCCGGCGGCAAGCACCGCCTCGGCGCGCCGGGCGAAGTCTTCGGTGGGCTTGTGCCGGCGGCCCTCGACGTGACTGACGTACGACGGGTCGAAACCCATCCGCGCCGCGAGCTGCTTCTTCGTCATGCCGCGCTCGGTGCGCCACTGGGCCAGCGCGGAGACGAACTCGTCGGCAGCCCGCTCGACGGGCGAGGTGGTCATCACAGATGTCCCCTTCGCGTCGGGAAGTTCAGTGTCGCTAACTCCCCGTGTCCGGAAGGGGCTAGTAGCGCGTTGCCGACAAATGCCTTGACGAAACCGGCAACGCCGCAACGGTATGTCAGGTCACCCTCGCGGAGCGTATTCACCCGAAGAAGGTGGGTACCCGGTGCTCTTAGGTTAGGCTTAGCAAGGTACGGTGGGTCTTCCTGAACGCCCCCGACGAAGCGTGGCAGCGAGGTGAGAGCGGTGACCCGGCAGACGAAGCGCCCCTACCGCCACACCCGGTGACCGCCGCCGTCGACCGCCTGGTGCTGCCCGGCGGCGACCAGCCCCTCGCGCCGGTGACCGCGACGCTGCGTGCCATGTTCGGCACCAGCACCCAGCTCCCCGGCCTCGCCCCCGACCTGCTGGTGAGCGACCCCGCCGGCTGGATGCCCACGGCCGAACTGGCCGGTGCCGAGCTGGACACACTGCTCGACGCGGCCCGCCACCGGTGGAACGCCCAGCCGCACGCCGCCGCCGCTCTGGCCTGGAAGGCGTACACCTACTGGCTGGCCCTGCCGGCCGTGCTGGGCTGGGCCTCCGCGCGCCGGGTGCCGCTGCTCACCGCGGACGACGTGCTCATGCACTTCAACGACCCGCGCCCGCTGATCACCCTGGGCCTGCGGGCCGATATCCCGGTCGCGGTGCTGCCCTCCGACCCGCTCGCGCTCAGCGGCCTGCCCCAGGTCCGCGTCGTGCCCGACGAGGCCGAGCTGCTCACGGCGTTTCGGCAGTCGCTGCTCGACGAGCACCTGACGCCGATGCTGGAGGCCATCCACGGCAAGGTCCGGCTGGGCAAGCGCACCCTGCTCGGCTCGCTCGCCTCCGGTGTCGCCTACGCGGTGCTGCGCTCGCCCGACGTCCTGCCGGGCTCGTCCGCGGCGATGATCGACACCCTGCTCACCACGCTGGACGTGGCCGATCTCATCGAGCTGGTCCCGTCCCCCAACGGGCGCCTCGACGTCGAGCGCAAGACCTGCTGCCTGGCCTTCACCCTGCCGCAGCCCAAGATCTGTCACGGCTGCTGCATCAAGTTCTAAAAGATCAAAGATTCGGTCGTAGCTGACGTCGGGGTACGGACCGTCGTTCCCACCGAGGTCGTTCCGGCGGCTGCACGCTGCGCTCCGCAGCCGTCCTCGCTGCCGGCTGCGGGAATGGGTCGCCCTCGCTTCGCTCGCCAGCCCGGCTCACCGAAGCCGGCCACCCGCCCGCGACCGGCGGCTCCGGCCGCGCCGATCACCATCAGACGCGTGGCCGAGGTGGCGCCGGCGTCAGTCGCCGGTCAGGAGATCTCCGGGCCGGTCAGCACCGTGGTCGGGTCGTCGACCAGCGGCCCGACGTTCCACACCCAGGCGCCGCCGGTCCAGGCCGGCTCGAAGCCGAGCAGATCGGTCATCGCCCGCAGCATCTCGATGTCCCGGACCTGCGGGGTGAGCACGATCACGCCGGCCTTCCAGTAGCGCAGGTCGGCCAGGGTCATCTCGCGCCGCGTGTCGGTGATCTCCGGGATCGGGTTGCCCTGCCGGATCGACGCCATCAGGCCGCTGGTCGGCCGCCACGGCGGCGAGAACAGCGCGGTGCGGTCGGCCGGGTCGAGCGGGTTCTGGTTGGGCAGCAGGGCGTACGCGCTGGCGATGCGGAGGTCCTGGCCGGTGTATGCGGACCAGCGCAGCGGGTCCGGGTAGCTGCTGTCGGGCAGCGGCAGGGTGACCATGGTGTGATTCTCGTCGACGTACTGGCGCCACTGGCCGGACGTGACGAACTGCGGCACCGGGGCCATCGGGGCGCTGCGCAGCGGCGTCGGCGCCAGCGGGACCAGGGCCATCGCGACGGCGGTGATCATCGCTACCCGCACCGGGCCTCGCGCGGACGGCTGAGCCCGGACCAGGTCGATGGCCCGCTGGCAGCCCAGGGCGAGCACGATGCCGACCACCGGGGCGATCGCCAAGGCCCACCGGGTGGGCACCGCCGAGTTCAACACCGGGACGCTGTGCAGCACCGCCCACGGGCCCGGAATGCCGGTGTTGATGCCGTTCAGGAAGATGCGCGGACCCAGCGAGAAGGCTGCGAACAGCACCGCGATGCCGGCCATGGTGACCACCGCCACACTGCGGCGCATCCACACCACCAGGCCGAAGAAGAGGATCACCATGCCCCAGCCGAAGAACGCGTTCTCCTCGGCCGGGTTCTGCGCCAGGCGCTCGGCGGTGACGCTGTTGCCGGCCACCGAGCGGCTCGCGTACGCCGTGAACGATCCCAGGTCGGCACCGAAGTTCCGGACGAACTGCGGCAGGCCGTGGTAACTCTGCGGACCAAAGAACTGCACCGCCAGCGGGTAGGCCAGCACCGCCAGGGTGATCGAGCCGGCCACACCGAGGCCGCGCAGGAACGCGGCCACCTCGCCACGGTGGGCGCGCCGGCGCGCTACCGCCAGGACCGCGCAGAACAGGCCCAGGCCGACCGCGGTCATGAACAGGATCTCGAGGTTGATGAAGGCCTGCCAGATGAGCAGGGCGGCCAGGATCGCGCCATTGCGGAGCGCCTTGCCCGGTACGCGCAGCGCGAGGCACCGCCAGATGATCAGCGGCACCAGGAATTGCGAGACGATGTTCGGATGACCGCCGGCGTGCGAGATCATGCTCGGCGCGAACGTGCAGAACAGCGCGCCGACCCACGCGGCCAGGCGGGACGCCACGAAGACGCGGGCGAGCACCAAATACCACGAGATGCCGGTGACCGCCAACGCGAGAGTGAGAAATGCGTTGAACGCCACATGTGGACCGAACATCAGCGTGATCGGCGTCATCGGCAGCGAAATCGCCAACACCGAGGTGTTGGCCATCATGTTCACCCCATCGGGGTAATTCATGCGATCGGAAAAGAACGGATAAACGCCGTCCGTGAGCACGCGTGCACCGTGCGCCATCATCCACTCAAAGAAAGCTTGATCTTGTGGATCGTCGCGCAACTCATGATCAAGATTGAGCCACAACGGCGCGGTGACGAAGAGCGATACCGCAATGAAACTCAGAACGGCGAGCGCGTCCCGCCACGTGAGAGAGCGCCAGAAGCGCGGCCGCGCGGGCAGCTCCTCTTCCGGCTCAGCAGCGGGTATGACGGAGATCGGCGGGCGGGTCACGCCGGTCTCGAGGGCGATCAGCTCCGCGTCCAGGTCGTCGGCGTCGGCCAGTCCCGGGCGCCGGGATGCGTTCCCGTCAGCCGACCGGCCGGTCGAGTCAATACCCGTAATCGTCATAGCATCGGCGAGCCTAACCGAGGTTGGTAACGTTGCTGTGTCGGGCGGCCGATGCGTGATCGAGCCGATATGTACATGCGTATTCCGGGCACCTCGACCCCGGAGTGCATGAGGCCTAACGACCGTGGGTACCCCCAGAGCAATGTCTCAATCAGGCAAAAAAAGCAGGGCCACCCCCCGCTCAACTTTCGTCCCCCAGATCCGGATGGTTAACTCGTCCGGTCCCGCTGTCAGCTCGGATAGGCAAGACGAGGGAACCTTACGTATGGCAGACATCACTGGAGACCAGCGGATCCAGTCCGAGGTGCTCGAGGGCCTCGCCACGGCCGTGAACCACCGTCGCTGGTTCATCGAGCTCGCCCTCCCGTACCTGGGAGACAACCCGATCGAGATCGGTAGCGGGCTCGGCGACTACGCGCTGGAGTGGGCCGAGCACCTCCCCCGGTTCACCGCGACCGAAGCCGACCCGGACCGGCTGGTGCAGCTCAAGGAGCGCCTGGCCGACCACCCGAACATCGACGTCCGGGAGATACTGCTCCCGGCCGCCGACGCGTCCGGCGAATACAGCGCCGCGGTGTCCTACAACGTGCTCGAGCACATCGAGGACCACGTCGGGGCGCTGCGCAGCATGGCTGAGCTGGTCCGCCCGGGTGGCCGGATCATCCTGATCGTGCCGGCTTTCATGTTCGCCATGAGCGCGGTCGACATCGCGACCGGCCACATCCGCCGGTACACCAAGAAGACGATGCGCGCGGCGATGACCGAGGCCGGCCTGGAGATCGAGAAGCTGCATTACGCCAACGCCCTCGGCCTGATCGGCTACTACGGTGCCACCAGCATCTTCAAGCTGGCTCCCAAGGAGGGGCCGATGGTCAAGGTGTACGACAGCGTGGTGCTGCCCGTGACCAAGGCCGTCGAGAGCATCGTGAAGCCGCCGTTCGGCCAGTCCGTCTTCGTGGTGGCGCGCACGTCCCGATGAGAAGAGCCCGCCGGATGTCCGGCGGGCTTCTTCATGTCCACGATCAGCCGCGCACCTGGAAGGTGGGCCGGATGGTGGCCCGGGCCAGGGTGTGGAACGCGAGGTTGAATCCGACGTACGCCGGGGTGGCGTTCTCCGGCACCTCCAGCCGGTCGACGTCCAGTGCGTGCACCGCGAACACGTACCGGTGCGGGCGGTCGCCGGGCGGGGGCGCGGCACCGCCGTAGCCCGCTTCCCCGTAGTCGTTGCGGACGCAGAACGCGCCCTCCGGCAACGGGTCGACGCCGCGCTCCAGGGCGGTGACCGAGGCCGGCAGGTTCACCAGCGACCAGTGCCAGAAACCGCTGCCGGTCGGCGCGTCCGGATCGAAGCAGGTGACCACGAACCCGCGGGTCTCGTCCGGGAACCCGGACCAGGACAGCTGCGGCGACACGTTCTTGCCGCCCACGCTCTGGTGAGCGAACAGCTCGTCAAGTGGTTGCCCGTCCGCGATGTCCGTGCTGGTCACCGTGAAGGACGGGACCGCGGGGAGAAGATCGTACGGATCCGGGGCGATGGCGCGGTCAAGGCTCATGCTGGTGTCCTTCCGGCAGTCGGGTGAGACGGCAGGTGCATTCCCAACGGGACCGAGCGTAACCGGATGACGGGTCGTCGTGCCGTCCACCCCGGAACGCACACGTGGTGCGGGCTTTCCGGGTAGCGCCGGGCAATACTTCTGTCAGGCATCCGACCGGGTGTGTGCGGCTGAGATCCCCGCGCCCGGTGGTGATCGGTCGCCGGACCGGCGGCCAGCAAGTCGGCACCCGCCCACCGGGACGGGTGCCGACTGCTGTCCGGGCCGGTAGCCGACACCGGTCCGGCTGGCTGCGAAGACCGGACGGTCGTCAGAACCGGGCGATTCCCAGCCCCGCATAGAGCCGGCGGAACACCACCCCGGTACGCCGATTGCCCGCGTCGATCATCATGCCGCCGCCCATGTACACGCCGACGTGGCCGGGCCCGTAGACCAGGTCGCCCGGGCGCCCCTGGTTGCGCGAGATCTTCCGCGCCCGGGCCGCCTGAGCGCCGGAGGAATGCGGCAACCGGATGCCCGCCTGTGCGTACGCCCGCTTGGTGAATCCCGAGCAGTCGAACGAATTCGGGCCCTCGCCACCGCTTCGATAACGCTTTCCGACCTGGGCACGCGCATAGGCGACGACCGCGGCCATGCGCGCGGAAACGCCCTTTACGCGGACGGTTATCCGGGCTTTCCGAGGTGTCGTCACACGGCGTGGATCCGGCCCGCGCCGGCGCTCGGCCGCGCGCTGTTCGGCCTGTCGTACCTCGATCGCTCGAATTCTCGCCTGAGCCTTTACCCGCGCCCGGCGTACCGTCGCGATCCGGGCCCGCTCCCGCTGGGCGGCAGCCCGGACCGTCCGCTGGGCCGCCACCGCGACCGGCCGCACGCCGGCTCGCTGCCGTCCGGGCTCAGGTCCAGCGTCAGCTCCGTGGACACCGTCCATTCGCCAGCGGCGTGCCG
>DASSAL010000139.1:0-7729 GCA_035685405.1 Actinoplanes sp. | reverse complement strand
GCGCGGCACGCCGAGCAGGTTGTAGTGCACCTGCATGATCAGCCGGCTACCGGCCGGCATCGGATAACCCAGGTCGGCGGCCAGCCCGGTCTCGCCGACACCCGGCGCCCAGTGCGCCACCCAGGCCGCGTCGCCCGGGATGCCGGCGTCACCGAAACAGGTCCAGCCCTCCCCCGCGCTGTCCGCGTCGACCTGGCGGGCGATCTGCACCTGTGCCGGCATCACCCGGAAGAAGATCGCGTGGTGCACGACGGCGGCGTTCTGCGGCAGGAACCGGCTGCCGGTCAGGAAGGCGTTGCCGGTCAGGCCCGGGTCCACCAGGAAGCACCGGTATTCGTCGGTGCCGCCGTTGGGCGCGGCCGGAGTGTACGCCCGGGGCAGCGACAGCGTGACGAACCGCTCCCCGTCGCGCAGCGGCGGCGACTCCGGCGCGGGCGTGTGCGACCCGTGCCCGGCGGCGGCCGCGGGTGAACCTTGCCCGGTCGCGGCCGGCCCGGGCCGCCCGGCCGCGCCGCCGTCACACGCCGACCCGGCCACGAGCAGACCGGTCAGGACCACACCGCTGACCATCCGCCGGACGTTCATGCCTCCCATCCTGCCGTCCGGCTCACCCCACCGGCACCCGCCGGTCGGTCGGCGCCGGCGCGGTCGCCGACGGCAGCGTGGGCTGGTAGCGCGGCACCTGCCGGGCCTGCGTCGCCTGCTCGAAGGCGTACGCGACGGACAACAGCGCCGGCTCGCTCCACCGCCCACCGAAGAACGACATGCCCAGCGGCAGCACCCCGTCGGCGTGCCCGGCCGGCACCGTGACGTTCGGGTAGCCGGCCACCGCGGCCGGGCCGGAGGAGCTGACGAAATCGCTGAAGTCGTCGCCGTTCTCCAGGTCGGTGACCCAGGCCGGTCCGTTGGTCGGCGCCAGGATCGCGTCCAGGTGGTGCGCCGCGATGGCACTGTCGATGGCGCGCCGGGCACTGCCGGTCGCGGCGGCGCGGGCGGCCACGTACGCCGGGTCGGTAAGGTCGCCGGAGGTCTGCTGTGCGGCCTCGAAGATGTCCTGGCCGAACCAGCGCAGCTCGGTCTCGGCGTTGGCCCGGTTGAACTCGATCAGGCCGGCCAGGGTGCCCGGGTGCGGTCCCGGCCGGGCGGCCAGATAGGCGTTGATGTCGTGCTTGAACTCCACCAGCAGGGCGGGGAACTCGTTCTCGAACGCCTCGGCGAGGCCGGGCAGGTCCACGTCGTCGACGACGGTGGCTCCGCGGGCCCGCAACGTCGCGACCGCCGCGGTCAGCACCGGGGCCACGTCCTCCTGCTCCGCGCCGCCGCCACGCCACACGCCGATCCGCTTGCCGCGCAGCGCACCTGGATCCAGGGTCCGCAGGTAGTCCCGGCGGGCGTACCGGCCCGCGCCGGCGGTGGCCGCGTCGACCGGGTCGACCCCCTGGATGACGGACAGCACGGCGGCGGCATCGGTCACCGTCCGGGTGATCGGGCCCGCGGTGTCCTGCTGCGCCGAGATCGGGATGACACCGGTGCGGCTGACCAGGCCGAGGGTGGGCTTGACGCCGACCGTGTCGGTGGCGCCGGCCGGGCAGACGATCGACCCGTCGGTCTCGGTGCCGATGGTGACGGCCGCGAGGTACGCCGCGGCGGCCACCGCCGAGCCGCTGGACGAGCCGCACGCGTTGCGGTCCAGGACGTACGGGTTGTTGGTCTGCCCACCCCGTGCGCTCCAGCCGCTGGACGAGTCGGTGTCCCGGAAGTTGGCCCACTCCGACAGGTTGGCCTTGCCCAGGATCACCGCCCCGGCGGAACGCAACCGGCGCACCAGGAACGCGTCCCGGGCCGGCCGGGAGGCGGCCAGGGCCAGCGAACCGGCCGTGGTGCGGGTCCGGTCGGCGGTGTCGATGTTGTCCTTGAGCAGGACCGGGATGCCCTCGAGGGCACTGCGGGCGCCGTGCCGGCGTCGGTGCAGGTCGCTGACCGCCGCGTCGCGCAACGCGTCCGGGTTGGTCTCGATGACCGCGTGCAGCTTCGGGTTGAGCAGCCGGATGCGGGCCAGGTACACCGCCGTCAGGGCGGTCGAGGTGAGCCGCCGCCGGTTCATCGCCACCTGCATGTCCAGCACCGTGGCCCGGGCCAGGTCGAGCCCGGCCAGCGTGGTTGCGGGCGATGCGGCGGCCGCCGGAGCGGGCGCCCCCGAGATGATCATCGTCATGGCGACGGCCGCGGCCACCATCCAGCGTCCAGAACGCATCGTCCACCTCCGATGTCTCTGACTAGTCGGCAGACGGCGATCAGTCCACTCGGCGAGCCATAAGTGGCACGATCAGCACACCGCCGACGGCGGCCGGCAGCGAGCGAAGGGAAGTCCCATGAGCAACCACACGTACCGGGTCACCGAGATCGTCGGCAGCTCACCCGACGGTGTCGACCAGGCGATCCGCAACGCGGTGAAGCGGGCGTCGCAGACCCTGCACAACCTGGACTGGTTCGAGGTCACCGAGATCCGCGGGCACCTGGAGCACGGTGAGGTCGGGCACGTGCAGGTGACCATGAAGGTGGGCTTCCGGCTGGACGACCCGCAGGGCTGACACCGGCAGGTCACCCGTCGGTCAGCACTGACACCATCCGCCGCACCACCTCGGCGATCCCGGTGCGCGCCGGAGCCAGGTAGGTGCGGGGGTCGACCACGGCCGGATCGGCCAGCACGTCGCGCACCGCCGCGGTGAACGCGACGTTGAGGATGGTGCCGATGTTGACCTTGACGATGCCGGCCGCCACCGCGCCGCGCAGCTCGTCGTCGGCGACCCCGGACGATCCGTGCAGCACCAGCGGGATACCGGCGGCGTCGCGGAGCCGGGTGATCAGGTCGTGGTCCAGGCGCGCGGTGCGGGTGGTCATCGCGTGCGAACTGCCCACCGCGACGGCCAGCGAGTCGACGCCGGTGGCCGCCACGAACGCCTCGGCCTCGCCCGGATCGGTCCGCACGCCGGGAGTGTGGGCACCGCCCTTGCCGCCCACCTCGCCGAGCTCCGCCTCCAGATGCAGGCCGTGCCGGTGCGCCCACCGGCCGGCGGCGCGGGTGGCGGCGACGTTGCCGGCATAGTCCAGGTGCGACGCGTCGAACATCACCGAGCTGAAGCCGGCGTCGGCGGCCCGGTGCAGCAGGGTCTCGTCCGCCACGTGGTCGAGGTGCAGCGACACCGGCACCGCGGCCGCGGCGGCCACCGCGGCGGCGGCGGCCGCGATCGGACCGACCCGGCCGCCGTGGAACTTCACCGCATTCTCGCTGATCTGCAGGATCACCGCCCGGCCGGCCTGGTCCGCACCGGTCACGATGGCCTCGGCGTGCTCGAGCGTGATGACGTTGAAGGCCGCCGCGCCGGCCCGGCGTGCGCGGGCGTCATCGATGATCTCCTGCGTGCTGACGAGCGGCACGGAGCCCTCCTCTTGACACCACCCCAACGAAACGCAACGCTATCCATCGAAACGCAACATGGCAAGGCCGGAGGTCACCGTGCTCGTCGGCTTGGACGTGGGCACCACCGGAAGCAAGGCGGTCGTGTTCACCGCGGACGGCAGACCGCTGAGCCAGGGCCGGTCGGACACCCCGTGGCAGACCACCGCGCACGGCGCCGAGATGAGCCCGGCGGCGGTGCTCGAGTCGGCCCGGACGGCCTTGGCCGCGGCCCTGGCCGAGGCGCCCGGCGGACCGGTGGTGGCGGTCGGCGTGACCAGCATGGGTGAGTCGGGAGTGCTGGTGGACCGGCGCGGCGATCCGCTGGGGCCGGTCATCGCCTGGCACGACATCCGGGACCGGACCGAGGTCGCCGATCTGGCAGCGACGGTGGGCGCCGACCGGTTCGCGCGGCACACCGGGCTGCCGCTGCGCGGCCAGTGGTCGCTGACCAAACACCGGTGGCTGCTCACCCACCATCCGGAGCTGCGCGGGGCGGTCCGGCGGTTCAACGTCGCCGAGTGGGTGGTGCGCGGGCTCGGCGGCGCGGAGTCGGCCGAGCAGTCCCTCGCGTCGCGGACCGGGTGGCTCGGGCTGAGCAGCCGGGCCTGGTGGCCGGAGGCGCTGGACTGGTCCGGGGCGGCCGCGTCGCTGATGCCCGGCCTGGTCACCGCCGGCACCCCGCTGGGCCGGGTCGATGCCGCCGCCGGTCCAGCCCGGCTGGCCGGGGCCGTGCTCACCGTGGCCGGGCACGACCATCAGGCGGCGGCCATCGGTGCGGGAGCGGCCGGCGCCGGGGACGTGCTCGACTCGTGCGGCACCGCGGAGGCGCTGATCCGCACCGCCGAGGCCGGACTCGACGGCGCGGCGGTGGTCCAGCTGGCCGGCGGCGGGATCACCACCGGCTGGCACGTGCTGGCCGACCGGTGGTGCCTGCTCGGCGGCACCCAGGGCGGGCTGGCCCTGCAACGGATCCTGGCCCTGCTCGGCCGGACGTCCCGGGACCTGCCCGCCCTGGATCGCGAGGCGATCGCGCGGCTCTCCCGGGACCGGCCCGCCGCGGACCGCCGGGCCGGTCCGGCAGTGACGGTCAGCGGCGTCGACGACGAGGCGTTGACCGTGTCCGGCATCGGCAGCGGTGTGTCACCGGCCGACCTGTGGCGCGCCGCGCTGGAGGCGGTCACGGCGCAGGCGGCGGTCGTCCACTCGGCCATGTCCGCGGTGGCCGGCGAGCACCGCCGGCTGGTGGTGACCGGCGGCTGGGCGCGCAGCGAGGCGCTGCTGGCGGTGAAACGACGGATGCTCGGCCCGCTCAGCAACCCCGGGATCGAGGAGGCCGGTGCCCGCGGCGCCGCCCTGCTCGCCGGCATGGCCGCCGGCCTCTATGCCGGCCCGGCCGAGTTCCCGGCGCCGGATGAGGGCCGCCGGTGATGTCCGCGATCACCTCGGCCGGCGGGTCCCGGCCGGCCCGCCGGGCGCCGTACGCAGCGGAACGACGGCAGGCGATCATGAGCGAGCTGCGGACCACCGGGCGGGTGGACGCGGCGGACGTGGCGGCCCGGCTGAACGTCACCAACGAGACGGTCCGCAAGGATCTGATCGAGCTGGACCGCCAGGGCCTGTTGCGCCGGGTGCACGGCGGCGCGGTGCCGGTCGGGCGGCTGTCGTACGAGCCGGCCGTGTCCACGCGCACCGGGTACGCCGCGGAGAAGACCCGCATCGCCACCGCCGCCCTGGCCCACCTGCCGGCCGGCGGCGCGATCCTGATCGACGCGGGCTCGACCACCGCACGCCTGGCCGAGGTGCTCCCGGCGGACCGGGAGCTCACCGTCTACACCAACACCCTGACGATCGCGCTGGCCCTGATCGACCGGCCGCTGCTGACCGTCGTCACGCTGGGCGGCCGGGTGCGCCCGCTGACCCGGGCCGAGGTGGGCGACTGGGCCGCCCGGGCGCTGGCCGAGATCAACGTCGACGTCGCGTTCCTGGGCGCCAACGCGATCTCGGTGGACCGCGGCCTGACCACGCCGGACCCGGCCGAGGCCGCGGTGAAGCGGCGGATGCTCGGCAGCGCCCGCCGGCGCATCCTGCTGGCCGACCACAGCAAGGTGGGTGCGGTGAGCCTGTGCCGGCATGCCGGCCTGTCCGACCTCGACCTGCTGATCACCGACACCGGCGTGCCCGCCGCCGACCTGGCCGCGTTGCGGGCGTCCGGCCTGGCCGTGGAGCTGGCATGATCGTCACGCTGACCCCCAACCCCAGCGTCGACCGCACCCTGTTCATCGACGCGCTCCCCCGCGGCGCGGTGATCCGCAGCGGCCGCAGCCGCACCGAACCGAGCGGCAAGGGGGTCAACGTCGCCCTGGCGCTGCGCGCGCACCACCACGACGTACGGGCGGTCCTGCCGGTCGGCGGGCCGGTCGGCCGGCAGCTGGTCGAGATGCTGGGCGCGGCCGGCGTGGCGTATCACGCCGTGCCGATCGCGGGCGACGTGCGCAGCAATGTCAGCCTGGTGGAGCCGGACGGCACCGTCACCAAGGTCAACGAGCGCGGGCCCGAACTGACCGGCGACGAGGTGGCGGCGCTGATCGCCGCCGCGCTCGACGGCACCGGGGTGACCTGGCTGGCCGGATGCGGCAGCCTGCCGGCCGGCGTACCGGTGGACCTCTACGCCCGGCTCGCCACCGACGCGCGCCGGGCCGGCGTCCGCACCGCGATCGACACCTCCGGACCCGCCCTGCGGGCGGCCGTGGCGGCCGGGCCCGACCTGGTCAAGCCGAACGCCCACGAGCTGGCCGAGATCACCGGCCGCGGCCTCGCCACCCTCGGCGACGTGGTGGAGGCGGCCGGCCGGCTGCGCGCGCATGGCGTGCGGGCGGTGCTGGCGAGCCTGGGCGCGGACGGCGCCGTTCTGGCCGACGAGCAGGGCGCGCTGCACGCCGAGGCGCCGGTGCCCAGGGTGGTCAGCACGGTCGGCGCCGGTGACGCGCTGCTGGCCGGCTTCCTCTCCGCCGGCGGCAGCGGCCGGGCGGCGCTGCGCACCGCGATGACCTGGGGGGCCGCGGCGGTGCAGCATGACGGCACGCTGTTCTCTGGCGCCGATCCGGCGGTCACGGTGACCGTCCACGATGCGGTCGACCGCGACCGCCGGCTTCGCGAGCCGGCCCGCCCGTAACTTCCACGAACATCGATGTCTTGTGTAGTATGGCGCGGTTCCCAACTAAGTATCGGGAGATCAGATGCGCCGGCGCGGATGGACTTGCACTCCGATGGCGGTGGTCACGGCCGGCTTCACCGGCGCCACGGTGGTGGCCGCCGACGCGGCCGCGGCCGGGTGCCGCGCCGACTACATGATCGGCAGCCGGTGGACCGGCGGGTTCATCGCGGACGTCCGGGTCACCAAAGCAACCTGAACCGGCGCTGCCCCGTTGAATCAGCGATGAGACGACGGACGATCCTGGCCGCGGCGGCGGCCCTGGGCGGCACCGGGGTGGCCGGCGCCGGTGCCTGGCGGGCGTACGCGGGCGGCAGCGGCCCCGCCCCGGTGATGCCCTCGGCGCCGCCCGGCGACGAACGGCTGGAGAAGCGGCACTCGGCGGCCCGGGGCCGGGAGGTCGACTTCTACACCGCCGTCCCGGCCGGTCACGGCGACGGGCGCGGCCTGCCGGTGTGCCTGATCCTGCACGGCGGGTCGAAGCGGCCGGCCGACTTCGCCGGGGTCGGCCTGGGCCGGTTCCTGACCGACGCGGTCCGCCGGGGCGTGCCGCCGTTCGTGCTGGCCGGGGCCACCGGTGACCGCCTGGCGTGGCGGCCGGGCGGGCGCGACGACCCGCAGCGCATGGTGCGCGAAGAGGTGCCGCGGTGGTGTGCCGCCCGCGGCTTCGATTCCGGCCGGATGGCCGTCTGGGGCTGGTCGATGGGCGGGTACGGCAGTCTGCTGCTGGCCACGGCGTATCCCGGCTTGGTCCGCTCGGCCGCGGCCTTCTCCCCCGCCGTCGTGCCCGGCGACGACGTGTTCCGCGACGTCCGGCGGCTGGCCGGCACCCCGATCGGGCTGTGGTGCGGCCGCGACGACAACCTGTACGACAACGTGACCGAGCTACAGCGGGCGCTGCCCGAGGCGCCGGCGGCCGGCGGCTACTCCGCCGGCCGGCACAACTTCGGCTACTGGAGCACGGTGATCCCGGAGGCGTTCGCCTTCACCGGCGCCCGGCTGGCGGCACCGGTCTAGTGTCGGTCCATGGACCTGTACTGGTGGACCGTCGAAGTCCT
>DASSAL010000138.1:0-34444 GCA_035685405.1 Actinoplanes sp. | reverse complement strand
CGCGGCGCCGCCCCCGGGCCGGCCGCGGCGACCACGACGTTCCGGGCATCCCCGGCTCGGGTCAGGTGCCAGGCGGTGGTGGCCACGCCGGAGGCCAGCATGGTGGCCACGAGGAGCGCGAACGCCGTGCCCGGCCGGGCCCACCGCCAGCTCGGCACCTGGTTGCGCCGCCGCGGCGGTCGCTGCTGCGGGATGACGCTGCGCCGCGGTGCGGACACCCGGGGTGCCGGCGCCGGGTCCGGATCCGGAGGCGGCAACGCCGGAGCGCCGGCCACCGACCGGGCCAGGGCGGCCAGGTCGGCGACCAGCTCGGCGGCGCTCGGGCGCAGCCGTGGCTTGCGTTCCAGGCACGACGTGATCACGGTCCACAACGCGTCCGGGATGCCGGGCCGGCGCTCCGGGCCGCCCTCGAGGTGGCGGCGCATCAGGTCGGCCACCGTGTCGCTGTCGTACGGCGGCCGGCCGCACACCATCTCGTAGAGCAGGATGCCGAGCGCGTACACGTCCGTGGCCGGGCTCGCGGTGGCGCCGTGGAACGCCTCCGGCGCCATGTAGTGCGGTGTGCCGACCACGGCGTTCGGGGTGGTCAGCGCCGGGGTGGTGAGCACCCGGGCGATGCCGAAGTCGGTGAGCCGGATCGCCAGCCGGCCGTTTTCGGTCTGCAGCAGGATGTTGTCCGGCTTGAGGTCGCGGTGGATCACGCCGAGCTCATGCGCCTCGGCCAGCGCGGCGGCCACCTCCGACGCCAGCCGGGCCGCCTCGCCGGCCGCCAGCGTCCCGTGCCGGCGCAGGTGCTCGCGCAGGTTGCCGCCCGGCACCAGGTCCATCACCAGGCCCAGCGACTCGCCCACGCTGAACAGGTCACGGACCCGGACCACGTTGCGGTGCCGCAGCATCAGCAGGATGGTCCGCTCCTGCACGAACCGGGTGACCAGCTTGGGCTGGCGCAGCAGGCTCTCGTGCAGCAGCTTGACGGCGACCGGCTCACCGGACGCGCGGTCCACCCCACGCCAGACCGTGCCGGTCGCGCCCTGCCCGATCGGCCGGATCAGCAGGTACGAGCTGCCCACGCACCGGCCGCTCAGGTCCAGCGTCGACGCGCCGTCGGGTTCCGGCGGCACGCCGCTCCCGGTGGGATCCTTGTCCACTACAGCGATCCTTCCGCCACGGTTTTCGCCCGGGAATCTTGGTTTTTGTCCGGTTCGGCAGGCAAGCCGGCGCGCCGGAGTTCGCACCTGGGGTACGGAACCCGGGTCGCCCGTCACCGCAGCGGCCCGCCGTCGTTGCATGGTTGCTTTCCGCGTGAACCGCCCTCCCCCGGCTCCGGCACACCGGATCATGGGCGGCATGGGTGTCATGGCTTATCCCCTCCGGTACGCGCTCGCCGACCTCGCGCTGGCGCTGAGCCAGGCCGCCGAGGACGCGGCCGAGGTCCGGGCCACCGCCGCGCGGGCCGCGGCCGACATGATCGGCGACGGCGCCGGCGTGCAGCTGCTGCGCGACGACGGCCGGTACGACGCGATCACCTTGCACCACCCCGACCAGGAACGGGCCGCCGCGCTGACCCGCGTGCTCGACCGGAACGGCCAGCTGCCCGACGACGAGTTCTCCACCGCGCTCGCGGCCAGCCGCCGCCCGGTCGTGCTCGCCGCGGACGGGCGGGAGCCGCTGACCGGCTTCGGGCCGAACGACATCCACGCCGCCGCGCTGTGCCCGATCATCGTCGACAACACGTACGCCGGTTATCTGATCTTGACCCGCTCCGAACCGGGCGCTTTCTACGCCTCCGCGGAGGTCGAACTGGCCCGCGACATCGCCGGCGAGCTGTGCCTGGCGCTCTCCTCGGCGCGGGCCCGGGAGCGGCTGCGGGCCAGCGAGCAGAAGTACCGGCGGGTGCTGGAGACCATCCCCGAGGGGGTGCTGCAGCTCGACCCGGACGCGGTGGCCACCTACGCCAACGAGCCCATCGGTGTGGTGCTCGGCCTGCCCCGGCACCAGCTGATCGGCGTTTCGCTGCGCGGCTTCCTGGACGACCGGGGCCGCAAGGAGCTGACCCGGCGAATGGCCGAGTGCAAGGCCGGACGCTCCACGGTCGGCGCCACCCGGCTGCTGCGGGCGGACGGCTCGCACCGTACGGTCCGGATGAGCATGATGCCGCTGACCAGCGAGAGCGGCGGCTATCAGGGCGTCGTCTGCATGGTCACCGACACCACCGACCACATCGACGCCCGCGGCCTCAAGCGCCAGCTCGACCACCTGCGCCGGCTGGACAGCCTGGGCCAGCTGATCGGCGGCATCTCGCACGACTTCAACAACCTGCTCACCGTGGTGGGCGGCTCGGCCGACATGATCGCCGGCACCACCGCCGAGGGATCTCCACAGCACCAGCTGGCCAAGGACATCATGGACGCGGTGGCCACCGGCCGGACGCTGACCCACCAGCTGCTGGCCTTCGGCCGCAGCGAGGGCAGCCGGCCGGAGATCATCCCGATCCCGGACCTGCTCACCGACGTGCAGAGCCTGTTCAGCCGTACGCTCGGCGAGCACATCGGGCTGGACCTGGCGTTCGGCCCGGACGTCTGGCCGGTGCGCGCCGAACGGGGACCGCTGGAGCAGGCCCTGGTCAACCTCGCGGCGAACGCCCGGGACGCGATGCTGCACGGCGGCATGCTGCGGGTGGCCGCCACCAACGAGGAGGTGGAGCCGGGCCGGCGCCGGGTGCATCTGGTGATCACCGACACCGGCGTGGGCATGGACGCGGAGACCCGCCGCCGCGCGCTGGAGCCGTTCTTCACCACCCGGCCCACCGCCGCCGGCCTCGGGCTGGCCACCGCGGCCGGCATCGTCGAGGGGTTCGGCGGGCACATCGAGCTGGAGTCCGAGCCGCGGATGGGCACCACGGTCCACCTGTACCTGCCGGCCGCCGAGGACCGCCCGCAGCCCGCGATCGACCGGCAGACCACTCCCGCGGTGATCGGCCGGGTGCTGATCGTCGAGGACCAGCCCGAGGTGGCCCAGCTGGTGCAGCGGCTGATCGAACCGGCCGGTTATGCGATCACGGTGGCCACCGACGCGCTGTCGGCGGTCACCCAGGTGGCCGCCGGCGCGCACCCGGACCTGCTGATCACCGACGTGGTGATGCCGGCGATGACCGGTCCGGACCTGGCCGCGGCGCTGCGCACCCACCAGCCCGACCTGCCGGTGCTCTACATGTCCGGCTACACGGCGGCCTCGCTGGGCCCGCAGCTCCACCTCGACGACAACAGCATGCTGATCGAGAAACCGTTCACCCGGTCGACGCTGCTGGGCGCGATCAAGAGCCTGTGCGGCCCGCAGCCGCCGCTGCCAGCGGCCTAGACTCCAGCGATGTCGCTAGCCCTGTTCGCCGGCATTCCGGTCACCGACCTGGCCACCGCACAGGCGTGGTACGAGCGGTTGTTCGGCACTCCGCCGGCCTTCTTCCCCAATGACGTCGAGGCGGTGTGGGAGCTGGCCGAGAACCGGTCGGTGTACATCGAGCTCAAGCCCGAGCACGCCGGCCACGCCATGGTCACCGCGTTCCTGGACGACCTGGACGCGTTCGTGGACGCGGCGGCGGAGCGCGGCCTGGTGCCGGACGTCCGGGAGACGTACGACAACGGCGTGCGGCACACCACGTACCGCGATCCGGACGGCAACGAGATCAGCTTCGGCGGCGCCCCGCTCGCTTAGCCCGCGGCGGTGGCGAGCAGGTGGAACGCCTGCGCCTCGGCGGAGGTGCCCGGATGGTCGAAGGTCGGCGAGCCGCACGCCTCGCGGACCAGTCCGGACTCGTCCACTTTGCGCGCCGCGGCGGCGAGCAGGTCGCGGCCGGTGTCCGCGTACGACGGCGGCAACCAGCCGTCGGCGGCACCGGTCAGCGCGGCGTACGCGAACATCTGCGCCGCGTTGGTCTCCACGAACGTGGCCGGATCGTCCAGCACGTCGTGGAACAACCCGTCCGGCCGGCGCAGCGCCAGGCACGCGTCCAGCACCTCGCGGGCATGCCCGGCCAGGTCGGTACGCAGGTCCGGGGTCAGCCGGATCGCCCGCGCGATGCCGGCCACCACCCAGCCGTTGCCGCCGCCCCACCGGTCCGCCCGGCGCAGGGCACCGGTGTCGGCCGACCAGACCGCCGCATAGAGCCCCTCCGAGCACAGCCTCCGCCGGTGCCCCTCGACCTGCGCCACCGCGAGATCCGGGCGGCCGGCCAGGGCCAGGAACGGCACCACCATGTAGACCGTGTCGGCCCACACCTCGCGGCCGTCGAGCAGATGGAACAGCGTCCCGTCGGCATCACGGGGCGCGCGGCGCACCAGCCAGTCCAGTTGCCGCCCGGCGGCGTCGGCATAGCCGCTGATCAGCGCCGCCTCACCGCAGGCCGCACCGTTGACCGCACCGGTCTCGCCGTCCACATCGGCCAGCCGGCCGTCCGCCGCCTGCCGGGTCACCGCGGCGTGGGCCAGCAGCCGGACCAGATCGTCGCGGCCGATGTCGCGGCAGGCCTGTGCCGCCACGCCCTGCTCCCACGACTGCCGCTGCATAGCGAGCAGCGCCGCCAGCACCCGCTTCTGCGACGTCACGCAGTGCCTTCCTTATGCATGCATGCCCTCCCGGCCCTTCGCTTTCGCGCCGCATCGCTTCGGTGCAGTCGGTCACGCAAACAGCGCGCTGACCGACTCGCCGTTGTGGATCCGGCGCATCGCCTCGGCGAGCGGCGCGGCCACGGACAGCACGGTCAGCTTGTCGGTGCGCTTGGCCGGCGGGATCGGCACGGTGTTCGTGCAGACGATCTCCTCGACGTCCTTCTCGGCGGACAGCCGCTCGATCGCGTCGCCGGAGAACAGGCCGTGCGTGCACGCCACCCGGACGCTGGTGACGTTGCGCTCGCGCAGCCGGGCCAGCAGCTCGACCACCGTGCTGCCCTTCGCGATCTCGTCGTCCAGCACGATCACGTCCCGGCCGGTCACCTCACCGATCACCGAGCCGATCACCACCTTGTCGTCGGCGTACCGCTGCTTGGCGCCGGCCGCCACCTCGACGCCGAGCAACCGGGCGAACGCCGCGGCCTGCTTGGCGTTGCCCAGGTCCGGGGAGACCACGACGGTGTTGCCCAGGTCGTACCCCCGGAAGTGATGGGCCAGCTCGCGCAGCGCGTGCAGATGGTCGACCGGGATGCTGAAGAACCCGTGCACCTGCGGTGAGTGCAGGGTCATCGCGAGGATCCGGTGGGCGCCGGCGGTGGCCAGCAGGTCGGCGACCAGGCGGCCGCCGATCGAGATGCGCGGGGCGTCCTTCTTGTCGCTGCGGGCGTACGCGTAGTGCGGCAGCACCACGGTGATCCGCCCGGCCGAGGCGCCGCGGGCCGCGTCCAGCATGAACAGCAGCTCGACCAGGTTCTCCTGCACCGGCGGGACCAGCGGCTGGATCAGGAACACGTCGCGTTCCCGGCAGTTGCCCTGCAGCTGCACCTCGAGGCAGTCGTTGGCGAACCGGGACACCCGGGTGGGCAGCAGCGGGACGCCCAGATGTTCGCAGATCTCGGCGGCCAGGTCCGGGTGGGCACTTCCGGTGAAGACGGCGATGTCGCGCACGGGCCCCACCCTAAGGTGCCGCCGCCGGACACTTGCGGGCGACCGTTGGTTCCTCTAGAGTAACCGTTACTCATGAGCAACCAAGCAGATCTGGTCCTGGACGCGCTGGGCGACCCGATGCGGCGCCGCATCATCGAGCGCCTGCGGCCGGGTCCGCTGCCGGTCGGCGAGCTGGCGGCGGGCCTGCCGATCGGACGCCCGGCGGTCAGCAAACACCTCAAGGTCCTGGCCGGCGCCGGCCTGGTGGAACACCACAGCGTCGGCACCCGCAACCTGTACGCCCTCGCCCCGCCCGGCTTCACCGAGCTCCAGCGGTGGCTGGTGGGGATGTGGGACGAGACGCTGGCCGCGTACGCCGACGCGGTCGGGAAGGATCAACCATGACACTTCCGCCGATCCGCCGCCAGGTGGTCGTGGCCGCACCGCCGGAGCAGGCGTTCGACATGTTCACCCGCGGAATCGGCAGCTGGTGGCCGGTGGACCGGCACAGCGTGCACGGTCCCGGCGCCACGCCCGCCTTCCGGGACGGCCGGCTGATCGAGGCGGGTCCCGCCGGCGAGGAGGTGGCCTGGGGCACCGTGCTGGCCTGGGACCCGCCGCACCGGCTCCGGCTCACCTGGCACCCCGGATACGGAGCGGAACGCGCCAGCGAGGTCGAGGTCACCTTCACCGCGGCCACGGACGGGCAGACCGTGGTGACCCTGACCCATCGAGACTGGGAGCGGTTCCCCGACCCGGGTGCCGCCCGGGACAGCTACGGTGCGGGCTGGCCGGTGGTGCTGGGCGCGTACGCCGACCGGCTGCCCTCGGCTAGCGTCAGCGCATGAACGGACTGGCCGTCGCGTGCCGCCGGGTGGTGCACATCTACCGCGCCGAGGCCGGCGACGTGGTGGCCCTGGCCGGCGTCGACCTGTCCATCGCGCCCGGCGAGACGCTCGCGCTGGTCGGCCCGTCCGGCCCCGGCAAGTCCACGCTGTTCGCGCTGCTGGCCGGCCTGATGCGGCCGTCCGCCGATATACCGGTCACAGCCATGTCCGGTGCTTCAGGTACCAGTACAGTCCGCTCGCGGTGGCCACGATGAGGCCGAGACTGAACAGATATCCCCAGAACCGCTCGTAGCCGGGGAACGGCAGGTTCTGCCCGAAGTAGCCGGTGAGGGCGGTCGGCACGGCGATGATCGCGGCCCAGGCGGCGAGCTTGCGGGTGATGTCGTTGAGCTCGTTGCTCTGCTCGTTGAGGTCGGCGTTGATCAGCCCGCTGATCCGCTCGCGGGCCGCCTCGATGGCGTCGGCAGCCCGCCGGGCGTGGTCGTCGACGTCCCGGTAGTACGGCTCCAGATGGTCCACTGCCAGCGCGTTCTGCGGCCGCATCAGATCGGAGAGCAGACTGGGCATCGGCGCCACCACCCGGCGCAGCTCGGCGAGCAGGCGGCGCAGCCCGAGGCCGTACCTCCGGACCGGACGGGGTGCGCCGCCGTCGGCCAGCAGATCGTCCTCCACCGTGTCCATCGCCTCGTCCATCTGCCGGGCGGCGGCGAACTGGCCGTCCACGACCACGTCGAGCAGCCCGTACACCAGGAAGCTGACGCCGCCCTGCTCGGCCAGCCCGTCGTCGGCGTCCCAGCGCCGGGTCAGCAGGTCCAGGTCGCCGGGCGACTTGTGCACGGTGATCAACGCGCGGTCGGTGATGAACGAGCTGATTTCGATCTTGGTCAGCACCGGCGAGGGTCCCCCGGTGTCGACCCGGACGGCGTACACGTTCAGGAACAGGTGCCCCGGATAACCGTCCAGTTTCGGCCGCTGATGGTCGTGCACGGCGTCCTCGACGGCCAGCGGGTGCAGGCCGAACTGGTCCTGCAGCGCCTGCAGGTCGTCGATCTCCGGGTCGAAGAGATCGAGCCACAGGACGGCGTCCGGATGGTCCCGCAGCTTCGCCGGGATCAGCTCGGTGCCGAACCCCTCGTCGATCACCTTCCCGGCCTGGTAGAGGCGGGTACTGGTCACGTACCCATCTTGCCCTGCATCCGCCGGAGCGTAGGGTCGCGTGATGACCGACGAAGTGCGTCGCACGCCCCGGGAGCTGACCGAGCTGGCCGTCACCGTGCTGACCGGCGTGGGCGCCCCCGACGACATCGCGGCGCTGGTCGCCGACTCGCTGGTCACCGCGAACCTGCTCGGCTACGACTCGCACGGCGTGCAGCGGCTGGAGCCCTACGCCGGCTTCGTCCGCGCCGGCCAGGTGGTCCCGGCCGCCCGGCCGCAGGTGGCCTGGTCCCGTGGCGCGACCGCACTGGTCGACGGCCACCGCGGTTTCGGCCAGCCGGCCGCCCGGTTGGCCACCGAGACGGCGATCGGACTGGCCGCCGAGTACGGCACCGCGACGGTCGCGGTGACCGCCTGCAACCATGTCGGCCGGCTCGGCGAATACGTCACCCGGCTGGCCGAGCGCGGCCTGGTCGGGCTGGCTTTCTGCAACGCCGACCCGACCGTGGCGCCATTCGGTGGCCGCACCCGGGTGCTCGGCACCAATCCGCTGGCCTGGGCCGCGCCCACCGGCCCGGACGCGCCGCCGCTGGTGATGGACTACGCCACCTCGGCGTCCGCCGAAGGGAAACTCGCGGTGGCCCGGGCGCGGGGCGAGCAGGCGCCGCCCGGCGTGCTCGTGGACGCGGCCGGCAACCCGTCGCAGGACCCGGCCGACTTCTACGCCGGCGGCGCGCTGCTGCCGTTCGGCGGGCACAAGGGATACGGCCTGGGTTTGATGATCGACGTGGTCGGCGGCCTGTTGTCGGGTGCCGGCGCGGCCAGCCTGCCCGGGTACGACAACACCAACGGCACCGTGATCACCGCCATCGAGGTGGCCCGGTTCCGTCCGCTGGACGAATTCCGCGAGCAGGTCGAGCAGCTGCGCGCGGTGCTACACGACGCCCAGCCGGCGGCCGGCTCGGCGGGCGTCCGGCTGCCCGGCGAACCGGAGGACGAGGTCCGCCGGGACCGGGCCGTGCACGGCATCCCGATCCCGGCCGCCACCTGGCAGACCCTGACCGGGCTCGCCGCGTGACAGACTGCACGATGTGAGTGGCGTACATCCGATCGACGTCCAGCCGCTGCCCGGGCTGCCCGCGCGGGTCACCATCTATGAGGTCGGCCCGCGCGACGGGTTGCAGAACGAGTCCGCCATCGTGCCGGTGGCGGTCAAGGCCGAGTTCATCCGCCGGCTGGCCGCGGCCGGGCTGGACACCATCGAGCTGACCAGCTTCGTGCCGCCGAAGTGGATCCCGCAGCTGGCCGACGCCACCGAGCTGATGGCGCTGATCGGCGATCTGCCCGGCCGGCATCCGGTGCTGGTGCCCAACCGGCGCGGGCTGGCCGACGCGCTGGCCGCCGGCGCCACCGAGGTGGCCGTGTTCGCCAGCGCCACCGAGACCTTCGCCCGGCGCAACCTGAACCGCACGGTGGCCGAGTCGCTGGAGATGTTCGCGCCGGTGGTGGCCGAGGCGACCACGGCCGGCCGGCCGGTCCGCGGATACGTGTCGATGTGCTTCGGTGACCCGTGGGAGGGCCGGGTGCCGGTCGCCCAGGTGGCCGACGTGGCGCTGGCGCTGGCCGAGATGGGCTGCGCCGAGCTGTCGCTGGGCGACACCATCGGGGTGGCGACGCCCGGTGCGGTGGCGGCGCTGCTGGCCGAACTGGACAAGCGCGGCCTGCCGGTGGACCGGATCGCGGTGCACTTCCACGACACGTACGGGCAGGCGCTGGCCAACACGCTGCTGGCCCTGCAACACGGTGTCACCACAGTGGACGCCTCGGCCGGCGGGCTGGGCGGCTGCCCGTACGCCGGCTCGGCAACCGGCAATCTGGCCACTGAGGATCTGGTCTGGCAGCTGCACGGGCTCGGCATCGAGACCGGCGTGGACCTCGGCGCGCTGGCCGAGACCAGCCGGTGGATGGCGGGCGTGCTGGGCCGGCCCAGCCCGTCCCGGACCCTGACCGCGCTGACGTGACCACTGTCGAGGACGCACCGCTGGCCGGCGTCCGGGTGGCCGACCTCAGCGTGACGCTGCCCGGGCCGTTCGCCACCCAGATGCTGCGCCGGCTCGGCGCGGCCGTGCTGCACCTGGAACCGCCCGGTGGCGACCCGTTGCGACGCGGCGCTCCGGCCAGCCACGCCTTCCTGGCGGAGGGCAAGGAGAGCGTCGTGGTGGACCTCAAGCGGGACGGCGACCGGGAGCTGGCGCTGCGCCTGCTGGCCGACGCGGACGTGGTGGTGGAGGGCTGGCGCCCGGGCGTGGCCGACCGGCTCGGCGTCGGGTACGCCGAGGTGAGCGCGGACAACCCGGCGGTGGTCTACTGCTCGATCACCGGGTACGGCGCGGAGGGCCCGATGGCCGCCCGGCCCGGTCACGACGTCAACTACACCGCCGCCGCGGGCGCTCTGGACCTGCTGCGGCCGGACGCCATGCCGGTCGGCGACCTGGCCGGCGCCGGCGCCGCGGTGGCCCGGATCCTGGCCGAGCTGATCCGGACCGGGCGGACCGGCCGGGGCCGGCACGTGCACGTGTCCATCACCGGCACGCTGGCCGACTGGGTGGGCGCGCTGGGCGGCGCGCGGTGGCGGCAGTTCGGCCGGATTCTCCGTACGCCGCACTACGCCTGGTATTTCACCGCCGACGGCGAGCGCCTGGTGCTCGGCATCGCCCCGATGGAGACCGCATTCTGGGCGCACCTGATCACCGCGATGGGCCGGCCGGACTGGGCCGGGCTCACCGAAGCGGAACGGCTGGCCCGGCGCGAGGAACTGACCGGATACCTCGACGAGGCGTTCGGGCGGCTGACCGCCGCCGAGGTGACCGAGCGACTGGCCGGCGTGGACACCTGCTGGAGCTTCGCCCGCACGCCCGGGTCGGCCGAGCCGACCGGCGGCCGCCTCCCGGCCCGGCCCGGCCGGGTGCCGACGCTGGACGAGCACGGCGACCGGTACCGGAAGGTGTTCTCCTAGCGACGGCGCCGGCGGGCCGTCCCGAAGATGGACCGGGCGATCTCCCGGCCGGCCGCGGTGGCGGCGCTGCGCAGGGCGCTGCGGACGGTGGCGTCGCCGAGCGCCTTCTCCAGGAACGACTTCTCCGGCTCCGCCTTGGGCGCTTCCCGCTTCGGTGCTTCTTCCTTGCCGGGGACGGGTGCGGCCACCTTGGCGAGCAGCATCTCGTACGCCGACTCGCGATCCACCCGCGGGCCGTACCGGGCGGACAACGGTGATGCCGCGACGATGCCGTCGGCGACCGCCGCGTCCACCTGGGCCATCAGCGACCGCGGCGGGGGCAGCCGGGTCCAGGCCACCGGCGACGGCGCACCCCGTTCGGACAGCACGGTGATCACCGCCTCGCCGGTGCCCAGCTGAGTGAGCACCTCCTCGAGGTCGTACCCGGACCTGGGGAAGGTGGAGACGGTCGCCTTGAGCGCCTTGGCATCCTCCGGGGTGTAGGCGCGCAGCGCGTGCTGCACCCGGTTGCCGAGCTGGGCCAGCACGTCGCCGGGCACGTCCTTCGGGGTCTGCGTGACGAAGAAGACGCCGACGCCCTTGGAGCGGATCAGCCGCACCGTCTGGGTGATCGCCGCCCGGAAGTCCTTCGAGGCGTCCTTGAACAGCAGGTGTGCCTCGTCGAAGAAGAAGACCAGCTTGGGCCGGTCCACGTCGCCGACCTCCGGCAGGTCGTCGAACAGGTCGGCGAGGAACCACATCAGGAACGTGGCGAACAGCTGCGGCTGGTCCTGCACGCCGGGCAGTTCCAGGATGCTGACCACGCCGCGGCCGTCCGGTGCGGTGCGGAGGAAGTCCCGGGTGTCGAACTCGGTCTCGCCGAAGAAGTCCTGCGCGCCGGCGTCGGCGAACGCGATCAGCTTGCGGAGGATCACCCCGGCGGTCGCCTTGGACAGACCGCCCAGCTCGGCCAGTTCGGCCGCGCCGGCCGGCGAGGTCAGGTGCTGGATCACCGCCCGGAGGTCGGCCAGGTCGAGCAGCGGCAGCGCGTTCTTGTCGGCGAAGTGGAAGACCAGGCCGAGCGAGGACTCCTGGACGTCGTTGAGCCCCAGCACCCGGGCCAGCAGGGTGGGGCCGAACGACGTCACGGTGGCCCGGACCGGCACCCCCTTGCCCCGGCCGCCGAGCGCGAAGAACTCCACCGGGTACGCGGCCGGCGCCCAGTCGTACCCGATGTCCTTGGCTCGGGTGGTCACCCGGTCGCTCGCCTCCCCGGGCGCGGCCATGCCGGACAGGTCGCCCTTGATGTCGGCCAGGAAGACCGGGACACCGGCCGTGGACAGCTGCTCTGCCATGGTCTGCAGGGTCTTGGTCTTGCCGGTGCCGGTGGCCCCGGCGACCAGGCCGTGCCGGTTCACCATCGACAACGGGATGCGCACGCGGGCCGTCGGGTCACAGGTCTCGCCGACCACGAGCGCGCCGAGCTCGAGGACCGGGCCGTCGAACGCATAGCCGGCCCGGACCGCCGCCGGCACATCAATCTCCGCCATGCCGAGCACCGTAGCCCGCCGGCCGGCCCCGGCCCAGCACCTCGACGGCTCAGCCCGGCGGCCCGGTCACCGCGCCCCCGGCTGGTTCGCGCGGGCCGCCTGGCGGACCAGGTGGTCCCGCTCGGCGACGGTGGTGGCGCGGCGGGCGGCCTCGGCGTACGCGGCCGCGGCGGCGGGCCGGTCGCCGCCGAGTTCGTGCAGGTGCGCGCGGACGGCGTGCCACCGGTGCCGGTCCCCGATCACCTCCCGCAACCGGTCCGTCTCGCGCAGCCCCGCCGCCGCACCGAGGACGTGGCCGACCGCGACCGCCCGGCCGAGCACCGCGGCGGGATCCTGCCGCACCGGGTCGGCGGTGAGCGCGACCAGGTCGTCGTACCAGGACAGGATCTGCGGCCAATCGGTCTCCTCGGCGCTGGCCGCGTCGTCGTGCAGGGCGGCGATCGCGGCCTCGATCTGGTATCGGCCCGGGCGCCGGTGTTCGGTCTGCATGGCGAGCGCCGACTGCAGGACCCGTACGCCCTCGGCGATCTCGCGGGTGTCCCACCGGCCGCGGTCCTGCCGGTCGAGCGTGACGATCCGGCCCTCGGGATCGAACCGCGCGGGCAGTCGGGCGTGGTTGAGCAGCATCAGCGCCAGCAGCCCGCGCGCCTCCGGCTCGTCGGTGGCGAGGGTGAGCTGGCGGGCGAGCCGGATCGCCTCGCCGGCCAGGTCGATCCGGCCGGCATGGCCGGCGGTGTAGGCGAGGTAGAGCACCCGGAGCACGACGGCGAGGTCGCCGGGCTGGTCCAGGCGGCGCCCGCGCAGGGTGCGCTTGGCGCGGCTGATCCGCTGCGCCATCGTCGCCTCCGGCACGTAGAAGGCGTCGGCGATCTCCCGGGTGGTCAGGCCGCCCACCGCCCGTAGGGTCAGCGCCACCTGGGACGCGGCGGCCAGGTCCGGGTGACAGCAGCAGAACAGCAGGAAGAGGGTGTCGTCGCCGGCTTCCGTGGCGGCCGGACGCGGCGCCGCCGACGTCGTCTCCTCGCGGCGGTGCCGGGCCGCCTCGCTGCGGCGGGCGTCGACGAGCCGCCGCGACGCGACCGTGATCAGCCACGCCCGGGGGTCGCGCGGCGGCTGCTCGGGCCAGACCCGGAGGGCCTCCAGCAGCGCCTCCTGCAGCGCGTCCTCGGCGGCGTCGAAGTCCTCGCCCCGGCGGACCAGGGTCGCGAGGACCCGCGGGACGAGGGCACGCAGCGCACCCTCGTCCCACCGGTGCGTCGGCTCGTCGACCACCTGGGTCAGTCCTGCGCCGGCGACTCGGACATGACCTCACGGACGGCGATCCACTCGTACAACGGTTCGCCACCGGGGCCGGGCTCGGATGAGATGTACGCCGCCACCTCGACCGCGCGCTGGTACGACTCGACGTCGATCATGTACCAGCCGGCCACCAGGTCGCTGGTCTCCGGGTGCGGCCCGTCGGTGGTGACCGGCGCCGCGTCCGGCCCGCCGTAGCGGACCCAGGTGCGGGCCGGGGTGAGCGCCTGCGCGTCGACGAACTCGCCGTTCTTCTCCAGCATCTCGCTGACGTGCCGGAGGAAGGCCATGTGCGCTTCCACGTCCTCCGGAGCCCACCGGTCCATCGGCGGGATGGGGTGGTGTGCCTCCGGTCCGCCACGGTAGTGCTTGAGAAGCAGGTATTTCGGCATCGTTGTCTCCCGGTGTCGTGGGCCACGCCGGTCGGGGCCCGTCATCTGGTGAGCGGAGCCGGCCGGCGCTCCTCGACATCTTCCCGGCACCGGAATCCGGACCTCGGGGATTCCGTCAGCAAGCTGCGAATTGTTTTCATACCCGCTAAAGGCTCATATCCGGCGGACTTGCCAGCATGTCGCGCTAATCTCCCGCCCGGTGCAGTTACCCACGCATCGGGGGAGGAAATGGGAACCCTGCTGGTCCATGTGCCGCCGGTGGACGGCCGCCCGCCGCTGTCGTTGCATCTGTCAGCAGGAGAGCGGGCCCAGTTCGGCCGCGGTGCTCCCGGCCACCCGGTACCCATCGTGCTGGCCGATCCGGCGGTGCCCCGGATCGCCGGCGAGATCGCCACCGCGGAGACCTATTGGCACCTCAGCAATCTGAGCCGCGACCAGAACCTGGTGGTGGAAAATCCCGAAGGCGCCGGTGAGTACATCCGCGTCGCGCCGCGGCGGCTGTCTGCGCCCGTGCCGTTCGAGTTCAGCCGGGTGGTGCTGGCCACGCGCACCGGTGCGGTCGGCTTCCAGGTGTACGCGCCGGACCACAGCTATCTCGATGTCACCGCCGCCGTACCGGAATCCGGGGCGGCCACCGTCAGCCCGTTCTCGCTGGACGAACAGGCAACGTACTTCCTGGTGCTGACCGCCCTGTGCGAGCCGCGGCTGCGCGATCAGGACGTTGCCGTCCCCACCACACCGCAGATCGTGCGACGCCTGCGGCCGCACCCGCAGTGCCGCACGATCAGCGCGTCAGCGGTGGGGTTCCACATCGACTACCTGGCCAGCACCAAACTCCGCATCCGGCCGCCGGATCAGCAGGAGCGGCTGGACTGGAAACGGGGGACGCTGGTTTCGGTGGCGTTGCGGTTCGGCCTGGTGCGGGAAGAGCACCTGGCGCTGCTGCCCCGCTCGGCGGAGGCACGATGAGCATGCCCACGGCGGGCACCGGCTGGGCCGTCCGGGTCCCCACCGGCTACCGCGTCGGGCCGTGGGAGGTGACCGCGCCGATCGCCACCGGCAACTTCGGCAGCGTCTACGCCGCCCGGCACACCGGCACCGGCACCGACGCGGCGCTGAAGTTCATCGCCCCGCCACCGACCGCGCGGCACGCCGAGCTGGTCGAACTGGCGGAGCGGGAGGTCGCGTTCAGCCGCCAGGCCGACCACGAGCACCTGGTGACCGCCCTCGACACCCTTGTCGTCGACGACCCCGGCCAGCCCTTCCACGGTGCGGTCGTTCTGGTCATGGAGCGCGCCGAGCGCAGCCTGCAGGATCTGCTCGACGAGGGGGATGCGGGACGGCCGGTTCCGGGCGCCGGCCGGCTGGTCATGCAGATCTGCGCCGGGCTCGCGTACCTGCACGCGAACGGGTGGGTGCACGGCGACCTCAAGCCCTCCAATGTCCTGATCATGGCCGATGGTTCGGTGCGCCTGGCGGACTTCGGGCTGATCACCCGCCTTGACGGGACACACGGGTACGGGCCGCCGCTCGGCTCGCCGGACTACCAGCCACCGGAGCAATGGACCGAGTGCCTGGGCGAACGCGGGATCCATATCCGGCCCGCCAGTGACGTGTGGGCGCTCGGAGTGACGGCTCATCAGATGCAGACCGGCGGTTCGTTCCCGTTCCCGGGCGGCACTCCGGGTGCGCGCGTGGCCGCGGCTCAGGAGTTCGCGGCCGGGCGGGCACCGCTGCGGCTGCAGGGTGACATCGACCCCGGGTGGCGCGGGTTCGTGGAGCTCTGCCTCGCGCCCGGCACCGATCGACCGCCGGCTTCGGCGCTGCTGCAGCATGCCCAGCGGCTCGCGAGCGAGCCCGGCCGGCCACCTGCCCGGCGGCGCCGGCCGCGGCTGCGCCGACTTCTGGTGCCGGGGCTGCTGGTCGCCGTGCCGGCGGCGGCCGGTGGAGTCTGGTTGCTGACTGCGGGCGAGGACCCCACGCCGCGGACGCCCGCGGCGGCGACGGTGACCGTCTTCAATGCCGAGGTGCCGTGCCAGGAGCAGCGGGTCCGCGCCTGCAGCCTTGGCCTCGCGCTCGATCCCCGCAAGAACTACGCGGCGGACAACGTTTCGCAGCACCGGGTGTGGCACGGCGACCGGCTGGCCGCGGATTGTGTCCTGTACGAGGGCTCACGCGTGGCCGACGAGTACGGCGTCGGGTCGACCACTTGGTACCGGGTGGCCGTCGCGGCGGAGCCCGGTGGGCATGCCTGGCTGCCGGCCGTGCGCACCCATGACGCACCGACGCTTCCGGTCTGCGTGCTTCCGCGGTAGTGAACCGCCGCACCGCACCAGCCCGGGGCACCCCCCGTTGCCAAGCGCCCCGGTGCAGGTGCGGTGCGGCGGTTCAGGTCAGCAGACCTTGAGGTGGTACCACGGGTTCACGTTCACCTCACCGGCGTCGCCGGCTACCGAACGCCACCGCTGCTTCCAGTTGTTGTCGTAGGCGTAGGAAGTCGTGAGCGGCGTCTGGTTGTTGCTGTACGGGGCCAGGCCCAGCCAGTTCTTCAGATCCCACGTCTTGCAGGTGTAGAACTCGAACTTGGTGCCCCTGACCAGGAAGCAGAGCCAGCCGTATCGGCAGTCCGGCGGCTGGCCCATGGCCGTCGGTGCGTCCGCGGTGGTCCGGCTGAACGTCACGGTGAGACCGTCGTACCGGATCTCGGTGGCGGAGACCTGGGTGCCACCCGGGATGGCGGCCAACACACTGTCGACCCGCTGCTGGAGGGCGGCATCCGCTGCGGGTGCGGCGGAGGCGGCGCCCGCCGAGGCGGCGAGCAGCGTGAACGTTGCGAGCAGGATGCCGACCAGCTTTCTGATCATTGTTCCCCCACGGTTGATCGATCGCTTCGCTCACCCAATATCCATAATGGACGTTGTGCGGGCGGGGCCTCCTCGAGGCGGTGGCTCGATTGTGGCGCTCGCCGGTGGAGAGCGGATCCTGTGAGGTTCCAGGGTGGCCGTTACGCCGGGGCGCGGTCACGCGTCCGCCGCACCGGATAGTGCGGAACTTCGCCTGGTCGTCGGGCGTCTGGGCGGTGGTCGATGCGATCGTCTCCGGCCCCGGCGTCGGGGCCGGGGTTGATCATCCTGGTGGCTTCCGGCCTGCTGCTGGCCGGCGCCCGCCGCCGCAAGCGTCACGCCGACCCCGCGCCCCAGCGGCGCACCACGCGATCTCCACAGGAGTACACGTCGTGACCGGAGACGCGTTCGTCTGCTGATCTGTCCGCCGCCGAGGCCGTGCTGAGTCGCAGATCGCCCCTGTTGCGGCCGGGCGGGTCGCACTACGGTCGACCTTGTGAGGCGCGTGGACGAGCGCCGTTCCGGGACGCTCAGCGATGTGTTGACCGACCGTCGCCGGCAACGGTTCGTGGGCCGGTCAGCGGAGATCGAGCTCTTCCGGGGCGCCTTGGACGACGCCACCGACCCGCCGTTCTCGGTGTTGTACGTTCATGGGCCGGGCGGCATCGGCAAGTCCAGTCTCCTGCAGGGTCTGGGTGTGATCGCCGCTGGTGCCGGCGCCACCGTGGCCCGCCTCGACGGTCGCGATCTGGAGCCGTCGCCGGCGAGCGTGCTCCAGGCGCTCGCGGAGACGATGCCGGTCCCGGCGGGCGACGACCCCATCGGCCCGCTCACCGGGGGCGGGCGGTTGGTGCTGCTGGTCGACGCGTACGAGCACCTGGCCGCACTCGATGACTGGCTCCGCGCGCGGCTCATCCCCCGGCTACCCGCCTCGGCGATCATCGTTATCGCCGGCCGGGACGCGCTGAGCCCGGCGTGGCGGACAGATCCCGCGTGGGGCGGTCTGCTGCGGGTGGTGTCGCTGCGCAACCTCAGCCCGGACGAGAGCCGGACCTTGCTCGGCAGGGTGGGTGTCGACCCGACCCTGCATGACCAGATGGTCCGCCTCACGTACGGGCATCCACTCGCCCTGGCGCTGGTGGCCGACGTGGTCGCTCGAGGTGGTCGGGTGGAGTCCGGCGTGTTACCCCTCGACCTGGTCGACGTGCTGCTCCGGCGGTTCGTGGCGACGGTGCCCGATGACCGGCAGCGCCGAGTCCTGGGGGCCTGCGTGGTGGCCCGGTGCACCACCGAGGCGCTGCTGCGGGACGTGCTCGGCCAGAGCGACGTCCACGACCTGTTCGGCTGGCTGCAGGAACTGTCGTTCATCGAGTCACGGCCCGATGGCGTGGCCCTGCACGATCTCGCGCGCGACGTCCTCGACGCCGATCTCCGGTGGCGCGACTTCGACCGCTACAAGCAGGTCTTCCGGCAGGTCCGCGAGCACAGCCTGGCGCGGGCCAGAACGACGACCGGGCGGGCGCAGCAGCGGGCGATCTTCGACCTGAAGTGGCTGTTCCGCCAGGCGCGCATCGCGATGGCGCCGGTGGAGTGGGGCTCCTGGGGCGAGTACTACCCGGAACCTGCCCGTCCCGCCGACCGCGGGCCGATTCTCGATCTGGTCCGGACATGGGAGGGCGAACAGTCGGCCGCGATCGCAGCGCGTTGGCTGGACCGGCAGCCTGCGGGCTTCTCCGTCATCCGGGACCTCGACGGCGGGGTCCGCGGAACGCTCGGGGTCATTGATCTGGCGCAAGCCTCGCCGGAGGACGTGGACGCCGACCCCGGTGCCCGCGCGGCCCGGGACTTCGTCCACCGCCTTGCGCCGCCGAGGCGCGGGGAGGCGTTCACGCTGTGCCGGTTCGTTGTGGATCGGAACTGCTACCAGGGGCCCTCTCCGACCCTGAACGCCACCCCGGTCCTGACCCTGCAGAAGGAGTTGACCACGCCGAATCTGGCCTGGGACCTGTTGGCCCTGGCCGAGCCCGAGCGGTGGGACGAGTACTTCGCCGCGGGTGACTTCCCGCGGGCCGAAGGTGCCGACTTCAGCGTCGGGGGTCGACGCTACGGTCTGTTCGCGCACGACTTCCGCAAGGTCCCCGTCGAGATGTGGATCGAACTGTGGACCGAGCGTGCGCTGGCACAGGACGCCGATGCCGCGCCGCGTGCGCCGGCCGACCGGTTTCTCGTGCTGTCCCATCCGGATTTCGAGGCCGCCGTCCGACAAGGATTCAAGGACCTACGGCGCCGCGACCTGCTGGCCCGCAACCCGCTGCTGCGAACCCGGCTCGTCGCCGACCGCGCCGCAGCGGGGACACCGGGCGCCGCCGTCCTGGAAGCCGTTCTGCGCGAGGCCGCCGCGACTCTGGCCCGGCACCCGCGCGACGACAGGCTGCTGCAGGCGGTCGACCGGACCTATCTACGCCCGGCCGCCACGCAGGAGGCGGCCGCCGCCGCCCTCGGGCTGCCGTTCAGCACCTACCGCCGCCATCTGACCCAGGGCATGAGCCGCATCGTCACGGTGCTGTGGGACCAGGAGGTGTATGGACCGGACCGAGCAGAAGTGAGCACTCGGTGACCTGGTGATCGAGCAGGCGTCGGGGCCAGCCTCCGGTACGGGACGGAGGAGGTTGCGATGCCGGACACACGTGGTGAACGAGCGGTCGTCCTCGGCGGGAGCGTGGCGGGTCTGCTGGCTGCCCGCGTGCTCGCCGACGCGTACGCCGAAGTTGTGGTCGTCGAGCGCGACGAACTTCCGCACGCCGCGGCGCACCGCCGCGGCGTGCCCCAGTCGCGGCACATCCACGGGCTGCTCGCCCGGGGGCAGCAGGCGTTGGACGAGCTCTTCGACGGCCTGACCGGTGAGCTGGTCGACCGCGGCGCTCCGGCAGGCGACATGCTGGAGGGCATCCGGGCATCCTTCGGAGGGCACCGGCTGCAACCCGCTCCGTCCGGCCTGCTGGCACTGCAGGCCAGCCGGCCGTTCCTCGAGGCGGCCCTGCGCGGGCGGGTGCGGGAACTGCCGGCCGTGGCGTTCATGGATCGATGCGATGTCACCGGGTTGACCACGACCGCCGACGGTGGCCGCGTCACCGGCGCCCGGGTGGTGCGACGACTCGACGGCAGCGCCGAGCAGACCTTGACCGCGGATCTGGTCGTCGACGCAACCGGCCGCGGTTCCCGCATGCCGGCCTGGCTGGAGATGCTCGGATATCCGCGCCCGCCGGTGGAGCGGGTCCGGATCGGTCTGGGATACGCCAGCCGGACCTACCGGCTCGACCCGGATCTGCTCGGCGGCGACCGGGGCATCCTCCTTGCGGCGATGCCCGGCCATCCGCGTGGCGGAGCTCTCGCCGCCATCGAGAACGATCGCTTCCTCGTCACCCTGTACGGCATCCTCGGCGACCACCCGCCGACCGATCCCGGCGGGTTCACCGACTTCGCCGCCACCCTGCAGTTTCCCGACATCCACCAAGCACTGCTCAGCGCGGAACCGCTCGACGATCCCGTCCCGTTCCGACACCCGGTCAGCGTTCGTCACCGTTACGAGCGGCTCCCCCGGTTTCCGGAGTGCGTCGTCGTGATGGGTGATGCGGTGTGCACGTTCAATCCCATCTATGGGCAGGGGATGAGCGTGGCGGCCCTGCAGGCCCTGGCCCTGCGCGCGCACCTGAAGCAGCACCCGAGACCCCAGCCTGGCGAATTCTTCCGGCAGATCGGCCGGATCGTCGACGTTCCCTGGGGCATGGCCACCGCCGGCGACCTGGCCTTTCCGGACGTCCCCGGGCAACGCACCGGGCGGATGCGGGTCCTCAACGGCTACCTGGCCATGCTGCTGGCCGGCGCGGCATGCGATCCCCGGCTGGGGCGGGCGTTCCTCCGCGTCGCCGGGCTGGTCGACCCGCCCCCGGCGTTGCTGGCGCCCGGCGTGGCCGCTCGCGTCCTGCGAGCGCGCCTGCGGCGGTCGTCATGGGCACCGCCGCAGGCGGCGGACACCGGCCGCCGACGTCCACCGAACCGAGCGCCCACGCCGCCCTGAGGCACCAGGTGCAGCCCGCCGCACATCCGTCACGACACCGGTCGGAGTAACCCGATGACATCCACCAAGCTGATCATCGCCGCATTGGCGATGCCCGTACTCATCGTCATCGCGCTGGTCGCCGCAGTGGTGGCGGTTGCCCGCCGCGGCCCGGCGCGTACTCGTTGATGAAGCCACCCCGAGAGAGCCGTCGGGCTTCCGTCGGTGACATCACTGGTGAGTTCACTGATTCGACGGCCCGCCGGCCGCCGCGATCCTCCAGCAGGCGCCGGGCACCGGCGGACAGCCGGGCCAGCCGCTCGGTGAACAACCTGCGGGCGGCCGGGCCGATGGGCGTCGGGTCCGGCAGCGGGTCCCGCCCGGCGAGCTGCCGCGCGGTGAGCAGGCTCGGCAGCTCCGCCAGGGCAAGCGGATTTCCCGCGGTCAGGTCCACGAGTCGGGCGCGCAGACCGGCGGTGCAATGCCGGGCGCCCGGTCGGCGAGCAGCCGCTCGGCATGGTCCACCGGGAGACCGCCGACCTCGAGCTGCGGGAGCCCGCGGAACGGTGCGGGGATGTCCCGCGCGGCGAACAGCAGGGCGACGCCTTCGGCCTCGAGGCGGCGCGCGCAGAACAGCAGCGCGTCGGCGGACGGCTCGTCCAGCCAGTGCGCGTCGTCGACAAGGCAGAGCAGGCCGCCGTCGACGGCCAGCTCGCCGAGCAGGGTCAGGACGCCGGCGGCCACCTGGAAGCGGCCCTGGTCGTGCCCCTCGGCGAGGCCCAGCGCGGCGCGGACCGCCTCGCGCTGCGCGGACGGCAGGTCGTCGACCGCCGCCGCACCGGGTAGAGCATCTGGTGCAGGATCGCGAACGACAGTCGGGTCTCGGCTTCGACGCCGGAGCCGCGCAGGACCCGCACGCCACTCGAAGCGGGTCGCGCATCCTCGTCTCACCCGGCCAAACGATCGGGTGAGCGGCGGAGGTGGGCGGCCTGGCGTGCCGGTCCGCCCACCCGGCTCGCTAACCGATGAATCCGCGCGCGGTGCGGGTCAGAACGGTGAAACCGACCGCGCCCAGGAACGCCGCGTAGCTCTCGTCCTTCTCGGCGTCGGCGTAGTCGAGAAGCCGCGCGGTGCCACCGAGCTCCAACCAGGTGGCTGCCTGACCGACGAGCCAGCTGCCGATGCCCCGACGGCGGTGGGCCGGCTCCACCCACAGGTTGCCCACATCGGCCCAGGTGCCGACCCGGGACATCCGCGGGCCGGCGTCGAGGTTGGTGTCCACCTCGATGTATCCCACGTCTGCGGCGTCCAGGGCCGCGGAGATCCGCGTCCCGTTGGCGCCGACCGTACGGCGGGTGGTCAGCTCGGCCAACGGCGCCGCCGGCCGCGCAAGCTCGTCGACCCGGGCCAGGAAGACGATCTCGTGACGGCCATCGTGCCGAAATCCGATCCGCTCGTAGATGGCCCGGATGTGTGGCCACTGCTCCGGCACGCCGTACACCGCCGGAGCGGGCAGCGTTCCGTCGGCGTAACGACGGCTGACGCCCCACCGCTGCAACTGGGCATGACAGGCCACGGCGAGCGCGTCGCCGGCTCCGGAAGCGTCCGGCCAGTAGGAGGTGTCCGGCCAGCACGCCAGCCAACGGATCTCGCCGGCGTTGCGGTAGTTCTCGCCGGTCTCCTCGTCAGTGGCGTACCGCAGCAGGTGGGCGGCGGCCACGACGCGTTGGCGCTGCTCGGCAACCAGCGTGATCCGGTCGCGGACCCAGCGGTCCACGATGAACTCACCAGGCTCTCGCTCGAGCTGGCTCAGCAGAGCTTGCACGGACACCGACACGCCGGGCACCACGGCTGCGATGTGCGCGTTGACCAGGGCGGTGACCTGTTCGCGGTCACCGCGCGCGAACGGGCGAATCAGCGTTGACGACATGAGCGGACCTTCCACGCGGGGCGCTTGCGCGCGCATACCACTGGACGACCCGCTACCGGGCGGTACCGGCTCACCGTACAACCAACGACCTACCGGTGACGACAACCCGTGGTTCGCGCATCCCTGGCCAGCGGCGCGACGCCGAGCGGACGTCGGGCAATCCGCGGCGGGAATGCATCATGTATTTGCCCTCCTGAGGCAGGCAGTGTGCGGGCTAATAGGTCAGACTATTTGTGGTTCGCGCCTATAGCCTGGGCCGGGCTTCAGCTTCCGCACAGCGGCTCCTCAGGCGGCCTAGAGGCGCTCACCGCATGCTTTCGAAGCTCCGCAATGGAGGACGGTTCTCAACTGTATGCCGCCAGGGCGAATCAGTTGTCGCCATTCCAGGGGCGGTAATCATCACAGGTCCCGCGGGTCGGAGTTCTCGTCTCATCGCGGCAATGGCCTGTGTCCATCCCTCATCCCCCAAGGGAGGACCACCCAGTGTTCGCGAACCGGAAGGAACGCAGGCGTACGAAGAAATCGGTGGGGCGGGCCGGCGGCAATATCGCGATGAGCGTGTTGTTCGCGGTCAGCCTCACCCCGATGGTGGCGGCCACGCCGGCCCAGGCCGCGGTCGGTCAAGGGTTCCACGTCAACCCCGCCGACCTCAGGTTCATCCTGAGGCAGATTCAGATCGCCGAGGCGCACGCTCAGACGGCGTCGGCGGAGAACCCGTGCGGCACGCTGCTCGGGCCGGGCCCGAACCAGATTCCGGACGAGGGTCAGCAGGGCGCCGAGCTGCCCTGGGGCCTGCGTACCGTGGACGGGACCTGCAACAACCTGCTGGCCGGACAGGAGAAGTTCGGTACCGCGGACCGGATGTTCCCGCGCATGGCGACGGAGAGCTTCAAGAGCGCGGAGAGCGCGGCCCAATTCGGCGGCGCGAACCCGTCTTCGTACAACCAGACGGCACCGGGCAACATCGTGGTGGACTCCCAACCGCGCATCATCAGCAACCTGGTGGCCGACCAGACCGCCGACAACCCGGCAGCGGTCGCGGCGGCCGGTGACGGCGCGACCGCCGACGAATCGGGGACGCTGCCGATCCCGAACACCGCACCGGACGCGGGACTCTCCGCCCCGTACAACTCCTGGTTCACGATTTTCGGTCAGTTCTTCGACCACGGCCTGGACCTGACCAACAAGGGTGGCGGCACCGTCTTCGTGCCGTTGCAGCCGGACGACCCGCTGTACGACCCGGCCACCCCACAGACCAACTTCATGGTGCTCACCCGGGCCACCAACGCACCCGGCACCCAGGAGGCGGTCAACCAGACGGCGACGTTTGTCGACCAGAGCCAGACCTACACGTCCCACCCGTCCCACCAGGTGTTCCTGCGCCGGTACGAGATGTCGACCGGCCGGCCGTTGTCCACCGGCGCCATGCTGGACGGCGCGGACGGTGGCCTGGCGACCTGGGCGTCAACCAAGGCGCAGGCGGCCGGCATGCTGGGCATCCAGCTGACCGACGCGGACGTGCTGAACGTCCCGCTGCTGAGCACCGACCCGTACGGCAGGTTCATCCCCGGGCCGAACGGCTTCCCGCAGATCGCCACGGCCACCGGACTGGTGGAGGGCGACCCGACCGCCAACGGCGGCGCGGGCGTCCTGGTGCCGGCGAACGCCGCTCGCACCGGACACGCGTTCCTGGACGACATCGCGCACCACGCGGTGCCAAAGCCGGCGACACCGGCGCAGGGCCCGGGTCGCCCGGCGCAGCCGGCCGCCACCCCGGACGCCAACACGACGATCGACAGCACGGCGGCTGCCGGGACATACGACGACGAAACGCTGGACCGGCACTTCGTCGCCGGCGACGGCCGGATCAACGAGAACATCGCGCTGAGCGCCGTCCACCACATCTTCCACTCCGAGCACAACCGGCTGGCCGGCACCGGAGCGGGCAGTGTCAAGGACGTACTGCTGACCCAGGACCCGGGAAGTCTGCCGGACTGGCAGACCAGCCCGGGCGTATGGAACGGCGAGCGGATCTTCCAGGCCGCCAAGTTCATCACCGAGATGGAGTACCAGCACCTGGCGTTCGAGGAGTTCGCCCGCAAGGTGCAGCCGATGGTGAACCTGTTCTCCGGCTACGACAGCACGATCGACCCGGCGATCACCGCTGAGTTCGCGCACGCCGTCTACCGCTTCGGGCACTCGATGCTCAACGAGACGGTGCCGCGGGTGAACGCCGACGGGACGTCGAACGACGTCAGCCTGTTCGAGGCCTTCCTCGACCCGGTGGAGTACACCAACGGCGGAAGCGCCGGGGTGCTCACCCCGGAGGCGGCGACCGGCAGCATCGTCCGCGGCCTGACCAGCCAGGTCGGCAACGAGCTGGACGAGTTCGTCACCGACGCGCTGCGCAACCGGCTGGTGGGGCTGCCGCTCGACCTGGCCACCCTGAACCTGACGCGGGCCCGGGACACCGGCCTGCCCACGCTGAACGTGGCGCGCCGGGAGTTCTTCGCCAAGACCGGCGACTCGGCCCTGGCTCCGTACGCCAACTGGAACGACTTCGGGCTCAACCTCAAGCACCGCGAGTCGCTGATCAACTTTGTGGCGGCCTACGGCACCCACCCGTCCATCACCGCGGCGACCACCGTTGCGGCGAAGCGGACGGCAGCCGCCCTGCTGGTGGCCGGCGACCCGGCGAACCCGGCCACCCCGGCCGACAGCGTGACCTTCATGGAGAGCGACGCGAGCACCTCGGGCCTGGACAACGTGGACCTGTGGGTCGGCGGCCTCGCCGAGAAGCAGGCTCCCTTCGGCGGCCTGCTGGGCTCCACCTTCAACTTCGTCTTTGAGTTGCAGATGGAGAACCTGCAGGACGGCGACCGGTTCTACTACCTGACCCGGACCGCCGGCCTCAACCTGCTGGTCCAGCTGGAGGGCAACTCCTTCGCGGAGATGATCTCGCGCAACTCGGACGCGGAGAACCTGCCGGCGGACGTCTTCTCCCGGCCCGACTACGTGTTCGACCTCGCCAACCTGGGCACCTCCGGGCCGGTCCAGGACGACCCGGCGACGCCAGACTACGACGAGTCGCATCTGCTCGACCGGCTCCCCAACGGCACCATCCGGTACGGCCGGGACACCGGCTCCACCACGCACGCCGGTGACCTGCACGTGCTGTTCATCGGCACCGCGGCCAACAACGGCATCAGCTCCAGCGAAGGCGACGACACGGTACGCGGCAACGACGGCAACGACCGGCTCGAAGGCGGGGCCGGCAACGACGGCATCATCGGCGGCCTGGGCGACGACATCATGACTGACACCTTCGGCGACGATGTGCTCAAGGGCGGCGACGGCCACGACGCGATGAGCTCCGGGGCCGGGGCCGGCGGCGACCTGAACCAGGGTGGCCGGGGTAACGACTTCGTGGTCGGCGGCGCGGACATCACCGAGACCTTCGGCGGCCCGGGCAACGACTTCATCTTCGGCGGACAGTCGACGGACACCGTGTTCGGCGACGACGGCGACGACTGGATCCAGGGCGGTCCGCAGGCCGACCTGCTCCAGGGCGACAACGGGGCGCCGTTCCAGGACGACCCCAACACCCCGGGACACGACGTCATCGTCGGTGACGGTGGCGCGGACGACTTCGACGCCGAGGGCGGCGACGACATCATGGTGGCCGCCGGCGGCATCTCCCGCAGCGAGGGTGTGCTCGGCTTCGACTGGACCACGTACAAGAACCGGGCGGCCCGGCAATGCCGGACCGGCCAGGTGGCCCCGTGCGGCGCCGACGCCGACCTCAACAAGGCTGTCTTCGTGGCGCCCGCGATCGACACCCTGGCGGACCGCTTCGACCTGGTCGAGGGCCTGTCCGGGTGGAACCTGAACGACACCCTGCGAGGCAGTGACAACGTGGCCGCCGACATGGTGGGTCACGAACTCGACGCGGCCGGCATCGCCCGGATCAACGGGTTGAGCGCGCACGTCAACGGTGCGACCAGCTTCACCGGTGGCGACATCCTGCTCGGCGGCTCCGGCAGCGACACGATCGAGGGCCGGGCCGGCAACGACGTCATCGACGGTGACGCCTGGCTGAACGTGCGGCTGAGCGTCCGGACCGACCCGAACGACCCGGCGACCGAGATCCGGAGCGCGAACAGCATGCAGGAACTGCAGGCGGACGTGTTCGCGGGCACCATCAACCCGGGCAACATCGTGATCGTCCGGGAGATCCTGACCGGATCCGGTGGCGACGACACCGCGGTGTTCTCCGATGTCCAGGCGAACTACACGGTGACGGTGAGTGGTGACGTCACCACGGTGAACCACACTGGCGGCACCCAGACCGACGGCGTGGACACTCTGCGCAACATCGAGAACCTGCGGTTCAGTGACGGCATAGCGGCGGCGACGCCGGCCGCGCCGACCGCGGTCACGGCCGTCGCAGGCGACACTTCGGCGGTGGTCACCTTCACCGCTCCGGCGAACCCGGGCCGGACGGCGATCACCGGTTTCACCGTCGAGATCCAGACCGCCGCCGGAGCCGTGCTGGGCAGCCAGACCGTCCCGGCCGACGCCACCCAGGCGACGGTGCTCGGGCTGACGAACGGAACCGCGTACCGGTTCCGGGTGCTGGCCACCAACGCGGCCGGCGACGGCCCGTTCTCGGCCCTGTCCACCGCGGTCACTCCGTCGACGGTTCCGGGCACTCCGGTGATCGGCACCGCGACCGCCGGCAACGCCCAGGCGACGATCACCTGGACCGCACCGGTGAGCGACGGTGGTTCGCCGATCACCGGCTACACGGTCGAGCGCACCAACGGCACGACGGTGGTCCTGGCCAACGTGGCGGCCACCGCCCGCAGCTTCACGGCGACGGGGCTGGCCAACGGCACGGCGTACTCCTTCCGGGTGCGCGCCGTGAACGCCGCCGGTGCAGGTGCCTTCTCGGCCGGTGCCACGGTCACCCCGGCGACCGTGCCGGGTGTGCCCGCCATCGGCGCCGCCACGGCGGGTAACGCCAGCGCCGTGGTGCGGTGGACGGAGCCGGCGAACAACGGTGGGTCCGCGATCACCCGGTACGACATCCAGGTGATCAACAACGCCACCAACGCTCAGGTTGGTGCGATCCGGACCGCTGCGGCGAACACGACGCTGCTGACCGTGACCGGCCTGACGAACGGCACCGCGTACCGGTTCCGGGTCCGGGCGGTGAACGCGATCGGGGCCGGCGGCCAGTCGGGCACCTCGAACGTGGTCACGCCGCTGACCACAGCCGGTGCCCCGCAGACCGTGACCGCCACGTCCGGCGCGGCCGGCGGCGCGATCACCGCGGTCTACCGGTGGACGCCGCCCACGGTCACCGGAGGTGCTCCGATCACCGGTTACCAGGTCACCCGGCAGCGGCTCAGCGCCGCCGGCGCCAACCTGGGAGCGCCCTCCGTGGTAGTCCACGCGGCCACCGCACGCCAGGCCACGTTCACCGCCCCGGCCGGGGTCCCGGCCGGCGCCACCTACCGGTTCACCGTGCAAGCGGTGAACGCGGCGGGATCGGGGGCCGCCCGGTCGGCCACCGCGGTCGTGCGTTAAGGCTCACGGCGCCTCGGAAGAGCTGATGGCGCCACTGCCCTCGGGCAGTGGCGCCATTGGCGTCTCCGGTCGCCGGCCATCGACGCTGAGACGCGATGCGGGTCTGGACTCCGGACCCGCGGTTGCCGGCCGCGCCGTCACCTACATCGGCGGGCGCAGGCCCGCGTCGCGCAGGAACGTGAGCACGGCCGCGACCCGCCGATGGATCGCCTGTTCGCCGCTCAGGCCCAGCTTGGCGAAGATCGCGTTGACGTGTTTCTCGACCGAGGACTCCGACAACGTCAGGCGGGCGGCGATGCCGGCATTGCCGCTGCCCTGCGCCATCTCGCGCAACACGTCGAGTTCCCGGGGCGTCAGGTTGGCCAACGGTGACTCGCGCAGCCGGGCGCGCCGGGTCACCAGCGCCTCGACGACCATCGGGTCGATCACCGATCCCCCGGCGACCACCTCGCGCAGTGCCGACAGCAGGTGGTGCAGGTCGCCGACGCGGTCCTTGAGCAGGTAGGCGAGCCCGGCGGTGCCGTTGCGGAACAGCTCGAACGCGTACGACTCGTCGGCGTACTGGGACAGGATCACCACGCCCACGTGCGGGTCGCCGGCCTTGATGGCGTGTGCCGCGTCGATGCCCTCCATGGCCGGCGCTCCGCCGCGGTGGGCGGCCGAGCCGGCCACCGGCATCCGGATGTCGCTCAGTACCGCCTGCGGGTGAGCCCGGCGCACGGCGTCGAGCAGTTCCGGGGCAGAGCCGATGGCGGCGAGCACGGTGACCTGGCCGGTGTCCTCCAGCAGCCGGCGGGTGCCCTCCCGGACCAGGTAGTTGTCGTCGGCGATGACGATGCGCAGCGGGTCAGCCATCGGAGTCCTCGCCTCCGGCCAGCGGAATCTCGGCGCGCAGCGTCGTGCCGCGTCCGGGCACGGTGGACACGTCGAACGTTCCGGCCACGACCGACATCCGGTCGGCGAGCCCGGACAGGCCCAGGCCGCGCCCGGCGGCCGGGTCGAAGCCCCGTCCGTCGTCGCGGACCTCGACGATCAGTCGGCCGTTCGGCTGCGCCAGCCCGACCGTCACCTGCTCGGCTCCGGAGTGCTTGACCGCGTTGGTGAGCGCCTCCGACAGCAGGTACCAGGCCGCGGTCTCGACCGACTGCGGATACCGCACGCCGCGCAGGCTGGTGTCAGCCTCGATGACCACCTCAACCGGTAGCCGGCCGGCATGACCCTCCAGCGCCTCGAGCAAACCCTGATCGGCGAGCGCGGCCGGATGGATCGAGTGCGCGAACTCGCGCAGGCCGGCCAGCAGCGCGCCGAGGTCGTTCTGCAGTTCGTCGAGCGACCCCGCGGCCCGTGGGTCGCCGCGGCGCAGCCGTTCCCGGGCCATGGCCAGCTTCGCCATGCTCACCACCAGATCCTGCTGGACGCCGTCGTGCAGATCGCGCTGGATCCGCTGCCGTTCGGTGTCCTGGGCGCGGGCCAGGCGGGCCCGGGAGGCGCTCAGTTCGGCCGCCTGCCGGCGGATGACCTCGAGCCGGTTGGCCAGTTCCGAGGCCAGGTGCAGATTGCGTACGGCGGTGGCGGCCTGCCCCGCGAGCTGGCCGAGCAGGGCACGGTCCTCGGCCAGCAGCAGCCCGTCGGGCCGGGGACCGCACTCGATCCGGCCGAGGGTCGCGCCGCCGTGGGTCAGCGGTACCACGAGCGCCGCCCCGGCCGGGTCGCCGGCGCCGATACCCGACGCCCCGGACAGCGCCTCGCCGCCGGGTGCGTCGAGGACCACGCGTGCCCACCGCAGCCCGAGGCCGTGGCGGACCACATCGGCGAGATCCGGCAGCAGCTCGGCCGGGCCGGGTGCGGACTCCAAGGTCGCCCCGAACCGGGCGAGTACCTCGTAGCCGTCGAGCCGGGCACCGAAAATCCACCGGTCGGCCCACCGTTCCAGGCGGTGCCGGATCGGCTGGAACAGCAGCGTGGCACAGACCGCGAGCAGCACCGCCAGGCCGGTCGGCAGGTACCGGGCGGCCAGCACGCCCAGCGTGGCGGCGACCGCGACGTACGCGAGCGCGATCAGCCCCACGAGCGTCCGGTACGCGAGCCTCCGGCGCATCGGCCGTTCGATGCCGAAGACACCGTCGTGGAACACGGCGATCACGATCGAGCCGAGCATCAGCACCACGGACAGCGGCCACACGAACCACGCGATCAGGATCAGCCGGGACGGATCCACCACCCAGACGAGCGCCATCAACGGCAGCGCGAGACTCACCCCGGCCACCATGCCCGTCAGCAGCCAGCGGATCCGGCGCCGGTCGGGCGGCGCGTACCGCCGGTACCGCAGCGCCAGCATGACCAACCCGACGACAGACGCCGCCCCGAACGAGAAATTGGCCACGTCGGCGACCGGCGCCAGCGGCGCGGCGGGCGGCCAGTAGAACGGGCTGGCGATAGTCGGCTCGTCGGGGCCGGGCCACCCGGTGGGCAGCGTCCGGTTGGACACCGCGCACAGCACGGGCAACAGCAGGCTCGCCAGCGCCGCGGTCCGCAGGATCCACCGCGAGCCGGGCGTGTCCGCGACACCGGTCGGGAACAGCCCGATCGCTCCCAGCCCGGCGACCACGCCGACGTTGGCGACCCAGGCCCACACCAGGGCGACGATCCAGGCCCACGACCTACTGGCCACCTCCGGCAGAACCACGTCGCCGAGGCAGACGTCCAGCATGAAGAACGTTCCGGACGCGAGCAACCACGCCGACATGGGGTGGTCGGGTCGCCGGAGCGCCGCGGCGAGCCCGACCGCGTAGAAGGGGACCGGCCCGACCAGCAACCAGCCGGTGGTGGTCGGATCCCCGGCCACCGCTTCGATCGCCGCAGCCACGGCCAGCGCGAGACCACCCGCGACCGCGAACGCGGCGGATACCGGCCGCATGGCCACAGTCTGAGCCGCCGGAGCCGCGCTGGGAAGGAGGACCACCGTAACCGGGGTGGAGGTGAGCCTCACCCGGGGTGGGTGGTCTGCCTGGTGCCCGCCGTTGTGACCGGCGTCTAGCGTCGGACGGCAAACGAGTCACGGCAACGCAGGGGGCAACTGATGACCGCGCACACCGATGCCATCTCCGAGGTGACCGCCACACCGCCGCCGGCGGCGGAACGCGACCCCCGGGCCTCACTCCAGGCGCTCCGGGTCGTCGCGGTCCTGCACTCGCTGGCGTTCCTCGTCCAACCGGTGTTCGCCGGCGGCTACCTCATGGGTGACATCGACTCGCTCGCCCTGCACACCGCCAACGCCTTCGTGGTCACCGCCCTGGACGTGATCCAGCTCGGCTGCGCGGTGGTGTACTTCTGGGCGGGGCGGGGACGGGCGTGGCCGATCTGGGCCAGCCTGGCCGTCGCGCTCGCCGTCGAGGTCCAGGTCGGCATGGGCTTCGAGCGGTTGATGGTGGTGCACCTGCCGCTGGGCGTCGCGCTCGCCGTCGGCCAGATCCTGATCACCGTCTGGCTCTTCCGCGCCGGCGCCGCGACTCCCCGCCCGCGCCGGGAGCGCCGGCCACGCCGCGCACGCGCGGAGCGTGCCCGGTGAAGCGGCGGCATGTCCTGGGTGCGTTCGGGATCTCGGCGCTGGGAGCGACCAGCCTCGGCGGCCTCGCCCTCGGCTTTCCGCGCGGGCAGACCGGCGAGCCGGTGCGCAGCTTCCGCCTGCCCCGCCCGTACGCGGCGCCGCTGCCCGTCCCACCGGTCGCCCGGCCGGTCCGCACCGACGCGACCACCGACTACTACGAAGTCGTCCAGCGTGAGGCGGACCTGGAGATCCTGCCCGGTGTCCGCACCCGGGTATTCGGCTACGACGGCAGGTTCCCCGGTCCGACGCTGGTCACGCGCAGCGGCCGCCCGGCCGTCGTCACGCACCGCAACGAGCTGGCCGTACCGGTCGCCGTGCACCTGCACGGCGGGCACACGCCGGCCGACAGCGACGGCTTTCCCACCGACCTCATCCAGCCCGCCGGCCGGCGCGACTACACCTATCCGATGCGACAATCGGCCGCCACGCTGTGGTACCACGACCACCGGATGGACTTCACCGGACCGCAGGTCTATCGCGGCCTGGCCGGGTTCCACCTCGTGACCGACGACCAGCAGGAAGCGCTCGGGCTGCCGGCCGGCGACCGGGACATCCCCCTGATGATCACCGACCGTTCCTTCAACGAGGACGGCTCGTTCAATTACCCAGCCCATCACCACGCCGCCGGTGTCACCGACGAGTTCATGGAGGGCGTCCTCGGCGACGTCGTCCTGGTCAACGGCGCACCGTGGCCGGTGCTGGAGGTCGTCGCCGCCCGCTACCGGTTGCGACTGCTCAACGCGTCCAGCGCGCGCCGGTACCGGCTCAGCCTTGACCCACCGCGCACGCCGCTGGTGCAGATCGGATCGGACGTCGGCCTGCTGGAACGCCCGATCGAGCAGACCTCGGTGCTCCTCGCCCCGGGTGAGCGTAGCGAGATCGTCGTCGACTTCGCAGCGTTCCCCGCCGGCACCGAGGTGACGATGCGCAACGGCCTCGGGAGCGGGTCAACCGGTGCCGTGATGCGGTTCCGGGTCACCGGCCGCAGCGGCGACGACAGCCGGATCCCGCCGCTGCTGCGCCGGATCGAGCCGCTCCGGAGGGACCAGGCGGTGCGCACCCGCACCTGGAGGTTCCGCCGGGCACCCACCGGCGAGCACCCCGGCTGGCTGGTCGACGGACGCGCCTTCGACCCCGACCGCATCGACGCGGAGGTGCGGCTCGGCGAGATCGAGGTCTGGCGGTTCGTTTCCGACCTGCACCATCCCGTCCACGTGCACCTCGACCCGTTCCAGGTGCTCGCCCGGCGCGGCGGCGACCCAGGCCCGTACGACGCCGGCTGGAAGGACACCGTCGACCTCGCCCCGAGCGAGTCGGTGGACGTGGCCGTGCGGTTCACCGACTACCCGGGCCGGTACCTGCTGCACTGCCACAACTTCGAGCACGAGGACATGGCCATGATGGCCGCGTTCCGCACCCGCTGACCTGTCCCGGAGAGGTGGTTTACGACCATGACCCCGACCGACCCGGTGGACCCCGCCGCATCCCCGCGCAGCCTGCGGCCGGTCGGCATCGCCGGCTGGCTGGCGACCGTGGTGATCTTCGCCAGCCTGTTCCTGATGACCGGCCACGGCACGGCCGAGCCGGACTTCGACGCGCCGGCCGCGGAGATCCAGCGGTACCTCGAGACCCGCACGGCCGGGCTGTTCGCCGTCGGCGCCTCGCTGTTCGTGGTGGGCCTGTGCGCGCTGCTGTGGTTCTTCTGCGGCCTGTCCGCGGCGCTCCGCCGGCACGCCGCAGGCCCCGAATGGCTGCCGGGCGTCGTCGCCGCATCAGGGACCGCCGCCGTCGCCGTCCTCCTGCTCGGCACCCAGGAGGCCGCCGTGTTCCGGGTCGACGACGGGGTGGACGCCCAGATCTCCCGGTTCGCCTTCGACCTCGGCAGCGTGGGGTTCGCCAACGCCTGGGTGACCCTCGGCAGCATCGGCATCGCCAGCGGCTGGGCGATCCTCGCCACCCGCCCGGACCCGGCCGATCCCAGCGGGTCAGGCGGATCGGACCGGTCCGGAGGCTCCGGCTGGCCCCGTTGGCTCGGGTGGTGGGTACTGGCCGCCGGTGTTGGGTTGGTCCTGGCGCGCCCGTTCTGGACGACGTACGCGTGGCTCATCCCGTACGCGCTGTTCTGGACGTGGGTCCTCACCGTCTCCACCCGGATGTTGGAAGTGCGGGGCTCGACTCGCCGCCGAACTCCGCAGCCGCCCGGACTGAGATCCAACACGTCCTCAGCTTCTTAGGTACCGTTCGCCGGAGACGACGAAGGAAACGGCTCGGGCCAAGCCGGCACCGACGTCATCCCTCGCTCGGCATCGGTGTAGGGATTGGGGACGTCCCGGTTGCTGGTGAAGGAGAACTCGGCGGTTCTCCAGGTCGACACGGTATGACGCAGCCGTACGGCCATGTATGGACGGGCCGGCAACTCTATCCGGACGTCTCCCGTGTGGACGCCGGGTAGCTCTTCGATGGTCATGTTCCAGGTGTCGATGACGTCGATCCGAGCCCGCATGGATGGTGGGACGGTGATCGTGCGGAAGCGGGGCCGGCGGGCGTCGAAGTAGATCAGCACGTATTGGCCGTGGACGCCGCCCCAC
>DASSAL010000137.1:0-14223 GCA_035685405.1 Actinoplanes sp. | reverse complement strand
GGCCGACCGCGTTCCACACCACCTCGTGCAGCTGCGGATCGACGTTGCGGACACCGTTGATGACGCGTGAGACGGTGGCCCGGGAGACGCCGGCCACCCGGGCCACGTCTTCCAGGGTCGGCAACCGCTCGCCGACGGGGGTACGTCCGCTGGTCATGGAGGGTTTATAGCACAAGTCTTGGAGAGCGCTCTCCTATTCGGTCGGGCAAAGCGGACGGATGGCGGAAAGAAGCGCTGGGATATTGACGCGGATCAGCGGTGCGCGCACACTTCGGAAAGCGCTCTCCAAGCTGTTCCCCGTCCGCCATCCCCGTGGAGAGAACGATGCGAACTCGAAGAAGACGGCTCGTCGCCGCCTGCGCCACCACCGCCGTGGGCGGATCCCTGCTGGTCGCCGGCGTGCCGGACGCGCACGCTGCGGACCTGTTGCTGTCACAGGGCCGCCCGGCCCTGGCCTCCTCCCAGGAGAACGGCGGCGCCCCGGCCGCGGCCGCGGTGGACGGCCGGGCCGACACCCGCTGGGGCAGCGCCTGGAGCGATCCGCAGTGGCTGCGCGTCGACCTCGGCGCGACGGCCACCGTCACCGGAGTCCAGCTGCAGTGGGAGGCGGCGTACGCCCGGGCCTTCCAGATTCAGACCAGCCCGGACGGCGCGGCCTGGACGACCATCTACAGCACGACGACCGGCGCCGGCGGCAACCAGACCCTGACGGTGAGCGGCTCCGGCCGGTACGTGCGGATGTACGGCACCCAGCGCGGCACCGGTTACGGTTACTCGTTGTACGAGTTCAAGGTGTTCGGCACGAGCACCTCGGCGCCGCCGACCGGTGGCTCCGGCTACGTCCTGGCCAGCCCGCCGGTCACCGGCGTGGTGCCGTCCACCGCGGTGCCGCCGCCGACGAACCCGCCGACCACCCACCACGAGTTCCAGATGAACTGCTCGGTGAGCCGGAGCAACCTGCCGGACGACCCGATCGTGTTCCCCGGCCTGCCCGGCGCTTCGCACTCACACACGTTCATGGGCAACACCACCACCAACGCGATGTCCACGCTGCCCAGCCTCCAGGCCGGCGGCACCTCCTGCATCACCCCCGGCGACAAGACCGGGTACTGGATGCCGACGCTGCTCAACGGCGACACCCCGGTGCAGCCGGTCGGCCGGCAGGTCATCTACTACAAGTCCGGCGTGATCGACTACCGCAGCGTCCGGCCGTCCCCGCCGGGACTGCGCTACCTGGTCGGCAGCCCGAACACCACCCAGGAGGAGTTCCGCAACGCGCCCGGCGCGGTCGAGGGCTGGGAGTGCGGTAACAGCGCGTTCAACTGGGACTTCCCGGCCACCTGCCCGGCCGGCACCCAGCTGAACATCCGGATGCAGGCGCCGAGTTGCTGGGACGGCCGCCATCTCGACACGCCGGACCACAAGAGCCACATGGCTTATCCGGTGCTCGGCATCTGCCCGGGCAGTCACCCGGTCGCCGTGCCGATGATCGAGTTCAAGATGGCGTTCCCGGTCAGCGGCGACATGCGCAACGTCCGGTTGTCCAGCGGCCGTGGCTACTCGTTCCACTACGACTTCTACAACGTGTGGGACCAGCCGACGCTGGCCGCCCTGGTGCGGCACTGCATCAACGGCGGGCTGCAGTGTGACCCGCGCGGCTTCGACCTGTACAAGCCTGACCGCGGCGCGGCGCTCAACCAGAACTACGAGCTGCCCTGACGAAACGCCTGTGGCCGTCCGTGGAACTGGGGAAGAGGGACGCGGACGGCCACGGGAACCCCGGATAACAGCAATCGGCGAAGAAATTGCGCCGAAATGATGTTCACGTTCCGGTACCACCTACCCGATCGGCCATTTTCGTGCGATCGGCGATCATTCGCTCGGCCAGTGCCCGGGTGCGCGGTTCCACCCCGGAGCGGCGCTCGCCGGCGGCCAGCCTGAGGCCCTGATCGAGGTGGGCGCGCAGGTGCTTGAGCAGCAGCGCGTCGAACGCCGGGCCGGTCTCGGTGGCCGCCTCGGCCACCTGCTCCGGGGTCACCATGCCCGGCATCGGCATCCCCTTGTGTGGGTTCTGGGCGGGCAGCCCGGCGGCGGCGTGCAGCTCGTACAGAACCGTCAGCTCCCGCCTGGTCAGCGCCTCGGCCTCCGCCGCCAGCGCCTTGACCTGCGGCTTCGCCGACCGTGAGCCGGCCAGCGCAAGGAGCGGCAGCAACTCCTCGCTCATCGCCAGGTTGATCTCCACCCAGGCCCGGTCGGTGCCGCCGAACGCCGGCGCGCTGCTCGCCGCCGGCGGTGCCGGCACCCGGGCGCCGGTCGGCACGGCGTCGCCGCACCCGGCCAGGCAGAGGGCGGCGGCGATCAGGGGGATGACCGGACGGGGGTGCACGCTGCGAGTCTCGGCGTATCGGGCGAACGTGTCAACGCACGCTTTACGCGACCTCCCGGAACCGGTTTTACCTGCAATTCCGGAACCGGCAACGTATTGACGTCGGGCAACATGAGGGTAACAATCCAGGTAGCTTGGAGAGCGCTTTCCAAGGCACGCCCCGTCCCCCGGCACCGTCCCGTTCCCCGCGAGACGGTGCCGCCGAGCTGCGCCCTGCGCGGCACCTCCCGACGATCCCCGACAGGCAGGCCCGATGGTCCTCGAAGCCAGGCGGCGCACCCGCCGCAAGCTCATCGTCCTGGTCGCCGCCGCGGCGACCCTGCTCGGCGTCACCGTCGCCGGCATCACCCAGGCCAGTGCCGCCGACACCCTGATCTCGCAGGGCAAGCCGGCCACTGCCTCGTCGACCGAGGGCGGGCCCTGGACGGCCGCCGCGGCGGTCGACGGCAACACCGGCACCCGCTGGTCCAGCGCGTTCAGCGACCCGCAGTGGTTGCAGGTCGACCTGGGCGCCACCGCCACCATCAGCCAGGTGGTGTTGCGGTGGGAGGCCGCGTACGGCCGCAGCTTCCAGATCCAGACCTCGGCCAACGCCAGCACCTGGACCAGCGTCTACTCCACCACCTCCGGCACCGGGGGCACGCAGACGCTGGCGGTGACCGGCTCCGGCCGCTACGTCCGGATGTACGGCACCCAGCGTGGCACCGGTTACGGATATTCGCTGTGGGAGTTCCAGGTCTTCGGCACCATCGGCGGCGGCACCCCGACCACGCCGCCGACCACGCCGCCGACCGGCAACCCGGTCGAGCCGACCGACCCGCGCAACCCCAACTTCGGGCCGAACGTCAACGTGTACGACCCGGCCACGCCGGCGTCCACCATCCAGAACCGGCTCAACCAGATCTTCCAGGCGCAGGAGACCAACCAGTTCGGTCCGGAGCGGTACGCCGTGCTGTTCAAGCCCGGCACCTACACCGCGGACGTGAACCTGGGCTTCTTCACCCACGTGGCCGGGCTGGGCATGTCACCGGACGACGTGAACCTCAACGGGCACGTCCGCGCCGAGGCGTTCTGGTTCGGCGGCAACGCGACCCAGAACTTCTGGCGGGCCGCGGAGAACCTGTCGGTCACGCTGCCGGCCGGCGTCACCGTCGAGCGCTGGGCGGTGTCCCAGGCCGCGCCGTACCGCCGCATGCACCTGCGCGGTGCGCAGAACCAGATCCAGCTGTGGAACGGCGGTGACGGCTGGTCGTCCGGCGGCCTGATGGCCGACACCAAGGTGGACGGTGCGGTGGTCTCCGGCTCGCAGCAGCAGTGGTACACGCGCAACAGCGAGTTCGGCAGCTGGAGCGGCTCGGTCTGGAACATGGTTTTCCAGGGCGTGCAGGGCGCCCCGCCCAACCACTTCCCGAACCCGTCGCACACCGTCATCGCGAGCACGCCGGTGATCCGGGAGAAGCCGTTCCTGTACTTCGCGAACGGGGAGTACCGGGTGTTCGTACCGGCGTTGCGGCAGAACACCACCGGCACCAGCTGGTTCGGCAAGACCCCGCAGGGCACGTCCAAGTCGCTGGCCGACTTCTTCATCGTCCGGCCCGGCACCAGCGCCGCGACCATCAACAACGCGCTGGCACAGGGCAAGGACCTGCTGGTCACGCCGGGCACCCACCACGTCAGCCAGACCATCAACGTCACCCGTCCGGACACCGTCGTGCTGGGCCTCGGCCTGGCCACCTTCTTCGCCGACAACGGCGTCACGCCGATGAAGATCGCCGACGTCGCCGGGGTGAAGATCGCCGGCATCATGTTCGACGCCGGTGCCACCAACTCACCCTCGCTCATGGAGGTGGGCGCGCCGGGCAGCAACGCCAACAACTCGGGCAACCCGATCTCGCTGCACGACGTGTTCTTCCGGATCGGCGGGCCGGGTGTCGGCCGGGCCACCAACACGCTGATCATCAACAGCAACCACGTGATCGGTGACCACATGTGGCTGTGGCGGGCCGACCACGGCGCCGGCGTCGGCTGGTCGGTGAACACCGCCGACCAGGGCCTGGTCGTCAACGGCGCGGACGTGACGATGTACGGCCTGTTCGTCGAGCACTTCCAGAAGTATCAGACGGTCTGGAACGGTGAGCGCGGCCGCACGTACTTCTACCAGAACGAGATGCCGTACGAGATGCCCAACCAGGCGGCCTGGATGAACGGGTCGACGCGCGGGTACGCGGCGTACAAGGTGGCCGACAGCGTCAACAACCACCAGGCGTGGGGGCTGGGCAGCTACTGCGTCTTCACGCTGGACCAGTCGGTGGTCGGCGAACGGGCCTTCGAGACGCCGGTGAAGCCGGGCATCCGGTTCACCAACATGGTCACCGTCTCGCTCGGCGGCCAGGGCACGATCAACCGGATCATCAACGACAAGGGCGGTACCGCCCGGCGCGGCGCCGAGGTCCAGTACCTCACCAGCGGACCGTAATCGGTTCCCACGAGAAGGCGGTCCCGGCGCCCACCGGGACCGCCTTTGTGGATCACGGCTCCAGGTCCACGCCGACCGCGTAATGGTCGGACGGGTAGCAGCCGCCGACCGGCCGGTCGCCGGCGATGAACGCGCCGGCCACCGTCACCGCGTGCCCGGCCCGGCCACTGCGGGCGAAGATGTGGTCGATCCGCCGGTCGATGAGGTGCTTGACCTCCACCGGGGCGTGCGGGATGGCGGAGTCGACGGTCTTGGCGGCCGGATCGCCGCCGCCCGCAGCGAACGTGTCGATCAGCGTGTCCGCCAGCGGGGCGATCTCCGGCTGCTCGACCGGCGCGTTCAGGTCGCCGAGAACCAGCACCGGCAGGGGACCGTCCAGCCGTGGCTCGGCGGCCAGCCGGGCCACCGCCGACGCCTGGGCCAGCTGGTCCGCGGCGTACGCCGGCTCCCACTCCAGGCAGGTCACGATGACGTGCAGCGGCCCGCGGGGATGGTCGAGCGTGGCCAGCAACGCGGTCGGGGCCGGCCCGCCGCGCTGGTCGTGCGGCAGGTCGTGCACCTCGGTGGCGCGCACCGGCCAGCGGCTGACCAGCCCGATGCCCATCTGGATGCCGATCTGGCCGGGCTCCTCCACCGGATCCGGCTCGGGCGGCAGCGAGGTGCGGGCGAACACCCCGACCATGCCGAGGTCGGCGGCGATCTGGTCGGGCTGCGACGTGCCGTCGCCGGCCCAGGTCTCGGTCAGGCCGAGCACATCGGGGCGGTACACCCGGAGCGTGTCCAGGATCCCGGGCGCGCGCTCGCGCCAGTCGCCGCCCCAGCGCCAGAACACGTTCCAGGTCATGACTCGCATGGAAGCGGGGACCTCAGGCGTTCTGCCACAGGCCGATGAGGTTGCCCTCGGTGTCGTGGACGTACGCGCTGAACCCCATCTCGCCGACCGGCTGCCGGCCGATCGCCACCTTGCCGCCCAGCTTCTCGATCCGGGCGAGCGCCTCGTCCAGGTCCTCGACCCCGATGGTGATCACCGGCGCGGTGATCGGATCCCGCCGGGCCAGCATGCCGCCGTTGATGCCGCCGGTCTCGGTGGGCCGGCCCTGCTCGTCGGTCGGTGTCGTCGTCACCATCGTGTACCGGAACTGCGGCATGCTGTTCAGCTGCCAGCCGAACGCCTCCCGGTAGAAGGTCGTCGCCCGCTCACCATCGTCGAACGGCACCTCGAAGTGGACCACCTTGTCCATGGTTGCCTCCTTCACGTCACGAGCAGCCTAGGCCGCTCCAGGACGGAAGTGGGATCGACGAACGGACGAGCCAGCGCGGTCAGCACCGGATCGCCGCGGCCGGCCAGTTCCCGCTCGGCGATGTGCCGCACGGTGCCGGCCAGCATGTCCGCCACCTGGATCTGCGGATGTGACTCGACGTCGGCGAACCGGACGCCGGCCAGCCGCCCGCCGGTCAGCTCCCGGATCCACGCGATCCGCCGGGCCGGCAGCATGATCTGCCGGTCGTGCACCACGGTCACCGGACCCCATCGCGCGACCGCCGCCACCAGCGCCGGCACCAGGGGATCGAGCACTGTGTTGACCGCCGGGTCGGCGCGCAGCCAGGCCCGGAACAACTCCACCCGCTCGCGGCCCGCGGTCAGCCCGGAGACCCGGAAGAACTCGTCCACCACGCCCGGCACCTCCTTGGCCCGCAGCACGTCGTTGGCCGCAGCCAGCACGTACGGCGAGCGATCCACCCGGTCCGTCCCGCCGAGCAGGTCGGCCAGCCGGGTGATCACGAAGAACGCCTTGTCGAGCAGGAACACGCTGCCCCGGCCGGAGATCGGGCCGTCCGGGGAGAGGAACCACTCGAGGGTGCGCCGGTGTTTGTCGCGCAACAGGTGCCCCGACCGGTAGGCGGAGGCCGGGGACCGCACCCGGGCGCGCAGCTCGGCCACCAGGCCGGCCGCCGATTCGGCGTCCAGCACCACGGAGGAGTGCGCGAAGAGCGCCGTCGTGGTGTCGATGAGCTTCTCGCCCTCGTACCCCGACTCGTCGCAGGTGATCTCGCGCACCCCTCCTGTCTAGGGCATGCCTAGCTGCGATAGACACCCAATTCCCACAGCGAGTAGCCGTACGAGGTGGCGCGAGTGGTGCCGTTGACCCGCACGTACCGGCCGGAACCGCTGACGGTCAAGCTGTCGAACCCACCGTTGCCGCTGGTGGTCGAGTAGATGGTCGACCACGTCGTGCCGTCGGTCGAGACTTGCACGCTGTACGCCTTCGCGTACGCCGCCTCCCAGGCCAGCTGGACGTGATTGAACGACTGCACCGAGCCGAGGTCGACCTGCAGCCAGGCCGAGTCCACCCATTCGCTGGCCCACCGGGTGCCGTAGTCGCCGTCCACCGCGTATGACGGCAGCTGCGGCCCGTTGGCGCCGGTCGGCTGGTACGACGATGCGCTCGCCGGCCGCCCGCGGCTGAGCTGGGTGCCCGGCGCGGTGGGCGGTACCACCCGGAACGAGCGCTGCTCGATGCCGACGTTGCCGTGGCCGTCGAAGGCGTACACGTAGACCTTCCAGACCCCGAGCTGTTCCGGCGCCCGGACCGTGAAGCTGCTGCCGTTCTCGGTGAACGTGAGGGTGGTCAGCCCGCGGTTGCCGGTGATGTGCTTGTCACTGGCCATCAGCTGATAGCGGATCAGGTCACCCTGCGGGTCCCGCGCGTTGACCGACACGGTGAACGTGCCGCCGGCCGGGACCGCGGTCTGGTTGCCGACGGTCATCGACGTGATCTCCGGCGGCGTGTTGGGTGCGACCTGCCCGGTGTACGCCTGCCGCATCGCGTGGTAGCCGAGCCGACGCCAGCCGCCGGTGGTGGTGTTCAGCCACACGCCGCCGAAGTCGTTCTCGAGTCCGTAGTGGAACTCGGTCGCGCCCAGCGCCACGCCGGGATGCCCGAGGATCGCGTTCCAGCTGTCCGTGTACCCTTGCCGCTTCTGCAGGTCGGTCGGCTCGTCCGGGATGCCGTTGACGTCGTTGGGCACCTCCCACTCGCCGTCCGGCCCGCCCTCGGTGAGGATGTACGGCTTGGTGTACCCGCCGGCGATCCAGTCCCGCTTGACCGTGTCGATGGCGCCGTACGAGTTGACCGCCAGCAGGTTCAGCGCGGGGGAGTGCTGCCGATAGTAGGTCCAGGCGTGGGTGTACGCGTCGGTCGAGGTCACCGGGTGGTTCGGGTCCGCCGCCTGGATGGCGAGCGCCACCTCGTTGACGAACTTGGCGTACGCCACCCGGCGTGCCTCCACCACGTCGGCGGCCAGCCCGTGGTCCTGCATGGTGAGGATGACCTCGTTGCCGACGTCCCACATCAGCACGCCCTGGCGGTTCTTCAGCGCGTTGACCCGGGCCACGATCTCGGCCTTCACCGTGTTCTTGTACGCGGTGTCGTTGACGTAGTCGGCGCCCTGGTTGAGCCAATGCCCGACGACCACCTTGATGCCCTGCTGCGCGGCCCTGTCGAGCAGGGTGGGGGTGTGCGCGTCGTCCACGCCCCAGGTGCGGATGGTGTTGACGCCCATGTTCTTCAGGTCCCGCATGTACCCGTCGGCGGCCTGCTGCGGCGGCCCGTACGTCATGCCCTTGACCAGGTAGGGCTGCCCGTTCACCTGGAGCTGCCAGTTGCCCTGGGACCCGGTCACCCGGACCGTGCTGGGCCCGGCCGGGGTGGCCGGGTCGGTCATCGCCGGTGCGGTCGGGCCGGTGGCCCGGGACACCGTCACGGAGTCCACGCTGAGCACGCCGCCGGACGTGGTCTCCGCGGTCGGTGTGGGGAAGCCGGCGATCGCGTTCGGCAGCGAGCCGCCGATCGCCAGGTCCAGCCGCAGGTAGAAGCCGTGGTGGACGGCGGCCTGCCAGGCGGCCACGCCGACCTGGCTCTGCCGGACGATCCAGGTCTGCCGGCCGTCCAGGTAGAACCGGATCTCCTCGTCGGTCCTGGTGCGGTCGATCACCTGGCTGTACTCGTGGTAGCCGGTCCGGCAGCCGGTGCAGGAGGCGAAGCCGGACGACCGCCCGGTGTACTCGGCGCAGACGCCGTCCGGTGCGGTGCCGCAGTGGAGGGTCTGGGCGAGCTGGCCGCGGCCGTTGACGTCGGTCATGATGTCGGTCTCGCCGACGCCCGGCCAGTTGGTGTAGTTGTCCCGGTAGGCCGCGCCGGTGGCCCGGAAGCCCGGCCAGTAGCCCAGGCCGCCGGCCACGTCCGGCTGCTTCAGCACCGCGGCGAACTTGAGCAGCTCGCCACGCTGCGGTGTGAAGTCGGTGCGCTGGGTCTCGATCCGGCCGGAGGTCCAGTGGCCGGCGCCGTCCCGGATCGCGCGAAGGTTCAGCCGGCCGGCGCCGTCCAGGGTGACGTTGCCCGTCGCGGCGGTCTCCACCGAGCCGGTGCCCCAGTTCGCCGCGCCGCCGGGGTACTGGGTGCCGGTCCGGACGAGCCAGTTCGCGGCGTTCGGCCCGCTGCCGGCCGGCCCGTCGAACCCGTCGGTCCACACCGTGGTCCAGCCCGGCTCCGCGGTCGGCGGCGGTGTGGTCGGGCCGCCGCCACCGCCGGTCGTCCCGAACACCTGGAACTCCCACAGTGAGTAGCCGTAGCCGGTGCCCCGCGTGGTGCCGTACATCCGGACGTACCGGCCCGACCCGGTGACGGTCAAGGTCTCGGTGCCGCCGGTGCCGTTGGTGGTGGTGTGGACGGTGGTCCAGGCGCTGCCGTCGGCTGAGGTCTGGATCTGGTACGAGCGGCCGTACGCGGTCTCCCATCGCAGTACCACCTGGGTGATCGTGGCGGTGGCGCCCAGGTCGACCTGCAGCCACTGCGGGTCGCTGAACTGGCTGGACCAGCGGGTGCCCGGGTTGCCGTCGACCGCGTTCGGTGCGGTCACGTCGTTGCCCTCCACCGAGGAGGCGGCGGCCGGCCGGCCCTGGGAGAGCAGGGAATCCGCGGCGGACGCGGTGCGCTGGATCAGGCCGACGTAGGAGACGATCAGGACGAAGGCGGCTAGCGGAATGAGCCGTCGGGCCAGCGCATGCACGGGGACTCCTGCCGGGGGAGGGGGAAAGCGCTCTCCAATATCCGCGAAGTGTCACGCCGACTGTCATGCATGTCAATACTTGTGGCTTGGAAGACGGCGCGGAAGCGGACGAATAACACCTTCTTGCGCGCCTCTTGGCGGAGCTTGGAAAGCGCTCTCCAAAGCCAAACGGATGGGTGCCTCCTGCACAAACGTCTGATGCGACGCCGGTCGTCGGGGCGCACGGTGTGGATCTGAGTTCATATTCCGGCCGGTCGATGGGAACGTCCGTGCGCAGACTGCTCGCCGCGCTGCTGGCGGTGACGCTCGCCGCCGGCGCCCTGGCCGGGTGCAGCAGCGACGACGGCCGGATCCACCTCACCGTGGGCACCTTCGGCGAGTTCTGGTACGAGCCGCTCTACCGCGAGTACGAGCAGTTGCATCCGACCATCCGGATCACCGAACGCGTCACCCGCTCCGAGGATCACCACAAGAATCTCGCCGCCCATCTGGCCACCAAGACCGGCGCCGCCGACGTGGAGGCGATCGAGGAGGGCTGGATCAGCCAGTTCACCAACGCGCCCAACCGGTTCGTCGACTTCAACGCCTACGGCGGTGCCGCGCTGAGGAGCCGTTGGCCGGACTGGAAGTGGGCGGCCGGGTCGGCGGCCGACGGCCGGGTGGTCGGCCTCGGCACCGACGTCGGCGGCATGGCCATGTGCTACCGCAAGGACCTGCTCGCCCGCGCCGGCCTGCCGACCGAACGCACCCAGGTCGGCAAGCTGTGGCCCACCTGGCAGGACTACATCAGCACCGGCATCCGGTTCCAGCAGCGGGTGCCCGACGTGGCGTTCTTCGACGGTCCGTCGGCGATCTACCGCGGCATCCTGGGCCAGCAGCGGGTCGGACTGTACGACGGCGAGGACAACGTGGTGGTCGGCACCAACCCGGCGGTCCGGCAGGCCTGGGACCTGTCCGCGCAGGCGATCTCCGCCGGGCTGTCCGCCAAGGCCGCCGCGTTCAGCGCGGACTGGACGGCTGGCCTGGCGCAGGGGCTCTTCGCCACCATCGCCTGCCCGTCCTGGCTGACCAACTACATCTCGCAGCAGGCCGCGTCGGCGGCCGGGCAGTGGGACGTGGCCACCGTGCCGGGCCGCGGCGGGAACTGGGGCGGTTCCTGGCTCAGCGTGCCGCGGCAGACCGAGCACCCGGCCGAGGCGACGGCGCTGGCCGCCTGGCTCACCGCACCGGAACAACAGGCCAAGGTGTTCGAGGCGACCGGCAACTTCCCGTCCGCGGTGGAGCTCTACGACGACCCGGTGATCGTGAACCGGGTGAGTGCCTTCTTCGGTGACGCGCCGGTGGGCCGGATCTTCTCCGACTCGGTGACCGCGCTGGTGCCGCAGTACCAAGGGCCGCGCTCCGGCGACATCAACGCCCGGATCATCGACGGGCTGACCCGCATCGAGCAGGGCCGGGACAGTCCGGAGGAGTCGTGGCGCAAGGTGCTGCGGGAAGTGGACGCACTGTCATGAAGCGGCGCAGCCGTTTCCACCGGCTGGACCGTCGCGCGTCCCCGTACCTCTATGTCCTGCCGTTCTTCCTGCTGTTCGCGGTCTTCGGGGCGTTCCCGCTGTTCTACACGGTGTGGGTGTCGCTGTTCGACTGGGACTTCCTGGCCGAGACGCACACCTGGATCGGCCTGGCCAACTACACCCGGCTGTTCGGCGACTACACGTTCTGGAACGCGGTGCTCAACACCGCGCAGATCCTGGTGCTGGCCACCGTGCCGCAACTGGTGCTGGCGTTGCTGCTGGCGTACGCGCTGAACCACCGGCTGCGGACACCGACGCTGTGGCGGATGAGCGCGCTGCTGCCGAACATCACCAGCGTGGTGGCCGTGACGATCATCTTCGGGCAGTTGTTCGGCCGCGACTACGGTCTGATCAACTACCTGCTCGGTCTGCTCGATCTCGGCAAGATCGACTGGCAGGCCGGCAAGGCGTCGTCGCAGGTCGCCATCGCCGTGATGATCATCTGGCGGTGGACCGGATACACCGCGCTGATCTATCTGGCCGCCATGCAGGCCGTGCCGAAGGATCTGTACGCCGCCGCCGCGCTCGACGGCGCCTCCCCGTTCCAGCAGTTCCGCAAGATCACCGTACCGGCCATCCGGCCGACGATCGTGTTCACCGTGATCGTCTCCACCATCGCCGGCATGCAGGTGATCGCCGAGCCGCTGCTGTTCGGCGGCGGCTCGCTCACCGGCGGCTCGGACCGGCAGTTCCAGACCCTGTCGCTCTTCCTGTACGAGGTCGGCTTCTCCCGATGGGAGTTCGGGTACGCCTCGGCGGCCGCCTGGGTGACGTTCGCGCTCATCCTGGTCGCCGCGGCGGTCAACTATCTGCTGATCAGCCGGTTGCGGAGGCACTGATGGCGGTCACCCTGGCGCACCCGCGGACCGCCGTACGCCGCCCGCGGCACGCCCTGCGCAAGCTCCGCACACAGCGGCCCGGCAAGCTGGTGTACCTCGTCCTGCTCGCGGTGGCGTTCTTCTCGATCTTCCCGTTCTACTACTCCGTCGTGGTCGCCTCGCACGACAACGCGGTGCTCAGTCAGGTACCGCCGCCGCTGGCGCCGGGCGGCCACCTGCTGGAGAACATCGAGCGGGCGTTCGGCAGTGCCCCGATGACCCGGGCGCTGATCAACTCGTTCCTGGTGGCCGGCACCATCACGATCAGCGTGGTGTTCTTCTCGACGCTGGCCGGGTTCGCGTTCGCGAAGCTGCAGTTCCGCGGCCGGCACGCGCTGCTGCTGGTGATCATCGCGACCATGATGGTGCCCACCCAGCTGGGCATCATCCCGTTGTACCTGCTGATGGCGAAGTTCCAGCTGGTAGGCAAGTTGCCGGCGGTGATCGTGCCGTCCATGGTGAGCGCTTTCGGAGTGTTCTTCATGACCCAGTACCTGCGCTCCGCGATCCCCACCACGCTGATCGAGGCGGCGCGAGCGGACGGGTGCAGCACGGCGAAGATCCTCTGGTACGTGGTCCGCCCGATCGCGCAGCCCGCGGCGGCCGTGCTCGCCACGCTGACCTTCATGACCGCGTGGAACGACTTCTTCTGGCCGCTGGTCGCGCTCAATCCCGACGACCCCACGGTGCAGGTCGCGTTGTCCACGCTGTCGAGCGGATACGTCAGCGACTTCTCCCTGTCGCTGACCGGCGCCACCATCGCCACCGTGCCGCTGCTCCTGGTGTTCGCGGTCCTCGGCCGCAAAATCATCAGCGGCATCATGCACGGCACACCCCGATGACCCCTCCTCCCCGCCACCTTCCCCGCGATCTTGGACTTGAGGTGGGAACAAGATCGACGATCCGTGCATATCGGCCACCGCAACTCCAAGATCGGCGGGTTGGGGGAGGGGTGGGGGAGGGGGGAACCGGATGGCAACCGTGGTGCTGCCGGACTGCACTCCCTGGTGCTCTCGGGTGCCCGAAGTGACCGGCATGACCGACACGCAGATCGTTGAGCTGGGGCTCGAGGCCATGACCATCGCGGCGAAGATGGCCGCGCCGGTGCTGCTGACCGCGTTGCTGGTCGGCTTCGCGATCTCGCTGTTCCAGTCGGTGACGCAGATCCAGGAGGCGACCCTGTCGTTCGTGCCGAAGGCGGTCGCCGTCGGCGCGGCGATCCTGTTCTCCGGCAACTGGATGCTGCACGAGATGGTCGCCTACACCACGCAGTTGTTCGACAAGGTGCCGGCGTTGCTCGGCTGAGCACCCTTACCTCGCCCGAACATGGTGCGGGTGGCCGGACCGGCAGAATGAGGCCGTGACTGAGCCGTCGCGAGGGCTGGTGCTCGTCGTCGAGGACGAGCGGCCGATCGCCGACCTGGTCCGTCTCTATCTGAGCCGGGACGGCTTCGGCGTGCACGTCGAGTACGACGGCGCCGCCGGGCTGGCCGCGGCCCGGCGGTTGCGGCCGGTGGCCTGCATCCTCGACATCGCGCTGCCCGGCCTGGACGGCACCGAGGTCTGCCGCCGGCTGCGTGCCGGCGGTGACTGGACGCCGGTCGTCTTCCTCACCGCCCGCGACGACGAGGTGGACCGGATCCTCGGCCTCGAGCTGGGCGGCGACGACTACGTGACCAAGCCGTTCAGCCCGCGCGAGCTGGTCGCCCGGGTCAAGGCGCTGCTGCGCCGGGTGGCCGGGCCGGGCGACGGCGACCGGGTGCGCACGCTCGGGCCGGTGACGCTGGACCCGGCCCGGCGGCTGGTCACCGTGGACGGCACGCCGCTGTCGCTGACCCC
>DASSAL010000136.1:0-10051 GCA_035685405.1 Actinoplanes sp. | reverse complement strand
TGAGCCGGACGAACGTCCGGGGCCCGACGCTCAGAGCCACGCCAACTCCGACCCGGTCGCCGTCCGCCCGCCCACCACCTGCACGAACACGTCCTCCAGCGACCGGCCGCCGCGCACCTCGTCGCGCGTGCCGTACAGCTGGATCCGGCCACCGGCCAGGATCGCGACGTGGCTGCACAGCCGCTCGACCACCGCCATCACGTGACTGGAGAAGATCACCGTGCCGCCGCCGGACACGTATCGCCGCAGAATGTCCCGGATCAACGCCGCGGACACCGGGTCCACCGCCTCGAACGGCTCGTCCAGCACCAGCAGCCGCGGGCCGTGCAGCAGCGCGCAGGCCAGACCGATCTTCTTCTTCATGCCGGCCGAGTAGTCCACCACGAGAGTCTTGTTGTCCACGCCCAGCTCGAGCACCTCGAGCAGTTCCCGAGCGCGCTGGTCGACCACGGCGGCGTCCATGCCGCGCAACAGCCCGTGATACGCCAGCAGCTCCGCCCCGCTGAGGCGGTCGAACAGCCGCATGCCGTCCGGCAGCACGCCGAACAGCCGCTTGGCCGCGGTGGGGTCGGCCCACACGTCGTGCCCGAGGATCCGCACCTGGCCGGCGTCCGGCCGCAACAGGCCGACGGCCAGGGAGAGCGTGGTGGTCTTGCCGGCCCCGTTGGGGCCCAGCAGGCCGAAGAAGGAGCCGGCCGGCACGTCCAGGTCGACGCCCGCGACGGCCACCGTGGTGTCGAACCGCTTGACCAGGCCGCGCAGCGACATCGCGGCCTCGTCGGCGGGCGAGCGCTGGGCCGGTACGGTCATCTGTCGAAGGTAATCGCCGAGCCCCGGCGAAGCGACTCCGGAGCGTGCAGCCGCAGCATGATGGCGTTCACGTCGGGGGGCACCCGGAGGCGGGTGACCAGCGAGCCGGCGATCATCACGGCGAACGCCAGCGGGACCGTCCAGGCCGCCGGCTGACCGATGATCTGCGCGGGCCAGCCGGTCAGCGGCGGGCCCAGCACGGTGATCAGCACCGACACCATCGCGGCGCCGCCGCCGGCCAGGACGCCCGCAACCGCGCCGGCGTCGGTCAGCCCGCGCCACCAGATGCCCAGCACCAGGAGCGGGCAGAAGCTGGACGCCGCGACCGCGAACGCGAGCCCGACCACCCGCGAGACGTCCATGTTCTTCACGTAGAGCGCGAGGATCAGCGGTATCGCCGCGGCCAGCACCGTGGCCACCCGGAAGTCCCGGACCGACCCGCCGCGTCCGGCCCGCAGCACGTCCGTGAAGACCACGCCGGCCACGCTGGTGAGCAGGCCGGACGAGGTGGACAGGAAGGCCGCCAGCGCACCCGCGGTGACCAGCGCGCCGAGCAGCCGGCCGAGGTGGCCGCCGCCGAGCGCTGCTTCGGGCAGCAGGAGCACCACCGCGTCGGTGCGGCCGGTCATCAGCAAGTGCGGGGTGTAGATCCGGCCGAGCACGCCGTACAAGGTGGGCAGCAGATAGAACAGGCCGACCAGGCCGAGCACCACCAGGGTGGTGCGCCGGGCCGAGGCGCCGTCCGGATTGGTATAGAAGCGCACCAGGACGTGCGGTAACCCCATCGTGCCCAGGAAGGTGGCCAGGATCAGCGAATAGGTGGCGAACAGATTGCCGTCGCCGCCGGGCAGCAACCAGTCCAGGCCGCGCCGATCGTCGACCGTGCTGACCGAGGGCACCGGCGCGCCCGCGGCGAAGGTCCGTTCCGCACCCGCGGCGACCCGTTCCGTGGTGCCGTCCGGCAAGGTGAGCGTCGCCGGGTCGGAGAACGTCACGGTGGTCGCGGCCGGAAACGTCAGCCCGGCCGGCGGCGTGACCTCGGGACGGTGGTCGGCCTGCCACTGCAGGACCAGGAACATCACCGGTACGGCCAGCGCGGTCAGCTTCAGCCAGTACTGGAAGGCCTGCACGAAGGTGATCGCCCGCATGCCGCCGAGTGCGACGTTGGCGGTCACCACCAGCCCGATCAGAAGCGCGCCCCACTCGTACGACCCGCCGGTGACCGTGATGAAGGTCATCCCGGCACCCTGCAGCTGGGGCACCAGATAAAGGCAGCCGATGAAGATCACGAAGACCGTGGCCAGCCGGCGCAGCACCGGCGACCGCAACCGCACCTGACAGAAGTCCGGCAGCGTGAAGGCGCCCGAGCGGCGCAGCGGCGCGGCCACGAAGAGCAGCAGGGCCAGATATCCGGCGGCGAACCCCACCGGATACCAGAGCATGTCCACGCCGTACCGCAGGATCAGCCCGGCGACGCCGAGGAAGGAGGCTGCCGACAGGTATTCACCACTGATCGCCGCGGCGTTCCAGGACGCGCTGACCGACCGGGAGGCGACCAGGAAATCCGAGGTGGTGCGGGCGAACCGGAGCCCGTACGCACCGATGCCTACGGTCACCACCACCACGAGGATCATGCCGGGTACGACGTACGGGTTCACTCCGGCCGCCGGATCACCGCGATGAAGTCCTGCTCGTTGCGTTCCGCCCAGCGCACGTACGCCCATCCGACCGTGAACAGGAACGGGAACGACAGCACGCCGAGCAGCAGCCACGGCAGGTTGACCCCGAGCACCTTGACCGCGCCCACGTCCGGCGCCACCGCGAACAGCAGCGGCAGCCCGCCGAGTCCGGTGACCACCACCAGCCAGAGCCGCAACGCGAGCGCGAGCTGTGCGCGAACCAGGCCCTTGACCAGCGCCTCACCCACCGAGGTCGGCTCCGGCAGGTCGGCGCGGGCCGGATCGGCGGCGGCGCGGCGGCCGGTCACCTCGCCGAGCACCACTCGGGTACGGCGACTCTGTTCCGCGCTCATGCCCGGCAGTCTTGCGGGCGGAACGCCGATGTCAAGGATGAACCAGGCGCTTTCACCGAGGGGGCAGAGGGCCCGAGGACGGCAGCTGGCGAAATAGCGCGCGCCCCGGGACGGATTTGTGGACGATGCCGTGACATGGTCGCCGTCTACCTGCGCTGGACCGGGTGCCGTGCCGCGCTGCACCGCGGTTGGTGGCTGGTCACCAGCGTGTACCTGGTGCTCGACGCCGGCCTGTCACCGTCCCAGCTGGTCCTGGTGACGGTGGCGCAGGGCGCGGTCGCGCTGACCGCGGAGGTCCCGGCCGGCGTCGTCGCGGACACCCTGAGCCGCAAATGGTCGCTGGTGGTGTCGCAGCTGCTGATGGGCACCGCGATGATCGCCACCGGCCTGGTGACCGGCTTCCCGGCACTGCTGCTCACCCAGATGCTGTGGGGCCTGGCCTGGACCTTCGCCAGCGGCGCCGACGTCGCGTGGATCACCGACGAACTGGCCGATCCCGATCGCGTCCCGGCCGTGCTGACCCGCGCCGGCCGCGCGGACCTGGCCGGCGCGGCGGTCGGCATGGTCGGTTTCGGCATGCTCGCCTCGCTCACCGGGCGGAGCGCGGCCATGGTGCTGGCCGGCGCGGGTGCGGTGCTGCTCGGCCTGTATGTTGTCCGGCGCTTCCCGGAGCGCCGGTTCCGGCCGGCACCCGCCCGCGCGCGGTGGGCCACCGCCCGGACCGTGCTCGTCCGGGGGTTCAGCCTGGTCCGGCGGCGGCGCGCGATCCGGGTCATGCTGGTGGCCACGTTGCTGGTCAACGGCGCGGTGGACGCGGCCGGCCGGCTGCTCACCGTACGGCTGATCGACCTCGGGTTCCCGATGACGCCGCTCGCCTCCTACACCGCGCTCAGCGTGCTCGCGCTGCTGGCCGGCGTCGCCGCGCTGCGGGCGGTGGAGGCCCGCATCCATCGTGCCGAAACGGCGCGGCAGGGGTACGCCCTGGCGTGCGCGGCCGGGGCCGTGGGCCTGGTCGGTCTGGCCGCCGCGCCGGATCCGCTGAGCGGCAGCATCGCGGTCCTGCTGTTCAGCGGGATCGCCCGGCCGCTGACCCGGACCCTGGGCACCATCTGGGTGAACGGGGAGACCACCGGCGACGTCCGGGCCACCGTGCACTCCGTCCTGGCTCAGGCGGAATACACCGGCGCCATCCTCGGCGGCGCCGGCGTGGCGCTGGTCGCCCGGCTGGTTCCGCTGCCCGGCGCGCTGATCGCCTGCGCGCTGCTGTACCTGGTCACCATCCTGGTGATCCGGACGAGACCTGTGGATAACTCTGTGGAGAAGCGCGCGTAGCTGTGGACAGCCCTGTGGACGTCAGCGGGTCCAGTCGTGTTTGGCGGCCCGGATCAGCTTGTCCTTGAGTTCGCGGGTGTGCCGCCGGCTGACCGGCAACTCGGTTCCGTCCACCACGACCACGTACCCGGACTGGGTCAGCCGGAGCTCGGCGACCAGCCGCAACTGCACCAGGTACGACCGGTGGATCCGGACAAACCCGGCATCGGCCCAGCGCTCGGCGAGCGTGGCCAACGAGACCCGGACCAGGTGGGAGGCGTCCGCGGTGTGCAGCCGCGCGTAGTCGCCCTGGGCCTCGACCCAGCGCACCGACGAACGCGGCAGCATCCGGGTGGTGCCGGCCAGCTCGACCGGGATGGTCGGCTCGTCCACCGGCCGGGGTGCCGCGGCCGGGGCGGCGCGAAGGCCGGACACCCGGCGCAGCGACTCGCCCAGCCGCTCGGCCCGCACCGGCTTCCGGACGTAGTCGGTCACGCCCAGGTCGAAGGCGTCCACCGCGCCGTCGTCGTACGCGGTCACGAACACGATGGCCGGCGGGTGGGCGAACCGGCGCAGGATCCGGGCCAGCTCCATGCCGTCCAGCCCGGGCATCCGGATGTCCAGGAACACCGCGTCCACCTCGGTGTCGCGCAGCACCCGCAGCGCCTCGGTGGCGTCCCCGGCTCGGTGCACATACGCCACCCGGTCGTCCGCGCTGAGCAGGTACGCAAGTTCGTCCAGTGCGGGCGGCTCGTCGTCCACCGCGAGCACCACAAGAGTCATGCCCGTACCCCGGGGTGGAACTTCGGCACCCGCATGCTCACTTTCGTACCCTCTCCGGGCGCGGTCTCCACCACCAACCCGAAGTGGTCGCCGAACACGTTGCGCAGCCGCTCATCCACGTTGCTAAGGCCGACGTGCTGGCCGTCGTCGGTGTCCGGCCGGTCCTGGGCGAACACCGCCGGATCCATGCCGACCCCGTCGTCCTCGACCGTGATGTGGCACTCGGCCCCGGCGTCGCGGGCCTCGATGTTGACCATACCGACGCCCGGCTTGCGGGACAGGCCGTGCCGGATCGCGTTCTCGACCAGCGGCTGCAGGCACAGGAACGGCAGGCCGACCGGTAGCACCTCGGGCGCGATCTGCAGCCGCACCTGCAGCCGGTCACCGAACCGGGCCCGCTCGATGGTCAGGTACCGGTCGATCGACCGTAGTTCCTCGGCCAGCGTGGTGAACTCGCCGTGCGCCCGGAACGAGTACCGGGTGAACTCGGCGAACTCCAGGATCAGCTCGCGGGCGCGTTCCGGGTCGGTGCGCACGAACGAGGCGATCGCGGTCAGCGCGTTGTAGATGAAATGCGGGCTGATCTGCGCACGCAGCGCCAGTACCTCGGCCTTGGCCAGCCGCTCCCGGGACGAGTCCAGCTCGGCCAGAGCCAGCTGGGAACCGGCCCAGCGGGCGGTTTCCAGGGTGGCCTGCACCAGTCCGGGCGCCGGCTGGTCGTCGGCCACCGCGATCAGCGCCGCCGCCGGCCGTCCGCCGGCCACGGTCAACGGGGCCACCACCGCGCCCCGGACCACGCAGTCGACATGGTCGCACGGCAGGTCGCCGCTGCTCAGGACGATCGAGCGGTCGCTCTGCATGGACCGGCCGGCCGCGGCGGTCAGCTGATCGCTGTGGTGGCTGCCGCGTCCGTCGAAGGCCAGGCAGCGGTCCGCGTCGGCCAGGGTCAGCCCGACCGCGCCGACCAGCGTCCGCAGCGGCCGGACCGCCTTGGCGGCCGAGCTCGCGGTGAGCCCGACCCGCAGCGGCTCGGCGGCCAGCGCGGCGGTGTGCAGCACGTCGTACGTGGCCCGCTGCATGGCCGTGGCGATCCCCCGGCGGGCGCGCAGCCGCGCCACCGCCACCACCGCACCGGCCAGCGCGGCGACCAGCGCCAGCACCGCCAGGACGGTCGGAAGATCAGCCCTCACGCGGGAATCGTGCCACAGACCTCAGTAAGCGCCCTTGCGCTTGAGCACCACCCAGATGGTGCGCCACAGGATGGCCAGGTCGTACGTCAGCGACCAGTTGTCGACGTAGTACAGGTCCAGCCGGACCGCTTCGTCCCAGGACAGGTCGGACCGCCCGGAGACCTGCCACAGGCCGGTCATGCCCGGCCGCACCAGCAGCCGCCGCCGGACGTCGCCCAGATAGTCGCCGTCGTCGGCGGGCAACGGTCGCGGCCCCACCAGGGACATCTCACCCTTGAGCACGTTGATCAGCTGGGGCAGCTCGTCGATCGAGGTGGCCCGCAGCTTGCGGCCGAAGGAGAAGATCCGCGGATCCTCCTTCATCTTGAACAGCAGGCCGTCGGACTCGTTGAGCTCCTCCAGCGTGCGCTTGCGTTCCTCGGCGTCGACGTACATGGTCCGGAACTTCCAGACCCGGAAGGTCCGGCCCTCGTGCCCGACCCGGGGCTGCCGGAAGAACACCGGCCCGGGATCGGAGATCCGGATGCCGAGCGCGACCGCCAGCAGCAGCGGGCTGAGCACCAGCAGACCGAGGAACGCGGCCACCCGGTCGAGCAGGTTCTTGACCAGCCAGCTCGGCCCGGAGAGGGTCGGCTCCTCGACGTGCAGCAGGGGCAGGCCCTCGATCGGGCGGATGTGCACCCGGGGGCCGGCGATGTCGGTGAGCTGCGGCGCGACCACCAGGTCGACGCCGGTGCCCTCCAACTGCCAGGCCAGCCGGCGCAGCTCACCCGGCTCGGCGCTGGCCGACCCGCAGACCGCGATGGTGTCCGCTGCCACCTCGCGGACCAGGGACAGCACGTCGCGCCCGGCGTACACCGGAACCGGGGTTTCGATGCCGCGGGTGGAGGTGTAACCGTCGGTGATGTGGATGGCCACCGGGATCAAGCCGGCCGCGGGACTGCGGGTCACCGCGGTGTAGACCTCCAGCGCCTCGGGCAGCGTGCCGACCAGGACCATCCGGTGGGCGCCGTGGCCGGTGCGCCGCCGGGCCAGGTGCAGCACCTGCCGCGCGAAATACCGGCAGATCAGGATGAACACCAGCGCGCTGACCGAGACCAGGGCGACCGTGCCGCGCGACAGCTGTGTCTTGGTGCCGAACGCGACCAGGGATACCCCCGCCACGACCACCACCGAGGCACGGACGACCCGCTTGAACTCCTCGCTGCCCAGGCCGAGGTAGCGCCGGTCGTAGCTGCCGTTGCCCCAGAGGATGATCACCCAGGCCAGCGGCAGGAACAGGTAGGCGGTGGCCAGGAAGATCTCCGGCTCGTCCTTGAATCCGGCTTGCGCCTGCTCGAGCAGCGTGACGCCCAGCCAGCTCGCCAGCACGGCGGCGAGGAAGTCCAGAACGACCAGGATTGCGGTGTACGGGCGGTGCCAGCGCGACAGCCGGCGGCGGGCACGGGTCCAGGCCGACCGGGGTACGCCGTTGCTCGGCGGCGGCTCCTGCCACTCGAAGCTGTCGTACGGCATCGTGCTCCGGCTGTTGGTGTTGGCCGGACGGTGGAGGCTGGTCGTCACCTCGCCTACGTCCTCCCGCATCACGTACCGCCCGACGTTTGACGCCGATTACGCACCGCCACAGGTGATGACACTCCGTACTGTGGTGGTGCCTGGGACCGAGCCACTATACCGATGGAACAGTGTGCGCTACCGAATCAACTTGGACAGGCGACGATCGGCAAGGGGTTTGCCGCCGGTCTGACAGGTGGCGCAGTACTGCAAGCTCTTGTCGGCGAACGACACCTCCCGCACGGTATCGCCGCACACCGGGCACGGCAGGCCGGTCCGCGCGTGCACCCGCATCCCGGCCCGCTTCTCACCCTTGAGCTCGGCCGCCCGCTGGCCCACCGACCGCTCAACGGCGTCGACCTCGATCCGGCGTGTCGCCTCGTACAGGGTGGTGATCTGCTCGTCGGTCAGCTTGCTGGTCAGCGCGAAGGGTGACAGCTTGGCCGCGTGCAGGATCTCGTCGGAGTACGCGTTGCCGATCCCGGCCAGCACCTCCTGGTCGGTCAGCACGCCCTTGATCTGGCCGTTGCGGCTGCGGATCCGCTCGGCGAACTGGTCGCGGTCCACCGCCAGCGCGTCCGGGCCGAGCCGGGACACGCCGGGCACCTGGTTCGGGTCACGCACCAGGTATGCCGCCAGGGACTTCTGCGTGCCGGCCTCGGTCAGGTCGAAGCCGGAACCGTCGTCCAGGCGCACCCGGATGGCGATCGGCCCGCTGCCCGGCTTGAGCGGGGCGGGCGACTTGAACGTGTCCCGATAATGCAGCCAGCCGGCCCGGGCCAGGTGGACGACCAGGTGGAGGTCGTCGCCGAGACCCACGTCGAGGAACTTGCCGTGCCGCCCGGCCGAGGTGATCGGCCGGCCGGCGACCGCGGTGGGTGGCGGGTCGAACGTCTTCAACGCGGAGAAGGAGGAGACCTCGAACCGTTCGACGGTACGGCCGACCGCGCGCTCACGCAGGTAGGCCGCGAGCGCCTCGACCTCGGGGAGTTCAGGCACGCAGATAAAGGTAGCGTCTCCGTCTTGTGAAGGTCGTGGTCGCGCACAACCGGTACCGGGAGGCCATCCCGTCCGGCGAGAACGTCATCGTGGACACCGAGATCGCCCAGCTCCGGGCGGCCGGTGTCGAGGTGCTGGCGTTCCAGCGCAGTTCCGACTCGATAGCCGAGCTGCCGGCGGCCCAGAAGGCGCTGTTGCCGATCTCGCCGATCTACGGGCGGGCCGCCCAGCAGGACCTTGCCCGGTTGCTCGAGGAGCACCGGCCGGACCTGCTGCACCTGCACAACCCGTACCCCCTGTTGTCGCCCTGGGTGATCCGGACCGCGCACGCGCACGGCGTCCCGGTGGTGCAGACCGTGCACAACTATCGGCAGGTCTGTTCGTCCGGCCTGTACTTCCGTGACGGCCACAACTGCTACGACTGCCGCGGCAAGGCGATCGGCTGGCCCGCCGTGCGGCACCGGTGCTATCGCGGGTCCAGCGCACAGAGCGTCGTGCTGGCCACCGCGCTGGCGGTGCACCGGCCGACCTGGAAGTCGGTGGACCGGTTCATCGCGCTCACCGACCGGATCGCCGAGCACCTGCGTGACTACGGCATCCCGGCGGACCGGATCGTGATCAAACCCAACGGCCTGCCGGACCCGGGCGAGCCGGATCCACTCGGCGACGGTTTCCTGTACGCCGCCCGGCTGTCCCCGGAGAAGGGCCTGGCCCTGCTGCTCGACGCCTGGCGGCAGCACCCGGACGGCGCGCTCGGCCGGCTCCGGATCGCCGGCGACGGGGAGTTGCGCCCGCTGGCCGAGCGGGCCGCGGCCGAGCGCGCGGACGTCACCTATCTCGGCATCCTGGATCGGGCCGGGATGGCCGCGGCCCGGCGCGGATCGTCGGTCGTGGTGGCCGTGCCGACCTGGGAGGACGTCCTGCCCACGGTGATCCTGGAGGCGATGGCGGCCGGCCGCCCGGTGCTCGGCACCCGGGTGGGCGGCATTCCGTACCTGCTCGGGTCGGTGGCGGGCTGGGCCGTCCCGCCGGAAGCGGCCGCGCTGGCCGCCGCCCTGCCGGTCGCCCGCGCGCAGGCCGTCGAGGCGGCGCCGAAGGCCCGCGAGCGATACCTGGACACGTTCCATCCCGATGTGGTGACCCGGCGACTCATCGACCTGTACACCGAGCTTTCAGGGAAATCACACCGTCAGCACAGGTAGATCTCGATCAAAATGGGGAAAGCTGGGGCGCGTGACGGACACCCCTGCCCCGAAGACATCACGCCGTAACGTCCTGCTCGGAGTCGGCGGCGCCGCTTTGTTCACCGTGGCCGGCGGCGGCGCCGGATATGCGATCGCCAAAGCCGGCGACGAACCGGAGGCGGCGCCCG
>DASSAL010000135.1:0-13434 GCA_035685405.1 Actinoplanes sp. | reverse complement strand
GCGACGTCCCGCGGTCCTCGTCGCACGTGATCGCCGAGGTGGCCCGGCGCGGCGACCTGCACGTGATCGGCTCCCGGGCCGAGGCCGAAGAGCACTTCGGCGACCTGGCCGAGATGATGCGGGCGGCCGGCCGCCACACCGTGGTGCTGCTCCCGCTGACCACCGGCCCGGCCGGCGATCCGTCCGGGCCCGAGGTGCTGGGCGTGCTCGGCTTCAGCTTCACCGAGCCGCACGAGCTGACCCACAGCGAGCTGCGGGTGGTCCGGCTGCTCGGGCAGCAGGCCGGGCAGGCACTGGACCGGGCCCGGCTGTACGACGACGTCCGCCGCCGCGAGCGACACGCCACGTTCCTGGTCGAGACCACCCGGGCACTGGACGAGACCCACCGGCTGATCGAGCGGACCCGGCGGCTGGTCGAGGGGCTGGTGCCGGAGTTCGCCGACTGGGCGGCGGTCCGCCTGCAGGTGGGACCGGCCGGGCTGCAGGCCGACGCGGGCGGTCCGCCGCCGGACCCGGGCCGGCTGGCCGAGCGGGTGGCCGCGGTGATCGCCTCGGGGGAGCCGTACCTGGCCACACCGGACGACCCGGACCGGTGCTGCGCGGTGCTGCCGCTGGTGGCGCGTGGCCGGGTGCTGGGCACGCTGGCGCTGCGCCTGCCGGAGGTCACCGGCAGCGCCGTGGAGATCGCCGTCCTGGCCGACCTGGCGCACCGCGCCGCGCTGGCGCTCGAGAACGCGCGTCTCTACGAGCAGGAACGGGCCATCGCCCGGACGCTGCAGCGCAGCCTCCTGGCCGGGCAACTGCCGTCCGACCCGCGGGTCGTGGTGGAAACCCACTACCAGGCCGCCGCGCACGACCTCGAGGTCGGCGGTGACTGGTTCGACGCGTTCATGATCACGCTGAACAAGGTGGCCGTGGTGGTCGGCGACGTGGTCGGCCGGGGCATCGACGCGGCCACCACGATGGGTCAGCTGCGCAGCGCGGTGCGGGCGCTGGCCTCGGCCGAGCACGGCCCGGCTGAATTGCTGCGCCGGCTGGACCGCTTCGTCGACCGGGTCGAGCCGGCCCGCATGGCCACCGTGGCCTACGCCGAGATCGACCTGGACGGCGGCGTGATGACGTACGCCTGCGCCGGGCACGTGCCGCCGCTGCTGCACGAGCCGGCCAGCGCACCGCGGTTCCTGCTGGACGGCCGGTCCGGGCCGCTCGGCTCCCGGGCCGGCAAACCGGACCGGGTCGAGCACGTGGTGAAGCTGCCGGCCGGCAGCCGGCTGCTGCTCTACACCGACGGGCTGGTGGAGCGGCGCAACCGGCCGATCGACCGCGGCCTGGACGTGCTGGCGAGGGAGTGGAGCCGCCGGTACGGTGCGCCGATGCCCGGAATCACCGCCGGTATCGCCGACACCCTGGTCGGCCGGGAGCACCCGGACGACGTCTGCCTGCTGTGCGTGACGGTGGGCACCGAGGAGCGGCTGGACCGCGCGATCGGCGCCGACCCGGTGCAGATCGCCCTGCTGCGCAAGGATCTGCGCGGCTGGCTGCACACCCACGCGGTCGACGAGGAGTCCGCCCAGGCGGTGCTGCTGGCCTGCTCCGAGGCGGTGGCCAACGCGATCGAGCACGGCTATCGGGACGACCCGTTCGGCCGGGTCGAGGTGACCGCGACGGTGTCACCCGACGCGGTCGAGATTCAGGTGACCGACCGGGGCACCTGGCGGACGACCGAACCGGACGACGCCCGCGGCCGGGGCCTGCAGCTGATCCGGCAGGTGATGGACTACGTGGCGGTGGACCACGACGGCGGCACCACGGTGGTCATGCGGCGCACCCGCCGGGCGGCGCCGTGAACGGACAAGTGACGTTCGCCAAGTTCGGCGACGCGGACCTGATCCGGCTGGCCGGCGAGATCGACCTGGCCAACGCGCCGGTCATCGGCCGGGAGATCGTCTCGCACCTGCGGCCGACCGGTGCGCTGCTGGTCGATCTGACCGCGGTCTCGTTCCTGGACAGCGCCGGGGTCCGCCTGCTCGACACGCTGGTCGGCGACCTGGACGACCACGACCGGCCGATCCGGTTCGTGGTGGGCGAGGCCGGCGCCGCGCGGATGACCCTGCAGTTGTGTGCGTTCCGCGACGACCTGCTGGCCACCGACCTCGACGAGGCCGCAAGCCAGCTGGACCGCTGAACCCGTCCGCCACCCCGCCCTTGGCCGGACTGAAGACTGCGTACCCTTGTCCCATGAGTGTCCGTTCGGTCTTCCCGCAGCTCGAGTCGCTGCTGCCCCGGGTCAGCAAGCCGATCCAGTACGTGGGCGGCGAACTGGGCGCTGTCGTCAAGGACTGGGACGCGGCCTCGGTACGGTGGGCGCTGATGTACCCGGACGCGTACGAGGTGGGCCTGCCCAACCAGGGGGTGCAGATCCTCTACGAGGTGCTCAACGAGCAGCCGGACGTGCTGGCCGAGCGGACGTACGCGGTCTGGCCGGACCTCGAGGCGCTGATGAAGGCGCACGGCGTCCCGCAGTTCACCGTCGACGCGCACCGGCCGGTGCGGGCGTTCGACGTGCTGGGCATCTCGTTCGCCACCGAGCTCGGCTACACCAACATGCTGTCCGCGCTCGACCTCGCCGGCATCCCGCTGACCTCGTCCGAACGCACCGACGAGGATCCGATCGTTCTCGCGGGCGGGCACGCCAGCTTCAATCCGGAGCCGATCGCCGACTTCATCGACGCCGCCGTGCTCGGTGACGGCGAGGACGCGGTGCTGGAGATCACCGCGATCATCCGGGAGTGGAAGGCGCTCGGATCGCCGGGCGGCCGCGATGAACTGCTGCTGCGGCTGGCCCGCACCGAGAGCATCTACGTCCCCCGCTTCTACGACGTCGACTACCTGCCGGACGGCCGGATCCAGCGGGTCGTGCCGAACCGGCCGGACGTGCCGTTCCGGGTGGCCAAGCGCACCACGATGGACCTGGACGCCTGGCCGTACCCGAAGAAGCCGCTGGTCCCACTCGCCGAGACGGTGCACGAGCGGTACGCGGTGGAGATCTTCCGCGGCTGCACCCGGGGCTGCCGGTTCTGCCAGGCCGGCATGATCACCCGCCCGGTGCGGGAGCGGTCGATCACCACGGTCGGCCAGATGGTCAAGGAGGGGCTGGAGTTCTCCGGCTTCTCCGAGGTGGGCCTGCTGTCGCTGTCCAGTGCCGACCACTCGGAGATCGGCGACATGTGCGCGGGCCTGGCCGAGCAGTACGCCGACACCAACGTCTCGCTGTCGCTGCCGTCCACCCGGGTGGACGCGTTCAACATCGACCTGGCCCAGGAGCTGTCCCGCAACGGCCGGCGCACCGGTCTGACCTTCGCGCCGGAGGGCGGCTCGGAACGGATCCGCAAGGTCATCAACAAGATGGTGACCGAAGAGGACCTGATCCGGACGGTCGTCACCGCATACAGCAACGGCTGGCGGCAGGTGAAGCTGTACTTCATGTGCGGCCTGCCCACCGAGACCGACGAGGACGTGCTGCAGATCGCCCGGATGGCGCACGAGGTGATCCGGGCCGGCCGGGCCGCCGCCGGCACCAAGGACATCCGCTGCACGGTGTCCATCGGCGGGTTCGTGCCCAAGCCGCACACCCCGTTCCAGTGGGCGCCGATGGAGCGCCCGGAGGTCATCGACGCGCGGCTGAGGATGCTCAAGCAGGCGATCAACGCGGACCGGTCGCTGGGCCGGGCGATCGGCTACCGGTACCACGACGGCGAACCGTCACTGATCGAGGGCCTGCTGTCCCGCGGTGACCGCCGGGTCGGCAAGGTGATCCGCCGGGTGTGGGACAAGGGCGGCCGGTTCGACGGCTGGAGCGAGCATTTCTCGTACGCCCGCTGGGTGGAGGCGGCCGCCGAGGTGCTGCCGGAGGACGGCGTGGACCTGGACTGGTTCACCACCCGGGAGCGCGACCAGCTCGAGGTGCTGCCGTGGGACCACCTTGACTCCGGGCTGGACAAGGACTGGCTCTGGCAGGACTGGCAGGACGCGCTGAGCGGGTATGAGCAGGACGACTGCCGGTGGACGCCGTGCTTCGACTGTGGCGTCTGCCCGGCCATGGACACCGAGATCCAGATCGGCCCGACCGGCAAGAAGCTGCTGCCACTACACATCGCTTAGCGCGGCTGATCGGTTGAACGGGTGTGCAGATCCCGTTCAACCGCCCGTTCCTGGCCGACCGCGAGCTCGAGTACCTGACCGAGGCCGCCACCTCCGCGCACACCTGTGGCGACGGCCCGTTCACCCGCCGGGCCACCGAGTTGCTGACCCGGATCACCGGAGCCCGGTCCGCGCTGCTCACCACCTCGTGCACGCACGCGCTGGAGATGACCGCGATGCTGCTCGACCTGCGGCCGGGCGACGAGGTGATCATGCCGGCGTTCACCTTCGTCTCCACCGCCAACGCGTTCGTGCTGCGCGGCGCGGTGCCGGTGTTCGTGGACTGCCGGCCGGACACGCTGAACCTCGACGAGAGCGCGGTGGAGGCGGCCGTCACGCCGCGGACCCGCGCTGTGGTGGTCGTGCATTACGGCGGCGTGGCGTGCGAGATGGACACCATCACCAAGGTGGCGGAGCGGCACGGTCTCGCGGTGATCGAGGACAACGCCCATGGCCTGGGCGGGACGTACCAGGGCCGGCCCTTGGGTTCGCTGGGCGCGCTGGCCACGCAGAGCTTCCACGCCACCAAGAACGTCTCCTGCGGTGAGGGCGGCGCGCTGCTGATCAACGACGACCGGCTGCGGGAGCGGGCCGAGATCCTGCGGGAGAAGGGCACCGACCGGAGCCGCTTCTTCCGCGGCCAGGTGGACAAGTACCGGTGGATGGACCTGGGCTCGTCGTACCTGCCCGCGGACCTGCTCGCCGCCGGGCTGACCGCGCAACTCGAGGCGTTCGGGGAGATCCAGCGGCGGCGGCAGGCGGTGTGGAGCGCGTACGACGCCGCGTTCGCCGGACACGGCATGGTGGTGCCGCCCGGTCGCGAACACCCCGCCCACCTGTACTACCTGTTGATGCCGGACCTGGACCGGCGGCAGGCGCTGCTGCGGCACCTGACCGGCCACGGGGTGCAGGCCACGTTCCACTACCAGCCCCTGCACTCCGCGCCGGCGGGGAAGCTGTTCGGGCGTACCGGGCCGGGTGGGTGCCCGGTCACCGAGGACGTGGCCGACCGGCTGGTACGGCTGCCGCTCTACGCCGGTCTGTCCGACGCCGAAGTGCAGGCGGTCATCTCGGCGGTGCGCTCGTTCCGCTGAGCCGGTGCCCGGCCCGGGCGTTCGAGGTACGTCGGTTCGGGCGGCCGGAACCCGAACTTGGCGTACATGCCGTGGGCGTCGCCGGTGTGCAGCATCCACCGGAAGTGCGCGCCGGGGCCCCGCTCGATCATGGTGTCGACCAGCTCGACCCCGAGGCCGTGGCCGCGGTGCTCCGGCACCACGAAAACGTCCGCCAGGTAGGCCAGCGACTGCCCGTCGGAGACCGCCCGGGCGAACCCGACCATCGCCCCGCTGGGCCGGTGGTAGCAGCCGACCACCCGCCAGGAGGCGTCGATCTGCGCCTCCACCACGGCCCGGCTGCGCCAGCCGCCCCAGTACGCCAGCTCGGACATGAAGTGCCAGACGACATCCCGGTCAATCCGGCCGGGGGCGTCGTCGAACTCGTACGTGCCGGTCATCGCTCGGCTCCTTCCGCCACCCGCGGGGCGACCATAACCGGCTCGCCGGCCGGGGCGGTCCGCACCGGCGGGTGCGGGCGGACCACATAGGTGGGCAGGCCCAGGCCGTTGGCGTGCACCCGGCCGACGTACTCGCCCAGCACGCCCAGGGCGATCATCTGGGCGGCGGAGAAGACCGCCACGACACAGACCACCGTGGTCCAGCCGGCCACCGTGGTCTGGCCGGTGAAGTAGAGGTGGAGCACCCGGGCGGACAGCGCGAGGCCGACCACTCCGACCAGGAAACCGAGATAGGTGACCAGGCGCAGCGGGGCGCTGGAGTAGCCCAGCACCATGTTGAGCGTGTGCCGGACCAGCATCCGGACGGTGTAGTTGGACCGGCCGTGGCGGCGTTCGTCCATCCGTACGGTCACCGCGGCCACTCCGGTGGTGCCCCAGGACAGTGCCACGTCCAGGCAGGCGTGCGGCCCGTTCAGCTGGACGAATCCGTCCCGCAGGAAGGTGCGGAACGCCCGGAACGCGCTGATCTGGCGGGCACCGGGGATCCGGAGCGACCGTTCCAGGCCGGCCTTGGCCAGCCGGGAGGCGAGACTGCGGGCCACCCCGTGCTCCTCCTCGGCCGGTACCCCGTACACCAGGTCGACCTCGTCGGTCAGCGCGGCCAGCAGCTTCGGCACCTCCTCGGGTGGATGCTGCAGGTCGTCGTCCATGGTCACCACGACGTCGTGTCGGGCCGCCCGGACGCCCGCGACCAGCGCGTTGTGCTGGCCGAAGTTGCGGCTCAGCCGCATCGCCCGCACCCGGCTGTGGCGGCGCTGCAGGTCGGCGGCGGCCTGCCAGGTGGCCCGGTCCTCGCCGTCGATCACGAGCAGCACCTCGAAGTCCGGAACGTGCCCGGCCAGTGCGGCGTTGAGCCGGGTGGTCAACGCCGGCAGCGTGGCCGCCGAGCGGTAACAGGGCACGACGACTGAGACGGACACGCGAGCGACTCCTCGGATCGGTTCCTCATACCGTATGCACCCGTACCAACGTGTTTAGGCGAATTGCGTAATGTAGCGTGTTCGCCGTGATTCCGACGGCCATCGCCCCATCGGCCCCGTCCGCCCCGGCGGAAGCGGTCGCTCCACCGGCCACCACCCGGTGGCCCGCGATCGCGCTGGCCTTCGGTACGGCGGCCGCCGCAGTCTGGATCGGCGCGGCGCTGCTGTCCGCGGGACACGGCTTCGACCTCACCGACGAGGGCTTCTACCTGCTGTCGTACCGGTGGTGGCGCGACGACCACCGCAACTTCACCGGGGCCGCGTACCTGTACGGCCCGGTCTTCCAGCTGCTCGGCTGGGACATCGCCGGCCTGCGCCTGGTCCGGCTGCTGACCGTGGTGGCCGTCCACCTGATCTTCGGCTGGACGGTCATGCGCTGGCTGCGGCCACGCCGGCCGGCCGCGGCGCCGACCCGGCTCTGGGAGGCGGCCGGTACGGCGGCGATCGTGGCGGCCGGCGGGGCGATCTACGGCTGGCTGCCGCAGAGCCCCGGCTACAACGACGTGGTGCTGCTCGGCGCGCTGCTGGCGACGGCCGTGGTGCTGGCCATGGACACCGCCGCCGGCACCGGCGCACGGGTGGGGTGGTGGCGGCCGGCCGCCCTGGGCGTGCTCGCCGTCCCGGTGCTGCTGGCGAAATGGGCGGCGCTGCCGCTGGTGCTGCTGCTCGGCGCCGCCGCGGTCGTCGTGCTGTGGCCCGCCGGCGTCCGGGGCGTAGCCCGGGCGCTGCTCGCCGGCCTGTCCGGTGCCGCGCTCACGGTGGCCGCCGTGCACCTGCTCCTGGTGCCGCTGACCACCGCCCTGCCGCAGCTGATCGAGGTGAACCGGCTGCTGGCGGGTGACAGCATGTCGCTGCCGGTGCTGCTGGACCGGTACTGGTCGACCAGCCTGCCGATGATCGAGGCAGCCGTGCTCCACTACGGGACGCTGATGCTCGGCGGCGGGCTCGCGGCGGTGGCCCGCGGGCCGGTCACCCGCATGCTCGGCGGGATCATCGGCACGGCCGGGCTCGCGCTCGCCGTCCGGCACGCGGTGCAGGACGGCGGGCTCGGCGGCGGCGCGATCAACGTCCTGGCGTACATCGTGCCGTTGCTCGCCGTGCTGGGCGTCACGCTGGTGGTGGGCCTGGCCGCGGCGGTCCGCGAGCGGGCCGGCGCCGCCCGGTCCTGGCTTCTGCTTGCCGTGCTGGTGCTGGTGCCGGTGGTGCAGGCGACCGGCACCGGCAACATCCCGCTCAAGGTGGTGGTGGACGGGTTCGCGTTCTGGATGGCGGTGCTGATCGCGGTGCTGACCCGGCTGGCCCGGGATGCGGTGGCGGCCCGCCGGCTGACCGCGGCGGTGGGTGCCCTGGCCCTGGTGGCGACGGCGGCCGTCGCGACCGGCGGCCTGTGGCGGCATCCGTACCGCGGGGTGCCGCGGGATCAGGCGACCGCGACGGCGGCCGGGGTGCCGGCCCTCGACTCGGTCCGGGTCGACCCGGCGGCGGCCCGGGGGTACGCCGGGCTGCGGCAGCGGCTGGCGCCGTACCTGGAGCCCGAGGGCCGGGCGGTGATCGGCTTCGACAAGATGGCCGGCATCCTGCTGCTGCTCGACGCCCGGACGGTCGGCGAGGTCTGGTACGCCTCCAACGATCGCGCCCGATCGGCGGCCGGCATCGTGGCGGCCTGCTCCGGCGGCGCGCCGTGGTGGGGCGACCGCGACCCGATCGTGCTCTACAACCGGCCGGTCCGCGCTTCCGACCTGCGCGCCCTGCAGACCTGCGGGCTGAACCTCCGCACCGGCTACCGGCTGCTGGCCCCGGCCGGCGAGACGATGGGGCTCTCGGTGTACGTACCGGCGGCGGAGCCGGCCCGATGATCCGCCGGTGGCTCGACGACCGCCGGGTCCGCTACGTCCTGGCCGGCGGGCTGGCCGCCGCCGTCTACTACCTGACCTTCACCGCGGCCTGGTTGGTCCTGCCGCGCCAGGTGCCGTACCTGTCGCTGGCCTTCCTGACCAACTTCATCACCGCCGTGGTGATGTACCCGATTCAGCGCCGCCTGGTGTTCCGGGTGGACGGACCGTGGCTGCCCGGGTTCCTCCGCTTCTACGTGCTGTGCCTGGGCGCGTTGCTGATCGTGCTGGTCGGCCTGCCGCTGCTGGTCGAGGTCGCCGGTCTGCACGTACTGCTGGCCCAAGCCATCGTGATCGCCGGGTCGCCGCTGATCAACTACCAGGTCAGCCGGCTCTGGGCGTTCCGCCGCCGGCCGGTCGAGACGGGAGCGTCATGACCCTGCTGCGCAGTCCCGCCGTCCCGCGGCCGCCGGTCGCCGCGGTGGCCGGCGTGGCCGCCGTGCTGGCCGGCGCCTTCACCGGCTACCTGGTGCACACCGTGGTCACCGACCGGCTGCAGAGCGACTTCCGGGCCCACCTGCAGTTCGCCGCGACCGGGCTGCAGCACGAGCCGGTGCCCGGCAACTTCCTGCTCTACCTGCTGATCGGGATCGGCTCGGGGTTCTCCGCCGCGCCGCACCGGCTGCTGGCCGCCCTGGTCGTGGTGCTGGTGCTGGCCACCGTCGCGAAGGCGTGGTTGTCGGTGGCGTTCGTGGCCGGCCGCCGGCCGGTGCCGATCTGGGCTCTGGTCGCGGCGGCACTGTGCCTGGTCGCCTTCGCGCCGCCGGTGCCGGACGCGTACCTGGGCCAGATTCCGGCCAACGTCTGGCACAACTCCACCACCATGTTGCTGATGCCGTTCGCCATCGGCATGTTCTGGACCTCGTACGAATACCTGCGCACCGGTTCCCGCCGGATGCTGGGCGCCACCCTGGCCCTGGCCGCGCTCAACGTCGCGGCCAAGCCCAGCTTCGTGTTCTGCTTCCTGGTGGTGTTCCCGCTCGCGGTCCGGCTGGTCCGCCGCGACCGCCGCGAGGTGCGAGCCGGCTGGCTGGTCACCGCCGGCGCGGCCGCCTTCCTGGCGGCGCAGTACGTCTACATCTTCGTGGCGCAACTGGGCGGCGCCGCGGCCGAACCGCAGGACCGGAAGGACGGCATCGCCGTCGACCCGTTCGCGGTGTGGTCCGCGTTCAGCGACAACATCCCGGTGTCCCTGCTGGTCAGTTACGCGTTCCCGATCACCGCGCTGCTGGTCGGCGGCGCGCTGATCCGGCGTGATCTGGCCGTCCGGTACGCGGGCGCGCTGGCCGCCACCGGCCTGCTGATCTTCGTGGTGCTCAAGGAGAGCGGCCCCCGCGAACTGCACGGCAACTTCCTCTGGCAGGCGGTGGTCACCAACTACCTGCTCTTCCTCGCGCTGGTCGGCGCCGCGGTGCCCTGGCTGCGGCAGACCCGGTTCGGCTGGCGGCCGGCACTGGTCACGGCAGCATTCCTGCTGCACGTGGTGTGCGGCGTGCTGTACCTGCACCACTACCTGACCAGCGGCCGGTTCCTGTAGGTCAGGTCAGCGGCCGCCACCAGGCCTCGTTGTCCCGGTACCACTGGACGGTCGCGGCCAGCCCGGTCCGGAAGTCGACCCGCGGCGCGTACCCCAGCTTCTCGATCTTGCTGATGTCGACCGAGTACCGGCGGTCGTGGCCGGGCCGGTCGGCCACCTGCCGCACCATCGACCAGTCCGCGCCGCAGGCGTCCAGCAGCAGCCCGGTCAGCTCCCGGTTGGTCAGCTCGGTGCCGCCGCCGACGTTGTAGACCTCGCCGGCCTCACCCTTGTCGAGCACCAGCCGGATGGCCCGGCAGTGGTCGGACACGTGCAGCCAGTCGCGCACGTTGAGCCCGTCGCCGTAGAGCGGCACCGGCCGGCCGTCCAGCAGGTTGGTCACGAACAGCGGGATGACCTTCTCCGGGAACTGGAACGGGCCGTAGTTGTTGGAGCAACGGGTGATCCGCACGTCCAGGCCGTGCGTCCGGTGGTAGGCCAGGCAGAGCAGGTCGGCGCCGGCCTTGGCCGCCGCGTACGGCGAGTTGGGCCGCAGCGGATCGGTCTCCGGCCACGAGCCGTGCTCGATCGACCCGTACACCTCGTCGGTGCTCACCTGCAGGAACGTCCGCACCCCGGCGGATCGGGCGCCGTCCAGCAGGCACTGCACGCCCAGCACGTTGGTGCGCAGGAACGCCGCCGAATCGGCGATCGAGCGGTCCACGTGGGTCTCGGCGGCGAAGTTCACCACCACGTCCACCCCGGGCAGGACCCGGGCCAGCACGTCCGGGTCGGCGATGTCGCCGTGCACGAACTCGTACCGGTAGCCGGCCAGGTTGGCCAGGTTGCCGGCGTACGTCAGCTTGTCCAGGACCAGGACGTCGGCGCCCTCGTCCAGGAGGTCGCGGACGAACTGGGAACCGATGAAACCGGCACCGCCGGTGACCAGGAACCTCATCCGCGCAGCCGGACCGTGCTGTGGTCGCCGATGACCAGCTGGTGGGTGTTCGGCGCGGACCGGGCCGGTGTCACCTCGACGCCCTTGCCGATCAGCGACGACTCGATCCGGGACACCCCGCGGACGGTGGAGTCGCTCATCACGATCGAGTATTCGACCTCCGCCTCCTCCACCGAGCAGCCGTCGCCGATCGAGGTGAACGGGCCGACGTAGGAGCCGACCACCTTGGTGTCCGCGCCGATCACCACCGGGCCGCGCAGCACCGAGTCCTCCACCACCGCGCCCGGCTCGATCACCACCCGCCCGGTGATCCGGGTCCGGTCGTCGACCGTGCCGCGGATCCGGGTCTCGATCGACTCCAGCACGATCCGGTTGCACTCCAGCATGTCCTGCACCCGGCCGGTGTCCTTCCAGTAGCCGGTGATCAGGTGCGAGTGCACGTGGTGCCCGTTGTTGATCAGCCACTGGACGGCGTCGGTGATCTCCAGCTCGCCGCGCGGGGACGGGCGGATCGCCCGGACCGCGTCGTGCACCGCCGGCGTGAACATGTAGACGCCGACGATGGCCAGGTCGCTGGCCGGGTCGTCGGGCTTCTCGGCCAGCCCGACGATCTGGCCGCTGCGGCCCAGTTCGGCCACCCCGTACGACCGGGGGTCGTCCACCGGGGTGAGCAGGATCTGCGCGCTGTAGTCGCCCTCGCCGAACGCGGCCACCAGCTCCTGGATGCCGCCGATCAGGAAGTTGTCGCCCAGATACATGACGAAGTCGTCGTCACCGAGGAAGTCACGGGCGATCAGCACGCAGTGCGCCAGCCCGAGCGGCGCCGCCTGCGGGATGTAGGTGACCCGCAGGCCGAACTCGCCGCCGTCACCGACGGCCGCACGGACCTCGGCGCCGGTGTCGCCGACGATGATGCCGACCTCGGTGATGCCCGCGTCCCGGATCGCCTCCAGGCCGTAGAACAGCACCGGTTTGTTGGCCACCGGGACCAGCTGTTTGGCGGAGGTGTTGGTGAGCGGTCGCAGGCGGGTGCCACGGCCGCCGGCAAGCACGAGAGCCTTCATGGCCCCTTCAACGAGCGGGGTGGGATTATGGGTCCATCCCTGCGGTAGAGGAGTGCGGTCATTCCCAAGAACCAGCCGGTGGGCGGTCAGGCCCCGGTCGTCCAGCGGATCCGGATCCGGTACGCCAAGCGTGGGCCGCTGCGGTTCACCTCGCACCGGGACTTCGCCCGGGCCTTCGAGCGGGCGCTGCGACGCGCGGCGGTGCCGATCGCGTTCTCCCAGGGCTTCACCCCGCACCCCAAGATCTCGTACGCGAGTGCCGCGCCGACCGGCGTGGCGAGCGAGGCCGAGTACCTGGAGATCGGCCTGCAGGCCCCGATGGACCCGTCGGCCCTGCGGGTGGCCCTGGACGCGGCGCTGTCGCCCGGCCTGGACGTGCTGGACGCGGTGGTGGCGGCCGAGGGCACCAGCCTGGCCGACCGGATCGAGGCCTCGCACTGGCGGATCGGCCTGCCCGGCGTCGACCCGGCGGCCGCCGAACGGGCCGTGTCCGGGTTCCTGGACGCAGGTGAAGTGCTGGTCGAGCGCATGACCAAGCAGGGGCGGCGGTCGTTCGACGCGCGGGCCGCGGTGATCTTCGTGACCGTGACCGGAGCACCTTCCGGGGCCGACGGCGCACCATGTGCGATACTCGACCTTGTCGTACGGCAGGTCACACCCGCGGTACGACCCGATGACGTCCTGTCCGGCCTGCACGTGGTGGCCGGCCTGGAGCCGCCGGTGCCCCCACAGGTCACCCGGCTGGCCCAAGGCTCGCTCACCCCGCAGGGGGAGATCGTCGATCCGTTGGACGCGGATCGCGAGGACGCACCCATCGGAGGGCGCTAGCCGTTTTCGGCCGGCGTCCGTCGCCAGACTTCGGCAGCCCGCCCGCTTGGACGGGACCCGAAAAACTTGGGGCGACCCTGCGTGGCAGCGCTCACCCGCGCCCGGGGTCGCCAGAACTGGAGAGCGCCCCATGCTCGATCACGAGCCACATGTTGATAACGAGGACGGGGGAGGCGAACGGGCCGGAGTGACCGCTCCACCCGGTGAGCCCGCCACCCCGGGCACCACCGGGACCGGCGCCGGGCCCGGCGCCGAGCCCGGCAGCGCGGCCGGCAATGAGGCTGAGGCCGCCACCGCGGCCAGGGCCGGAGCACGCCGCACGCGCAGCACCCGCCGCACGGCCGCCGCGCCGGCCACCGAGACCGGTGTCGGCGCGCCGGGCAGCGAGCCGGGAGCGGCGATCGAGGCCGCGGAGGCGTCCGA
>DASSAL010000134.1:0-9667 GCA_035685405.1 Actinoplanes sp. | reverse complement strand
CTGCCCGTGGAGATGGCCGTGACCATGTGCGCCCAGAACCACCAGCCCGGCCGGCCGGGCCGCCTCGACAAGCACCCGGTGCGGTGGTCCCGGCACGACCGCGATGTCCATGGGCACCCACGGGTACCTCTCCCGCCAGGCGCTGAGTTGCCTCCGGATAATGGCCAGTTCGGCAACCGCACTCCCGTCCGGGTCGGCGTCCGGCGAGCCGATGCACCCATCCGGCGGCGGAATCCACGCCCGGATCGCCCGTAGCGGCAAGCCGCGGGCGGCGGCATGGGAGAACGCGAAGGCCGTGGCCAGGTCGGCTCCGGGCGACTGGGCCAAGCCGAGCAGCACGTGTCCAGCGGGGGCCAGCGGCTGCAGCCCGCTCGTCACGACGACCGTGCAGGGCGCGCGAGCCGCGACGGCTGCCGCCACTGAGCCGAGGAGCACGTCGGCGAACGCCCCGTGGCTGCGGCCACCGACGACCAGCAGGTCGGCGTCGAGGGATCGGTCACACAGTACGGTGACCGCCGAACCTGGCCGGACGGAGGAGATCACCGGCACGTGCGGAAACTCCGCCCGTATCTCGGCGACCGCTGCCGGCAGCGGCCCGTTATCCCGTTCGCCGCCGAGGTCCAACCTCGCCCGGGCGAAGACGAGCTCGATCTCGGCCCGCGTGCCGACTGCCTCGACCAGGGCCCAGCGCAGCGCGCTATTGGCGCCCTGCGATCCGTCGTAACCGACGACGATCCGCTTTGCCGGCATGTCGGCCTGCCGGTTCAGGTCGTGGGGTACTTGGCGAGAATCTGCCGCAACCGGTCGACGAGGTGCAGCGATTCGTCATAGTCGCGCTGCCAGACGTTGCGGCCGAAGATGAGGCCGGTGGCGCCGGCCGACATGGACTCCCGCGCCTTCTCGATCATCGCATCGTCGCCGGCCCTGCTGCCGCCGGAAACCAGCAGCATGGTGCGGTTCGCCGCCCGCACCACCGCATCGATCGCCTCCTGGCTGCTGAACTCGCCGGTGTACTCGGCCGGGACGCCGGTGCGCTTCTCCGGATGCGGGAAGTTCACCTTGACCATGTCTGCGCCCAGTTCGCTGGCGACCCGGGCGGCGTAGTGCACGGCGTAGTAGGAGTCCTTGCCACCCTTGTGCTCGATCGCCTCGCCACGCGGATACGCCCACACGATCAACGGCATCCCGAACCGCTGTGCTTCCTGCCGGACGCTGCGGTACTGAGCGAAATCGGCATCCTGAGCCGGCGATCCGACGTAGAGGGTGTAGCCGACCGCGTCCGCACCGAGTCGTACGGCGTCCTCGACGGAGGCGTGCAGCGGCGACAACGCACGCACATCGCTGGGGATGTCGGTCTTGCCGTTCAGCTTCAGGATCAGCGGAACCTCGCCGGCGTAGTCCCAGTAGAACTTCTCGGCCAGTCCCACCTGGATGGCGATGCCGTTGAACCCGCCTTCCAAGGCGAGCCGGACGATGTATCTCGGGTCGGCGGCGATCGGATGGGTGAAGAAGTCCCGCGGACCGTGCTCGAGGCCCTGATCGTACGGGAGGAACAAAGCCGTTCCGTTGGCCAGCCCATGCTTGTAGAGGATCCGGTGCAGCCGTGCCCGCTTTCCGGCGCTCAGGCCGCACTCGGCCAGCGGCAGTCGCGCGTTCATCATGTTCTCCTTCCCTCTCTCATTCCACGCTCTCGCGCCGGCCTGTGACACGTCAGTGCCAACCGGCCCTGCCCGCTCCGGCCGACCGGCTCTACCCGGCGCCCGGCAACCCTGGTGAGCTGTGCGCTCGTGCGACATCCGGCTCGCCGCAACGGGCTTTCCGGACGCTGCGGCGGCGGTTCGCCGCCTCGCGGGGATCTCGGCGGCGGGTGCGCGGACCGGGGCCCGGCCGTCGCCGCTCGCCCTGCAATCACCTGGTGGTGATGCGGCGCATGCCGGCCTACGGGCGCGTGCTCCTTTCAGCGCTACTTCGCGGCCGATCGTGGGCGCGATCGTCGAACTCGAACGTCAGCTTGTTCGCCACATCGACGACGCCCGGGATCTGGCGGATCAGACTGTCCAGAACGTCCCTCGTGGACCACCGGTCGACCCGGCCGGTGAGCGTCACCACGCCCCTCTGCACCTCGACGTCGACGGTTTCGGACTCCCCCGCCAGAAACCCAGGACGGCCCCGAACCGCGGCGGCGGCGTGCGTGGCGGGCCGCCTTGATCGCCGCTCTGGTCACCCTGGTCCTGGCCGTACCGGCGGCCTTCTTCCTGATCCTGCGCGGCGGCGGCGGCACGACCGCGGAACCGGGCGCGCTGGCACCGAGCACACCGGGCAGCACGGCGCCGTCGACGGGCCCGAGCACCGGGCCGCCGACGTCGGCATCGGTAGCGCCCGACGGGCGGATCCCGGTGAGCACGCTGCAGAACGCGACCCTGGACATCCCGGCGTGGCCCACCGACAACGTCCGCGGCGCGCCCGGACGGCTCCAATTCCGGGACGGCGTGGTCAAGCTGGCGCATCGCGAAGCCGCGACCGGCCAGGCGCCGTACGGCGAACGGATGGAAATCGGCACGGTCGCCTACGGCGACGTCGATCGCGACTGCGCCGACGAAACGATCGCCGAGATCCGCTGCGGATTCGAGGGCGGCAGCATCCAGCTGATCGCTTTCGACGCACATGCAGCCACCTGACAACAGCCCGGCATCCGGCAAGCCGGACCCTCACGGCCCGCCGAGCCGTCGACGGACACGGGCCTTGACTGCGGCGTCGGCCAGCAGCACGGCCGGCACGGCCGCCGAGGCGAGCAGCCACCCGCGCCAGTCCGGGAAGGCGCCGCCGAGCACGCTGCTCAGGCCGGGGACACCGAGGAAGATGAGCAGCAGGACCAGTTCGACGGCGATCGCGCCGAGCAGCAGGGGGTTGCCACGCGGTGGCAGGCGCCAGGCCGGCCGGGTGCCGCTGCGGCAGGCGAACGCGTTGGCGAGCTGTCCGAGGACGATGGCCGCGAACGCGGTCCCGGACGCCCCGGCGAGCAGGGCTGGATCCGGAGACTCACCCCACCGCCAGCCGCTGGCCAGCAGCACGACGGTGAACGCGCCCAGGGACGCGGCCACCTCGGCCGGTCCCAGCACGCCGAACGCGCGGCCGAGCACGCCGCGGTCGATAAGCTCGCCGGTCCGGGCGGGTCCGCGCATCGTTCGCGGGTTGGGTGGCTCGGCGCCCAGCGCCAACGCCGGTAGCAGGTCGGTGCCGATGTCCAGGGCCAGCACCTGCAGGACGCCGATCGCCAGCGGGAACGCTCCGCCCGTGGCCGCCCAGAGCGCGAACGGCGCCAGCTCCGCCACGTTGTCGGTGAGGTGGTACGTGAGGAAGCGGCGGATGTTGGCGAACGTGGCCCGGCCCATCTGCACCGCGGACACGATGGTGGCGAAGTGGTCGTCGAGCAGTACCAGGTCAGCCGCTTCCCGGGCCACGTCGCTGCCGGTGGCGCCCATGGCTACGCCGATGTCGGCCTCGCGCAGAGCCGGCGCGTCGTTGACGCCATCGCCGGTCATGGCCACCACGTGCCCGCGCGCCTGCAGCGCCCGGGTGATGCGCAGCTTGTCCTCCGGGCTGACCCGGGCGACCACCACCCCGTCACGATCGAGCAGCTCGCCCAGCCGGAGGTCGTCCTCCGGCAGCTCGCGGCCGGTCACCACGAACGGCCGGCCGTCGGTGATGCCGACCTGGCCGGCGATCGCGGCGGCGGTGAGGGCGTGGTCGCCGGTCACCACCGCGACCCGGATTCCGGCCCGCCGGCACGCGCCGACCGCCTCCGCCACGTCCGGCCTGGGCGGGTCGGCCAGCCCGACCAGGCCGAGCAGGGTGAGATCACGCTCGTCGGCGTCGGGCCCGGCACCCAGATCGGCTCCGCGGCGCACCGCAACGGCGAGCACCCGCAGCCCGCGGGCGGCCAGCTCGTGCGCCGTCTTCGCCGCGTCGGGATCGGGGCGCCGGCACCGCGCCAGCACCGTCTCCGGTGCGCCTTTGACGTACAGGGTCTCGCCGACGACGGTCGAGTAGCGCAACCGCCGGGAATCGAACGGATAGGTGGCGACGGCGGGTTCGTTGTGTTCCCGGTCGGCCACCTCGATGCCCGCGCGCAGCGCCAGCACGTGCAGCGCGACCTCCATCGGGTCGCCGGTCGGATGCCAGCCGTCGCCGCGCCGGCTCAACCGGCCGCTGGACGCCCGGACCGCGGCGTATGCCAGCTCGGCTACCCGGGCGGCCAGCGCTTCCGGCGCGTCGATGACGCCGTCCGGGTCGTATCCCGCACCGCGCACCGTGGCCGAGCCGTACGGCGTCCAGACCGCCACCACCGCCATCTGGTTGCGGGTCAGCGTGCCGGTCTTGTCGGTGCAGATGTACGTCACCGACCCGAGCGTTTCCACCGCCTCCAGCCGGCGGACCAGCGCGTTGCGCTCGGCCATCCGGCGCGCGCCCCAGGCCAGCGCGAGCGTGACGGTCGGCAGCAGCCCTTCCGGCACCAACGCGACCGTGACGCCGATGGCCAGCAGGAAGCCGGCCACCAGTTCCATGCCCAGCAGCAGCGAGAGGGCGAAGAAGGCGGCGCCCACGCCCACCGCGGTGACCGCGAGAACCTTCACGACGCGGTGCAGCCGGACCGTCAGCGAGGGTGGGCGGCGGATGGGCCCGCGCGGTGAGCGCGGAGATGCCGGCCAGCCGGGTACGCCGGCCGGTCGCCGTGACGACCGCGACAGCCGCGCCCTCGACCAGGTATGTGCCCGCGTACAGCGGATCACCGGTCTCCGGATGCCGGGGCACCGACTCCCCGGTCAACATCGACTCGTCGACGGCCACCCCGTGCCCGTCGGCGACTTCCAGGTCGGCGCTGACCCGGTCGCCGGCTTCCAGCAGCACCACGTCGTCCGGCACCAGCTCGGACGCCGGTACGGTCTGGCGGTGCCCGTCACGCCGTACCACCGCGGTCGCCGGCAGCAAGCCGCGCAGCCGCTCCGCGGCCCGGTCCGCGCGATGCTCCTGAACGAAGGCGAACAGGCCGTTCACCACCACGACCACCGCGACCGCGATCGCGAGCTGCGGCATCCCGGCCAGCGCGGCCAGCACCGCGGCGGCCCAGAGCAACAGCGCGAAGAAATGGGTGAGTTGCTGCGCCAACATCCGCCACGCCGCCGGCCGGGCCGGGGGCGGCATCTCGTTCCGCCCGTGAGCGGCACGCCGCCGGCATACATTGTCGCTGGACAGACCGGTAATCACCGGCGCGAATCCCGATCGCCGCCGGCACCGCGCTCAGTCGCCGCCGTCGCGCCTCGTTCGGTGCCCACCATCTCGGACTCCGGAGTCTCCCCGTGCCGCCGCCGGCCCGGGTCTGCTCGACCCGCGCCGACACTCACGGCCTCGTGCTACGACTACCGGCGGTCGAGCCGCTCACGGGCCTCGGCGCCGACCTCGTCGACCGCGGCGGTGATGGCGTCGATCATCAGCTGGCCCATCTCGCGGAGGTCGGCGCGAACCGCGTCGTCGCGCACGGCGTTGCCGGCCGCGGTGAACGCGTCGTCCATGGCCACCCGGAACCGGTCCAGGGCGGTCTCGCCGCCGGCATCGTCGGCTGCTTGTTGCTGCTCCATGTGCAGCTGAAGCTTCAAGGCGAGGGCATCGGCCCGGCTTGCGACCTCCTGCCACCTCGAGCTCTGGTCGGACATGGCGATCCTCCTTGCGGGTGAGAGCATGATCATGAGAAGTGCCGGTCGGCGAGGGTTTCGCGGCCTTCGGCCAGGCCGGCCACCATCTGGACGAACTGAACGATCCATGTGATGACGCTTCCCGCTATCGCGAATGCCAGTACCACCCGGACGATGAGCGCCCAGGTGCTGTCCGCGGTGAAGTCGAACGGGAACACCTGCCACATCCGGATGAGGGCGACGAGACCGACTCCGGTCGTCGCCAGTCCGCCCAGCCCCACGAACCAGCGACGGTCGTACCCGAGGTACAGCAGGTTGACGGACACGCTCACGACCAGGGAAAGGTTGATTAGAGGCAGAACCTCGACGGTCTCGTCGGTGAAGAACGGGACCGCGTCCCAGCCAGGCCGGACGTTGATCAGATACAGCATCAGCAGGTTGACGGCCACCGCGGTCACGTACCCGGTCCGGCGGGCAGCCGGCGACGGGCGGCGACGAGCCGGGCGGCTCTTCACATCCGTCATGACGTTTTCTCCTCCCGTCCCTCCCTTCACGCTGCCCGGTGGTCAGCGGCCCGGCCAGAGGCGTCGGCCGGGCGACGCCGGGCCGTTAGGCCCCTCCGCATCCGCAGCAGACCACCTCGTCGGCGCCGGAGGTCGGCGAACGCGTCGTTCGCGCAGGCGGCGAACCGGTGCGCGGCGGGGTCGGCGAATCCGCGGGGGCGGCACACATGTCACCGGCCGCCGGTCCGGCGCCGGCGAGAGATCGCCACAGCGGCACCCACCAGAAGCACACCCACTGCGAGCAGCACGATCGCCGCAGCCAGCACGCCAGGGAAGAACTCCACCACCACGATCGGCAGAATGGTCAGCGCGCCCAGCGTGGCCACCGCGAGCAGGACCAGGTCGCGCATCAGCACAGCAACCGCGACCAGCGCCGCCACCGTCACCACGGCGAGCACCGAGCCCCCGCTCTCGGAGGCCACCGTCAGGGCAGCGAAGGTGGTCACCGCCGAGCCGAGCACGACCCCCAGCCGTCGAGACGGCAACAGGCCGCCCCACGTGAGCAACGCCCACGCCACGCCGACGCCCCACGCCGCGACGCCGGGCAGGAGCACTGAGTCCGGTAGGAGGGTGGTCGCCGCGGTGACCACGGCGACCGTACCGGCCAACACGGTCAGATGCAGCACCGGGTGCCGGTGCAGGAACCACAACCCCGACGCGAGCAACACCGCACCGCCGGCGGCGAACGTAGCAACGGCCTCCTCCCGCCAGTCGAACTCCTCGGCACCGGCCAGCCCGAGGAACGCGGCCAGCCCCACGGCCGCCGCCAGCCACAACACCGCGGCCATCCGGGCGCCCGCCCCGCCACGCCGACGCGGCGCGGCGGCACCGGCAAGCAGCAGCAATACCGTCGCTGCCCCGGTGACCGCCAGCTGGCCGGTGGTGGACAACTCGATCCAGTACCGGCCGGCCACCAGACCCAGGGCAACGAGGACCAGCACGCCCCCGAGGTAGCCGACCGCCTCGACGACGCGTGGGGTGGCAGAAGCCGCCCGGCGGGCCAGCACCGGCTGCGCCGGAGGCAGGTCCGACCGCATGCCCTCCGCCTGCTCGGTCGTGATGAGACCGTCGCGGACCCAGTGGCGCAGCAGCACCTCCACGTCTCTCTGGGATGACACCGAAGTCTCCATGGGGGCAGCATGCGCCGTGGGAGGGCTGTCCGGGAGGGCCGGAGGACCCGCACGGATGCACGGGTGGGCCCTTCGGCACGGCACGTCGGACGTGGCGGTCCCCCGGCCGGATCGCATGTCCGATCGGTGGCCGTCGGCGCGGCGGTGCGGGCAACGGGCCTACGCCGGCTGGGTCTCGCGGACGGCCGGTACGGGTTGCCGGCTGCTCCGTACCGCGGGGATGGCCGCACCGCTGCCGGCATCGAAGAAGTACGCCTCGCTCAGGTCGATGGCCACCATCACTGGGCGGCCGATGGCCACGTCCGCGTCCTGGGGAAGCTTGGCCGTCCACAGCGGCGCGCCGACCAAGTCCTCCACCGCGACCGGCATGTCGCCGTCGGCGGTCCGGGTCCCGCTCCCGGCAGCTGATGCCTCCGCGTGGGGCGCCCGGAACAGGACATGCTTCTCGTCACCGAGTGCCTCCACGCCGAGCGGCACGACCCGGATGGTCGCCGCGTCCCCGGGGCGGGCCGGCGAGAACGCCGCCGGCCGTAGCCCGATCACCAGGTGAGAGAGCCGCGGTACCGGGCGAGGTCGGGGGACCGGCCGGCGGCGTCCGGGATTTCGAGTTCCACGCCGTCCAGGGTCACGCTGACCGGTTCCGTCACGCTCAGCCGTACGGTGGCGAAGTTCATGCTGGGTGGGCCCATGAACCCGGCGACGAAGCGGTTCACCGGGGCGTGGTAGAGCTCGTGCGGTGTACCGACCTGCTGGAGCCGGCCCTCTGCGATCACGGCAATGCGGTCACCGAGCGTCATCGCCTCCGACCTGGTCGCGGGTGACGTACACGGCGGTGATCCGGTACCGCTGATGCAGCCGGGCCAGCTCGGCCCGCATCGACACTCGCAACTTCGCGTCGAGGTTGGACAGCGGCTCGTCCAGGAGAAACACCCGCGGTTGACGGACCAGCGCGCGGCCCATCGCGACGCGCTGACGATGGCCCCCGGAGAGGGCTTTCGGTCTGCGGTCGAGTAGCTCCGAGAGGCCGAGCAGACCGGCGATGCCGGTGACCTGCTCCCGGATCTGTGTGGCGTCGACACGGCGCAGCCGCAGCGCGAAGGCCATTTTCTGCCGCACCGTCATGTGCGGATAGAGCGCATAGTTCTGGAACACCATGGCGACGTCCCGCTCCTTCGGCGCCCAGGCCGTCACGTTGCGGTCATCGATGAACACGGCGCCGCCGGTCGGCTCCTCCAGCCCCGCGATCATCCGCAGAACCGTCGACTTCCCGCAGCCGGACGGCCCGACGAGGACGAGGAACTCGCCGTCACGGATGGTCAGGCCGACATCGTCGACCGCCGTCGTGCCGCGAGGAAAGACCTTCGTCAAATGCTCCAACCTCACCACTGGCATGGCCCCTCCTCGACCGGTTGCCGCTGGGGTGTACGGACGTCCCCTTCCAGCGCACCGCAGCGCGGCCCGGATGGCAGAGTCTTCGGACCGTCAGCGGCGGGCACCGGGTCCCCTTGATCCCGGATGTCGGTGCCGGTCTCTGGTATCGGCGCCAGATCGCGAGCAGTGCCAGCGCGACGAGGGTGTCCAGCTGGATTCGCTGCGGAACGACGACGACGGCCGGCGGCGGACCGGATCAGAGACGATGGACGACTCAGGGCTGAGGTGTCCCGTCCACCGAACCTCAGTGACCGCCGATGCTGCGGGCCGGAGGACCCCGGCTCAGGGCCGGCCGGCACCTGCCATCCGACGCGCCGCCGCCGGAGAATGGAGGCGGCAGAAGTGTCAGCCCGGGAAGTGCTGGAGCCATGATGATTTCCCACGGCTCTGGCATGGGTGCGGGCTAGCGGGCGGCTGGCATACCGGTCACGCAGGCGAGGGAGGTGGTCGCCATGACGGTCATCTGGTTGATCGTCTGGCTCGTCAACGGCACGCCCGATGTGGCGTCCTGGGGGCCTTGGAACAGTTGGGGAATCGCGTTGTTCGTCTGTCTGGCTGTCGACCTCATCGGGGCTCTCGGCAGCAGCGGGCGCAATCGCGCCCGCCCTCGCGGCGCAGCGTGACGGCCGGGCCGGAGGACCGGCAGTCCGCCCGGATGGGCAGTACGCCGCTCATCCAGGGCGAACTCCTCACCGCCCCGGGCGGGCCACCGGCGGCGTAGCCGAGGCACGGGCAACCGGGGCGCCACACCCCCGGGACAGCTACGAGTCTGCGGAGGGAAATGAATCTTGGTCTCTTCCGCCACCGCCGACCCGTGCGTCCGCAGGGCGTCCTGGCCGGCCGTGGTGATTTC
>DASSAL010000133.1:0-11722 GCA_035685405.1 Actinoplanes sp. | reverse complement strand
CATCGCCGGCAAGTGCGTCGACGTCGCGGCGGCATCGAGCGCCAACGGCACCGCCATTCAGCTGTACGACTGCAACGGCACCAGTGCGCAGAACTGGACGGTGGGCGCCGACGGCACGCTGCGGGCGCTCGGCAAGTGCATGGACGTCGCGGCGGCGGGCACCGCCAACGGCACCAGGATTCAGCTGTACGACTGCAACGGCACCGGCGCCCAGGTGTGGCAGGCGCAGTCCACCGGCACGCTGCGGAACCCGGCCAGCGGCCGCTGCCTGGACGCGACCGGCAACAGCTCGGCGAACGGCACCCGACTGCAGATCTGGGACTGCTTCGGCGGCGCGAACCAGCGTTGGATGTTGCCGTAGCGGCCGGAGCCTCGTGCCGGCCGCTACGGCACCGAGCGGATCCGCACCACCAGCACCGCGCCGAGCAGCGTGACGCCCGCCGTCACCGCGTACAGCGTCGGGTATCCGCCCAGGTGGGTCACCAGCGGTGCGGCCAGCGCCGGCCCCAGCACCTGCGGGGCGGCGCTGGCGATGTTGATGACACCCAGGTCCTTCGCCCGGTCCACGGCCGCGGGCAGGACCTGGGTGATCAGCGCGGTGTCCACCGCGAGGTAGACGCCGGCCTGCGCGCCGGCCCAGCCCACGGCCACCCCGGCGATCGAGCGCTGCTCGGCCAGGAACAGCAGGGACAGCGCGCTCACCGCCGCGCCGCCCAGCGTCCACACGTGGCGGCGCCCGAACACCCGGCCCCGCAGGCGCGGCCGGGTCCGGTCGGAGAATGCCCCGGCCAGCGGGTTCACCACGATCGCCACCAGCGCGCCGAGCGCGGTCACCCAGCCCAGCGCGGCCTCCTTGCCGGGCACGCCGATCTCCGCGATCTGCTCCGGCAGCAGCACCTGGATCGGCGTGAACAGCGCCATCCAGAGACCGAGGTTCGCGGCGAAGAGCAGGCCGATCCAGGACCGCCGCACCGGTACGACGGGCTCGGCGAGCGCCACCGGTGCACCGTGCGCGACGGCCATCCCGCCTCCCGAAACGCGAAAGATCCTCGGAGGCTAGACGATCTCGACGTTTCCCGGAAGCGCCCGTCGCACCGCGGCCGGCAGCCGGCCGAACGGGTGCACCCGTGGCCGGCCGTCGACGTCCTCCCAGACGCCTTCGATCCGCCCGTTCACCACCAGCGTGGGGGAGATCCAGCCCTGCGGCTGGGAGACGGCGGATTTCGGCCCGCTGCTGATCACGTCCAGCCGGCGGGTGCTGCCGACCACGTACGGGTCGAACGCCGGCAGCAGCAGCACCGTGTCGGTCGGCTCGGGAGCCGTCGCACCGGCCGGCAGGAAGCCCTCGTCGCCGACCGGGTCACGGGGTCTCCTTCCGCTGCCGGTGCCCGCGGACCTTGGCCCGGTTGCCGCAGCGGTCCATCGAGCACCAGCGCCGCCGCCCCGGCTTGGACGTGTCCAGAAAGATCAGGTAGCAGTTGTCCGCCGCGCACATCCGGATCCGGCCGGCGGCCGGCCGGGTCAGCGTCACCACCGCGTCGCGGGCGACGGCGGCGGCGAGCTGGTCACCGGTGATCGGCCGGCGCCAGGTCCGGCCGTCGTCCACCCCGATCCGCGGTACCGGGGGAGCGCCGCCCGCGATCTCGTTGATGGTCGCGGTGTCCCGCGCATCCGGAGCCGCGCCGGTGACCAGCCCGTACGCCCGGCCCCACACCGCCTCCCGCAGGTGCTTGACCAGCGCCAGGTCGGCCTCGGTGAGCGCCAGATCGGCGACCTGGACGCCCAGCCGGGAGGCCGCCGCCCACCGGGCCAGGTCGTCCGGGGTGTGCAGGGTCTCGAACCGCGCCCGCCATCCCGCCCCGCCGCTGACGCTGGACAGCTCCAGGCACAGCGCACCCGCGTCGAAGGTGAACACCTGGCCGTCGGGATGCCGTACTCTCACGTAACCAGTTAAACAGGGAGGCGGCATGGGCCGGATTGTCTCGGTGGCGTACGTGACCCTCGACGGGGTCTTCGAGGACCCGTCCTGGAGCGGGCCGTACTTCAACGACGAGCTGGGCGGCTGGCAGGACGGGAACCTGCAGTGGGCCGACGTCCAGCTGCTCGGCCGCCGGACGTACGAGGGGTTCAAGGAGGCCTGGCCGGCGATGGAGGAGGAGACCGGCGACTTCGGCGTGAAGATGAACGCGATGCCCAAGTGGGTCGCCACCACCACGCTGACCGAGCCGGAGTGGAACGCCACCTTCATCCAGGGTGACGTGGCCGAGCGCGTCCGGGCCCTCAAGTCGGAGCCCGGCAACCTCCTGATCAACGGCAGCGCGACCCTGGTCAACTACCTGACCCGGCACAACCTGATCGACGAGTACCGGGTGATGGTCTACCCGGTGGTGATCGGCACGGGCCGCCGGATGTGGGACGAGGGCACCAAGGTCGCGCTGCGGCTGACCGACTCATGGACCACCAAGACCGGCGTCGCCGTGCTCAGCTACACCCCGGCCTGAACCGGCCGGGCCCGCCGCGACTGCGGCGGGCCCGGCGGCGGTGTGCAGCGGTCAGGAGTCGCCGCCGGTCTCGCCCACCGGAGCGGCGGAGATGTCGTCGATCGCGTACTTCTTGGCCGCCTCGGCCGGCACGTGCGACGGCACCTTGCCGCGCAGCGCTAGCTGGCGCAGCGTCGCCACGGTGATCGACTCGGCGTCGATGTGGAAGTGGCGCCGCAGCGCGTGCCGGGTGTCGCTCATGCCGAAGCCGTCCGTGCCGAGCGACGTGTAGTCGTTCGGCACCCAGCGGCTGATCAGGTCGGGCACCGCCCGCATCCAGTCGCTGACCGCCACGGCCGGGCCGTCGGTGCCGGCCAGCTTCTGCTCGATGTACGGCTTGCGCGGTTCGTCGCCGGGGTGCATCAGGTTGTGCTCCTCGGCCTCCACCGCGTCCCGGCGCAACTCGGTCCACGAGGTCACCGACCAGACGTCCGCCGACACGCCCCAGTCCTCGGCCAGCAGATGCTGGGCCTTCAGCGCCCACTGCATGCCGGTGCCGGAGGCCAGCAGCTGTGCCTTGGCACCGTTGGTCTGCGGGCCCTCGGCATATCGGTAGATGCCCTTGAGCAGCCCCTCGACGTCCACACCGGACGGCTCGGCGGGCTGCAGGATCGGCTCGTTGTAGACGGTCAGGTAGTAGTAGATGTTCTCCGGCTGGTCCCCGTACATCCGGTGCAGGCCGTTCTCGACGATGTGCGCGATCTCGAACGCGAACGCCGGGTCGTAGGCCACCACCGCCGGGTTGGTGGCCGCGATCAGCAGCGAGTGCCCGTCCTCGTGCTGCAGGCCCTCACCGTTGAGCGTGGTACGCCCGGCGGTGGCGCCGAGCAGGAAGCCGCGGGCCATCTGGTCGGCCGCCGCCCACAGGTTGTCCGCGGTGCGCTGGAAGCCGAACATCGAGTAGAAGATGTACAGCGGGATCATCGGTTCGCCGTGCGTGGCGTACGACGTGCCGGCCGCGATGAAGCTCGCCGACGACCCGGCCTCGTTGATGCCCTCGTGCAGGATCTGGCCGTTGGTCGCTTCCTGGTACGACAGGAAGAGTTCCCGGTCGACCGCGGTGTAGGTCTGGCCGTGCGGCGAGTAGATCTTCTTGGTCGGGAACAACGAGTCCATGCCGAACGTACGGGCCTCGTCCGGGATGATCGGCACCCAGCGCGCGCCGAACTCCTTGTCCTTCATCACGTCCTTGAGCAGCCGCACGAAGGCCATCGTGGTGGCCACCTTCTGCTTGCCGGAGCCGCGCTTGACGCCGCTGAAGGCGTCCGACGGCGGGATGGCCAGCGGCACCGCGGTGGTCCGGCGCGACGGCAGGTATCCGCCCAGGTCCTTGCGCCGCTGCTGCAGGTACTGCATCTCGTCGGAGTCCTTGCCGGGGTGGTAGTACGGCGGCAGGTACGGGTTCTCCTCCAGCGCCGAGTCCGGGATATCCAGGTAGAGCCGGTCCCGGAAGTTCTTGAGGTCGTCCAGGGTCAGCTTCTTCATCTGGTGGGTGGCGTTGCGCGCCTCGAAGTGCGAGCCCAGCGTCCAGCCCTTGATCGTCTTCGCCAGGATGACGGTCGGCTGGCCGGTGTGCTCCATCGCCGCTTTGTACGCCGCGTACAGCTTGCGGTAGTCGTGCCCGCCGCGCTTGAGGTTCCAGATCTCGTCGTCGGACATGCCCTCGACGAGCTTGCGGGTGCGCGGGTCGCGGCCGAAGAAGTGCTCGCGGACGTACGCGCCGGACTCGCCCTTGTAGGTCTGGTAGTCGCCGTCCGGCGTGACGTTCATCAGGTTGACCAGCGCGCCGTCGGTGTCGGCGGCGAGCAGCGGGTCCCACTCGCGGCCCCAGACGACCTTGATGACGTTCCAGCCGGCGCCCCGGAAGAACGACTCCATCTCCTGGATGATCTTGCCATTGCCGCGGACCGGACCGTCCAGCCGCTGCAGGTTGCAGTTGATCACGAAGGTGAGGTTGTCGAGCTCCTCCCGGGCGGCCACGCCGATCGCGCCGAGGGACTCGACCTCGTCCATCTCGCCGTCGCCGAGGAACGCCCAGACGTGCTGCTGGCTGGTGTCCTTGATGCCGCGGTGGTGCAGGTACCGGTTGAACCGGGCCTGGTAGATGGCGTTCAGCGGGCCGAGGCCCATGCTGACCGTCGGGAACTCCCAGAAGTCCGGCATCAGCCGCGGGTGCGGATAGGACGGCAGGCCGCCGCCGGGGTGGCTCAGCTCCTGGCGGAACCCGTCCAGCTGGTTCTCGCTGAGCCGGCCCTCCAGGTACGCGCGAGCGTACATGCCGGGCGACGCGTGTCCCTGGAAGAAGATGTGGTCGCCGCCGCCCGGATGGTCCTTGCCGCGGAAGAAGTGGTTCATGCCGACTTCGTAGAGCGCCGCCGAGGAGGCGTACGTGGAGATGTGGCCGCCGACGCCGATCTCCGGCCGCTGCGCGCGGTGCACCAGCATGGCGGCGTTCCACCGGATGTACGCGCGGATCCGGCGCTCGACGAACTCGTCACCGGGGAACCACGGCTCCTGCTCCGGCGGGATCGTGTTGATGTAGTCGGTGGAGGTCAGCGGCGGCACGCCGACCTGACGCTCCCGCGCCCGTTCGAGCAGGCGCAGCATCACGTACCGGGCTCGTTTGGCACCGCGTTCGTCGATGACTCCGTCGAGCGACTCGACCCACTCGGTGGTTTCCTCGGGGTCGATGTCCGGAAGCTGGCTCGGCAGGCCGTCGCTGATCACCGGGCGCTTGCGCTCCGTGGCCACAGGCATTCCTCAGGGTCGGTATCGGACCGTGTGCCGCATTGTGTGCGGCGCACTCCAGGTCCTACCATCCTGCCCCCTTGTCGGCACCGGCGTCACCTCGACCGCGGTACCCACCGGTAACCGCCCGGTCAGCGGCCGGTCAGGAAGGAGAACCGCACCTGGCGCGTGGGGTTGTCGCCGTTCGGGTCGACCAGGCAGATCGACTGCCAGGTGCCCAGCGCGATCCGGCCGTCGATCACCGGCAGCGTCGCGTACGGCGGGATCCAGGCCGGCAGCACGTGGTCGCGGCCGTGCCCGGGCGAGCCGTGCCGGTGCCGCCAGCGGTCGTCGGCCGGCAGCAGGTCACCGATCGCGGCGAGCAGGTCGTCGTCCGAGCCGGCCCCGGTCTCGATGATCGCCAGCCCGGCCGTGGCATGCGGCACGAACACGTGCAGCAGGCCGTCGCCCTGACCCTGCACAAACCGTTCCGCCTCCCGCGTGATGTCCCGGACCACCGCCCGTCCCCCGGTCCGCACCTCAATCACCTCTGTCCGCATCCCCCCTCTGTACCACCCCACCCCGTCCCCACCCCACACCACGCGATCTTGGACTTGTGGTGGCCGTTTCATGTGAACTGCCCTGTTTGCGCCAACCGCAACTCCAAGATCGCGGGGCGGGGTAGCCGGGGTCGGTGTGGGCGGCGTGGCGCCGGGTGGCACGGTCGGCGATGCTGGTTCGCGTGACCACCCCGCAGAATCTCGACGAGCGCTTCCGCGACGCGGTGTCGGGACTGGTGGCTCCGGCGGACCGGCGTACGCCCGACGACCCGGTCCGGGACGGCTCCGCGCTCACCGGGGGCCGCGCCCAGGAGCTCTTCGAGGCCCAACTGGCCAGCCGCCACCTGGATCTGGCGGCACGCTGGCTGCGCAGCTTCAACGAGGGCTTCTACACCATCGGCTCGTCCGGGCACGAGGGCAACGCGGCGGTGGCGGCGGCGCTGCGGCCCGATGACCCGGCGCTGCTGCACTACCGGTCGGCCGCGTTCTTCCTGGTGCGGGCCGGCGCCGCCGGGCCCTCCCCGGACGGCCCGCACGACGGCGGTGGGGTCATGGCCGGTGCCCGCGACGTCCTCCGCGGAGTGGTCGCCTCGGCCCGCGAGCCGATCGCCGGCGGCCGGCACAAGGTGTTCGGCCGCGCCGACCTGCACATCATCCCGACCACCTCGACGATCGCGTCGCACCTGCCCCGCGCGGTCGGCCTGGCCTACGGCCTGTCCCGTGAGGACGCCGCCACCCCCTGGCCGGACGACGCGATCGTGGTGTGCTCGTTCGGGGACGCCTCGGTCAACCACGCCACCGCCACCGCCGCGCTCAACGCCGCCGGCTGGTACGACCACACCGGCGTGCGCCTGCCCCTGCTGCTGGTCTGCGAGGACAACGGGCTGGGCATCAGCGTGCCGTCGCCGCCGGACTGGGTGGCCGGCACGCTGCGGTCCCGGCCCGGCCTGCGGTACACCGCCGCCGACGGGTGCGACCTGGCCGCCACGTACGACGCCGCGGCCGAGGCGGCCACCTGGGTCCGGGACAACCGCCGCCCGGCCGTCCTGCACCTGTCCATGGTCCGGCTGATGGGGCACGCCGGTGCGGACGCCGAGGTGGCCTACCGCTCGGCCGAGGACATCGCCGGCGACCTCCGGCGCGACCCGCTGGTCGCCACCGCCCGCCTGCTGGTGGAGGCGGGGCTGGCCAAACCGGACGAGCTGATCACCCGGTACGACGAGGTGGGCTGGACCGTCCGCAAGGTGGCCGAGGACGTGCTCGGCGAGCCCAAACTGACCTCCGGCGCCGAGGTGGTCACCCCGCTCGCCCCGCGCCGGCCGTTGCGGGTGGCCCGGCACATCGCTGACGCGGCCGACCGGGCCACCGGGGCCGGCGCGGCCGCCCGGTCCCGGACCTTCGGCGGCAGGCTGCCCGAGTACGCCGGGCCGCTGACCCTGGCGCAGACCGTCAACGCCACCCTCACCGACGCCCTGCTGGCCGAGCCCAAGGCGCTGGTGTACGGCGAGGACGTGGCGCGCAAGGGCGGCGTCTACGGCGTGACCAAACATCTGCGGGAACGCTTCGGCAACCGGGTGTTCGACACGCTGCTGGACGAGACCACCGTCCTCGGGCTGGGCCTGGGCGCCGGGCCGGCCGGCTACCTGCCGATCCCGGAGATCCAGTACCTGGCCTACCTGCACAACGCCGAGGACCAGCTGCGCGGCGAGGCGGCCACGCTGTCCTTCTTCTCCTCGGGGGCGTACCGGAACCCGATGGTGGTCCGGGTCGCCGGGCTGGCCTACCAGCAGGCGTTCGGCGGCCATTTCCACAACGACAACTCGGTGGCCGTGCTCCGCGACGTACCGGGCCTGGTCCTCGCGGTGCCGGCCCGGCCCGCCGACGCCGCGCCGATGCTGCGGTCCTGCCTGGCCGCCGCGGCGGTGGACGGCACGGTCAGCGTCTTCCTCGAGCCGATCGCCCTCTACCACCTGCGGGACCTCTACGCCGACGGCGACAACGAGTGGCTGGCGCCGTACGCCGCGCCGGGTGAGTGGGGCGCCGAGCACGTGCCGATCGGCCGCGCCCGCACCTACTCGATCGGTTCCGGGGACGCGCTGACCATCGTCACGTACGGAAACGGCCTGCGCATGTCGCTGCGCGTGGCCGCCCACCTCGCCACGGAGGGTTACGGCTCCCGGGTCGTGGACCTGCGCTGGCTGTCCCCGCTGCCGGCCGCCGACCTGGTCCGGGAGGCGTCGGCCACCGGCCGGGTGCTGATCGTCGACGAGACCCGCCGCTCCGGCGGGGTCGGCGAAGGCATCCTGGCCGCCCTGGTGGACGGCGGTTACGTGGGTGCCGCGCGCCGGGTCGCGTCCGCCGACTCGTTCATCCCGCTGGGCCCGGCCGCGCAGCACGTGCTGGTCGGTGAAGATGCCGTCACACAGGGGGCTCACGCCCTGCTGGCGCGGTAAATTGCCACACACTCGGTGCGCCACTTGCGTACCGGCCGGCAAGTGTGTGGACTACCCCTGTTGCGATGACAAGACCCGAGGAGGAACTCGACAGTGAGCGCGACCGCTGGTCAGGCCGACGGCGTACGCAGTCTGGCGGACCGGTTCGGCCTGGAGCCGACCATGGTGGTCATGGAGATGGGATACGACGACGACGTCGACGAGGACCTCCGTGACGCCCTGACCGAACGCGTGGGCGAGTTGGTCGACGAGGACACCGACGAGGTGGTCGACGCGGTGCTGCTCTGGTACCGCGACGGCGACGGTGACCTGTTCGAGTTCCTCACCGATGCCCTCAACCCGCTCGCCGACGGTGGCGTCGTGTGGTTGCTGACTCCCAAGGCCGGCCGTCCGGGTCACGTCGAGCCCAGCGAGATCAGCGAGTCCGCGCCCACCGCCGGCCTGCAGCAGACCTCCACGGTCAACGCCGGCAAGGACTGGACCGGCGCCCGTCTCGTCTCACCGCGCGCCAGCAAGAAGAAGTAGTGGGTGCGGCCATCGGAGACGCCGCTCCCGACTTCACCCTCAAGAACCAGAACAACCAGGATATCCGCCTGTCCGACTTCCGCGGCCGCAAGGCGGTGCTGCTGGTCTTCTACCCGCTGACCTTCACCGGCACCTGCCAGGGTGAGCTCACCGAGGTCCGGGACAACCTGGCCGACTATCAGAACGACCGGGTCCAGGTCCTGGCGGTCAGCGTCGACTCGGCGTACAGCCACAAGGTGTGGGCCACGCAGGAGCACTTCGACTTCCCGTTGCTGGCCGACTTCTGGCCGCACGGCGCGGTGGCCCAGCGGTACGGCGTCTTCAACGAGGTGGCCGGCTTCGCCAACCGCGGCACATTCCTGATCGACCGGGACGGCATCATCCGGTTCGCCGAGATGCTCGGCCCGGGCGAATCCCGTGACCAGCAGGCCTGGCGGGCGGCGCTGGACAAGCTGCCCTCCTGACCCCCAAGGTACGATGACCATCCCGGCGTCGCGCACGCCGAGCCGGGCGCGTAGCTCAGTGGGAGAGCACTCGCCTTACAAGCGAGGGGTCGCAGGTTCGAAACCTGCCGCGCCCACCGGCCGGTGAGGATGTTCTGCACAGGATCGCAGCGGCCTGCTCCGCAGGCTGCTCCCGCCGCCGGACCAGAACGGGGCCCGCCGGCCCGCCCGGTGCGGGCTGGACGTCCTGCCCCCGGTGGCCGTCGTGGCCAGCGCCCGCCCGCGGGCCACCGGGGGCGGAATCAGGCCGGGCGCACCGTCTCGTCGATCGCGTCGACCAGCGCCTTGTCGCCGGCCAAGTCCGGCGCCAGCAGCGCGACGACGTCGCGGACCGATCCGGCGCGTTCGCGGTACCGGGCCGCGCCGGCGTCGTTGACCGGCGCACCGATCCCGCGCAGGTGATCGATCCAGGCGGCCAGGATGCGGACGGCCCCGGCCGGCATCCGACCGGCGGCGCGCTCGGCTCGCATCACCGGCAGCGCCCGGATGGGCAGCTTCTCGGAGCCGTCGGAGGCGATCTGCGCGAGGGTGTGCCGGATGCGCGGGTTGGCGAACCGCTCGAGCAGCGCCGCGCGGTACGCGGTGAGGTCGGCAGCGGGCAGCGGCACGTGCCGGGCGGCCTCGTCCCACCACTGGTCGAGCCAGCCGCGGCAGACCGGATCGCCGACCGCCTCGGCGATGGTGTCGTGGCCGCGCGCGCTGCCGGCGTACGCGAGCAGGCTGTGTCCGCCGTTGAGCAGCAGCAGCTTGCGAGTCTCGTGCGGGTGGACGTCGTCGACGAACCGTGCCCCGGCGGCGTCCCAGGCCGGGCGCCCGGCCGGGAACTCCCCGCTGAGCACCCACTCGCTGAACGGCTCGGTGACCACCGGCGCCTGGTCCGCCCAGCCGGTCCGCTCGGCCACCGCCCGGACGTCGTCGGTCGTGGTCCGCGGCGTGATCCGGTCGACCATGGTGGTCACGAACGACACCTGGTCGCGAATCCAGGCGGCCAGCGCCGGGTCGGCGGCCTGGGCGAACTCAGTGACCACGCGCTCGGTCGCCGGCCCGTTGCCGGGCAGGTTGTCGCACGAGACCACCGCCAGCGGCCCGGCGTCCGCGGCGCGCCGCGCGGCCAGGCCGGCGACGAGGCGGCCCGGCACGGTGACAATTTCGCCGCCGTGCCCCAGCGCCGCCAGGTCGGCGCGGACGTCCGGGTCGGCGGCGTCCAGGCCGCCGTCCCGGTCGCTGCGGTACGCCGCCTCGGTGACGGTCAACGTGATCACCGCGACCTCCGGCCGAGCCAGGTAGTCGGACCACGAGGTGCTGTCGGTGCCCGGATGGGCCGCCACCACGGCCTGCTGTACGGCCATCTCGTCGCCCTCGGGCCCGCGGACGATGAGCGTGTACCGCCCGTCCTGGCTGCTCAGCAGGTCGGGGAGCCGACGGGAGCGGCCGGTGAACGCGGCGATACCCCACCGCTGCGCGTCCGGCGCGGCTCCGGTGTACCAGGCCTGGTGCGCCCGGAAGAAGTTGCCGAGTCCCAGGTGGACGATCCGTACCGGGGTCACAGCTTGAACACCTTGCGGGGCTGGTCGACGACCAGGGTGGTGAGGGTGTCGAGGGCCTCGTCCTCGTCCAGGCGGTGCGCCGCGACCAGGCCGGCCAGGAAGCCGGCGTCCAGGCGCCGCGACATGTCGTGCCGGGCCGGGATGGAGCAGAAGGCCCGGGTGTCGTCGATGAACCCGGACAGCCGGCTGAACCCGGCCGTCTCGGTGACCGACTCCTGGAACCGCCGGATCTCCGATGGGTTGTCCAGGAACCACCAGGGGGCGCCGGCGTACACCGCGGGATAGAAGCCGGCCAGCGGCGCGATCTCCCGGCTGTACACGTCGGCGTCCACGGTGAACAGCACCAGGTGGAAGCCGGGGTGGGTGCCGAACCGCTGGAGCAGCGGCTGCAGGGCCCGGGTGTACTCGACCGACACCGGGATGTCGTGGCCGGTGTCCGGGCCGTGCCGGTCCGACGTGGGCGGGTGGTGATTGCGGTGGATGCCCGGGTGCAGCGTCATCACCAGGCCGTCGTCGCACGACATGCGTGCCATCTCGAAGGTCATGTGCCGGCGGAAGGCGGTCGCCTCGGCGGCCGTCACGTGCCCGCCCAGCGCCGCGCGGTAGATGCGGTCGGCGTCGTGGCGCTCCAGCGGTTCGGTGCCGGCGTCGGCGTGCCCGTGGTCGGCGGACACCGCGCCGTGCGCCACGAAGTAGCGGCGGCGCTCCTCCAGCGCCGCGATGTAACCGGCGTAGTCGCCGACGTCGCCCAGGCCCTTGACCGTCTCGGCCCAGCCCGGCCGGCCGATCTCCAGGTAGCGGTCCGGCCGGAAGGTGGGGGCCACGGTCGTGGTGACGCCGGGGTCGGCGCGCAGCGCCTCGTGCGCC
>DASSAL010000132.1:0-4732 GCA_035685405.1 Actinoplanes sp. | reverse complement strand
CGCCAACGACCTCGTCCAGGAGGCACTGTACGAGTCCACGCCGCCGCCCACCCGCACCGCGCACCACCTGAGGGCCGCGGACCTGCTGGCGGACAACCCGGAGGCCACCGCCCGGCACGCCGCGGCCGGCGGCGACCACCGTCGAGCCGCCCGGGCCTGGCTCGCCGCCGGGCGGCGGGCGGTCGGCCGGTACGCGCTGGCCGACGCCGAGGCCCTGTTCGTGCGGGCGATCGCGGCCGCCGCCCAGGTCGGCGACGAGGAACTGACCGGCCGCTCGCGGCTGGCCCGCGGCCAGGTGCGGGAGGCCGGGTTCCGGATCGACGAGGCGCTGTCCGACTACACCGCCGCGGTGCAGACCGGACGGCGCACCGGTGACCGCCGCTTGGAGATGGCCGCGCTGCACGAGTTGGGCGGGCCGATCTGGTCCGGCGGGGGCCGTCCGGTGGACGACGGCATCGCGCATCTGCGCCACGCCCTGCGGCTGGCCGAGCAGCTCGGCGACCGCGGCGCACAGTCCCGGCTGCACAGCCGGCTGGCCATCCTGGACTGCAACCGGCTGCGGTTCGCCGACGCGTTCGCCGGCACCGACCGGGCCGCGGAGGCCGCCGCGGCGGCCGGTGACGACGCGTCCCGGCTGGCCGCGCTGGACGCCCGCAAGACCGTGCACGCCTACCTGGGCCAGGTGGCCGAGCTGACCACGGTGCTGGACGAGCTGGAGCCGCGGGTCCGCCGCAACGGCGACCTCGGGCTGCTGCAGTGGTGCGTGTTCGAGTCGTCGTTCCCCCATCTCGCGGCCGGCCGCTGGGCGGAAGCCGACGAGCTGATGGCCGAGGCGGCCCGGGTCAACACCCGCAGCGGGTACGCCGGGTACCACGCCTGGTTCGAGGCGCACCGCGGCTGGCTGGCCCGGTTGGCCGGGCGCCTGGACGACGCGCTCGAGATCGGCCGGCGGGCGGCGGCGATGGACTCGCACGCCTGGATCGCCGTCGCCGTGCTGGCCCTGCACGGCACCACCCTCCTGGCCGCCGGCCGGGCCGGCGAGGCGATCGGGGTGCTGGAGAACGGGCTGTCGATCGCCGAGACGCACCGCACCGAGGCGTACCGGCTGCGCTGCCTGGCCCCGCTGGCCGAGGCGCCCGGCTCGGCCGACCGCCTGCACCAGGCCGACGCCGCGCTGCGCCAGATCGACGGCCCGCCGTGGCTGTACGGCGCGGACGCCTACTTCGCGGTGGCCCGGGCCTGGCGGGCGCACGGTGACCGGGCGCGGGCCGACGAGATCGTCCGCCCGCTGCTGGCGGCCGGCCGGCGGACCGGCTGGACCGCGCCGCTGCAGGCCCAGCTCAGCCCGGATCAGACCAGCTCGGCCAGCATCGCCGCGGCCCGGTCCGCGCCGTCGGTCTCCACCGGCCGGGAGTCGACCGCCCGGCCGAGCTCTTCGACGATCGCCGCGGCCAGCGACTCCGGCGTCAGCGACGGCCAGTCCAGGCACCGCCCGGCCCGGTACGCGTCCAGGCGGTGCCGCACGTGCCGGTTCTGCTCGAAGTGGTTCTGCAACGGGACGTACAGGAACGGCCGCCGGTACGCGGTCAGCGTCATGGTGGTGCTCAGGCCGCCGTGGGTGATGCCGAGGTCGCACCGGGCCAGCAGACCGTCCAGGTGGTCCACGAACCCGCGCACCTCGAGCCCGTCCCGGGCGGGCAGGGTGGCCGGGTCGATCCGCGGCCCGGCCACCACGATCATCCGCAGGCCCGGCCGGGCGCGCCGGGCGATCGGGAACGCGTCGATCACCTTGCGCAGCAACGCCTCGCCGACGCCGGACCCGCCGACCGTCGCCACGCACAGCAGGGGTTCCGGCCGGACGGACGGCCGGAGCGACGGGCCGATGTAGCCGGTGAAGTCGAAGTGCGCCATCGTCCAGTCGCGGATCGACGGCAGGCCCGGACCGAGCGGGTCGTCCACCAGGTCGGACGGGTTGCCGACGAACACCGACCGGTCCCGGATACCGGGCAGCCGGTCCAGGTGCTCCACCATCTCGGCGTTGTAGTCGGCGGTCAGCGCGGCCTCCGGGGCGCCGCCGGACGGCATCGGCAGCCAGCCCACGAAGTCGGTCAGCCAGGCGAACGGGGAGCGCTTCAGTCCCGGGTTCTCGTGCAGGAAGTGGTCCAGCTCCCAGGCCTCGTCCCCGATCCACAGGTCGTACCGCTGCCGCTCGGCCAGGTCGGCGAACACCATGAAGTTGGCCACCAGGATCGCGTCCATCCGCCGGACCGCCTGGAAGGCGTGCAGGTCGTGCACCCCCGCCTCGGCGTCGATGTGCGCCGCCTCGGAGGCCAGCAACCGCGACGCCGGGTGGACCCGTTCCCCGCGCCGCCGCAGCACCTCGGTGATCGGGTGCTGGGCCAGCCAGTCGACCCGCAGGCCCGGGTGCCGCTCGCGGAGTTTCGCCGCGATGGCGACGTCCCGCTCGATGTGCCCGAGGCCGATCGGCGACGACAGGAACAGCACCCGCCGATCCGGGCCGGAGCGGGGCCGGCGGCGCGGGCGCGGCCAGGCGAAGTCGCGGATCAGGTGGTTCACCTCGACCGGCCACCGGGTGTTCGGCAGGTGTCCGGCGCCCTCGAGCACCACCTCCCGCGCGCCGGTCAGCTCGGCCAGCCGGATCATCTGCTGTTGCGGCCGGCAGCGGTCCGCGGTCGGGCGGATCACCAGCACCGGGCAGGTCACCGATCGCAGCAGGTCCTCGGCCTCGGCCCGGGTCTCGACGCACAGCTCCGCGTCCTGGATCGCGATCAGCACCTCCGGGTTGGTCTGCAACGCCCAGCCGATCGCGTCCTCACACTGCTTGGTGGAGTGCGGGTCGTTGAGAATCGTCTCGAAGAAGAACCGGGCGAAGGCTGGATAGTCCCGCAGCCAGAACTCGCGGTTGTACTTGGCCCAGCCCTCGTCGGTGTCCAGCACCCCGTCGAACGGATACACGGCCCGCTCCGGCAGCGGCGGCGCCAGCAGGGTCCCGGCCGGCGCGATCGCCACCACGCCCCGGACCCGCTCCGGGTGCCGGGCGGCGGCCACCAGGGCGTGCCAGGCGCCGGTGCAGACCCCGACCAGCACCGCGTCCGGCACCCCGGCCGCGTCCATCACCGCGAGCAGCTGGCCCACCCGGGCGTCGTCGCTGTACGCCTTCGGAGTCTCCGGCCGGTCCGAGCGGCCGTTGCCCGGCGGGTCGTACGCGATGGTCGTGCCGTGCCGGGACAGGTACGGCTCCTGCGCCTTCCACAGCTGGGCGTCGACGATCGGCCAGGTCGGCATGAGCACCACCGCGGGATGACCGGTGCCGGTCACCCGGTAGGCGATCCGGACACCGTCGTGCTCGACAAATCCGTCCATGGGCTCATCGTGCCCCCCGCCGTTGCAACGGGATTGCAATCCGCCCGCCGAACCTGGTCCCGACACCAACACACCAGGGAGTGGGGACATGGATCAGGACAAACTGATGGCGTTTCTGGGCACCTTCGTCGGCGATCTGGGCGCGACGATGGCCGCCGGCAGCGTGGTGATCGGCGAGCGGCTCGGCCTCTATCGGGCGCTGGCCGAGAAACCGCAGAGCCCGCAGGAACTGGCCGACGCGACCGGCACCGATGCCCGGTACGTCGAGGAGTGGCTGCGCGGCCAGGCCGCCGGCGGGTACGTCAACTACGCCGACGGCACCTACTCGATGTCCGAGGAGCAGGCGTTCGCGCTCACCGACCCGGACGGCCCGGTGTTCCTGCCCGGCGCGTTCCAGCTGGCGCTCGGCTCGTTGCAGGCGCTGCCGCAGATCACCGAGGCGATCCGGACCGGCGAGGGGTACGGCTGGCACCGCCACGACAACGACGTGTTCACCGGCTGCGAACGGTTCTTCCGGCCGGGTTACCTGGCCAACCTGGCCACGTCGTGGCTGCCGTCGCTGGACGGTGTGGAGGACAAGCTGCGGTCCGGCGCGCGGGTCGCCGACATCGGTTGCGGGCTGGGCGCGTCGTCGGTGCTGATGGCGGTGAACCACCCGCAGGCCGAGATCCACGGCTCGGATTACCACGACGGCTCGATCGCGGCCGCCCGTGCCCGGGCCGAGGACGCCGGCGTGAGTGACCGGGTGCGGTTCGAGGTGGCCAGCGCACAGACCTTCACCGGTGGCCCGTTCGACCTGGTCACCACGTTCGACGCGCTGCACGACATGGGTGACCCGCTGGGCGCGGCCCGGCACGTGCGCGAATCGCTGACCCCGGACGGTACCTGGATGATCGTGGAGCCGTACGCGGGCGACACGGTGGCCGACAACCTGAACCCGGTCGGCCGGGTCTACTACTCGTTCTCCACGTTCCTCTGCGTGCCGAACGCGCTGTCCCAGCCCGGTGGGTATGCGCTCGGCGCCCAGGCCGGCGAGCCGGCGATCCGGCGGCTGGTCACCGACGCCGGGTTCACCCGGTTCCGGCGCACCGCGGAGACGCCGTTCAACATCGTGTACGAGGCTCGACCGTGAGTGGGCGGGAGTCCGGTGTCGCCGCCGGACTCCCGCGCCCGCCTACCGGGCCGCCGGCTCGACCCGGGCGGTCTCGATGAGGTTCCGCCCGCTCTCGATGTCGAACACGTGCACCTTGGACGTGTCATACCACAACCTCGCGGTCCGCCCGCGCCGCACATCCGACGCGGCGTCCAGCCGGGCGGTCACCGACACACCCTCGCCGTGCAGGTCGTT
>DASSAL010000131.1:0-2063 GCA_035685405.1 Actinoplanes sp. | reverse complement strand
CGGGTGTCCCTGACCGACAAGTGCAACCTGCGCTGCACGTACTGCATGCCCGAGGAAGGGCTGGCCTGGCTGCCGCGGGAGCAGGAGCTCACCGACGGCGAGGTGGGCCGGCTGATCCGCATCGCGGTCGAGCGGCTGGGTGTGACCGAGGTGCGGTTCACCGGGGGCGAGCCGCTGATCCGGCGCGGGCTGGTCGGCATCGTGCGAGCCGCCGCCGCCCTGCGTCCCCGGCCGCGACTGTCCGTGACGACGAACGGCATCGGTCTCGAGCGGCTGGCTGGGTCGCTGCGGGACGCCGGCCTGGACCGGGTGAACGTCTCGCTGGACACGCTCGATCCACAACGGTTCGTGGCGCTGACCCGCCGCGACCGGCACTCGGACGTGCTGGCCGGGCTGCGCGCCGCGGCGGCGGCCGGGCTTACACCCGTCAAGATCAATACGGTGCTGATGCGGGGCATCAACGACGACGAGGCTCCCCGATTGCTGCGCTTCGCGCTGGATCACGGGTACGAGTTGCGCTTCATCGAGCAGATGCCACTGGACGCCCAGCACCGCTGGGACCGGCACACCATGGTCACCGCCGACCAGATCCTGGCCTCGCTTACCGACTTCAACCTGGAGCCCGATCCGGTTTCACGTGGAACCGCCCCGGCCGAGACCTGGCTGGTCCCCGATCACCGGGGCCTCGACGGCGGCCCCGCCCGGGTCGGCATCATCGGCAGCGTGACCAGGCCGTTCTGCGGCGACTGCGACCGCACTCGGCTGACCGCCGACGGCCAGGTACGCAATTGCCTGTTCGCCACCGAGGAGTCGGACCTGCGCGGGCTGCTGCGCGGCGGGGCCTCCGATGACCAGATCATCGCCGCCTGGCAGACCGCCACGATGGGCAAGCGGGCCGGGCACGGGATCGACGATCCGACGTTCCTGCAGCCGGCCCGGCCGATGTCGGCAATCGGCGGTTGACCATCGTGCCATCCGTCGTGCCAGCCAGCGGCCGCCTACCAACCTGCGACGGGACCGGCCCGCGCCGGCCCAGCCGCGGTGCACCGCAGCTTCTCGGCTCCCGTACTCCTTGGCTTCGCGCCCTTCGCCGGCCAGGCGATGATTCCTTCAGCCGCGACGGCGCTCCCGGCGGCGCGGGGTCATGCCGCCACCAGGCTTGGTCCGCCGCTCGTGGGACAGGTGTGTCCGGCTCAGCGAACTCTCAGTCGGCTCACGGATGATGGCGGCGGGTGATAGAGCGACATGGTGACCGTGCGGTACTTCGCCGGGGCGCGGGCGGCGGCCGGTGGCATCTCCACCGAGGCGGTCGGCGCCGCGTGTGTTGACGAGCTGGTCGAGCTGCTGGCCGAACGCCACGGCGAGCGGTTGTCCGTGGTGCTGAAGGCGGCCACCTATCTGGTCGACGGGCTCACTTGTCACGATCGGCGGGCGGCGCTCCCGGCCGGGGCGACGGTGGACGTGCTGCCTCCCTTCGCGGGCGGTTAGAGCGGAGCACGCGGGGCAGACTCAGGCAGGCGGGCCAGCCGTCGGTCGGCGGTGAGCGACGACGCGCGGCGCGGTTGCGTGACGGGAGACGGTGGGTGTTCGGGTTCATCGGGTTCGTGCTGGTCGTGGTGATCGGCGTCCACCTTTACCTCTGGAAACGCCTGGTCCGCGATCCGCTGCGACCCGGGCCGTGGCGCAAAGCCGGCGGCTTCGTCGTTCTCGCGCTCGCGCTGCTCATTCCGACAACGATGGTCCTGACCCGGACGGGATACGTCGAGTGGCTGGCGTGGCCCGGCTATCTGTGGATCGCGCTGATGTTCTACCTGCTGGTGATCCTGGCCGCGTTGGAGATTCCGCGCCTGGTCATCAGCCTGGTGTGGCGCGGCAAGCGGTCGGCATCCGCCGCGGACCGGGGGGCGGTGGGTGCGGACGACGCCGTGACGAGTGAGCTCGCGGCCCGGACCACGGGCGGCGCGGCAGGCGGGCTCGGCGGAGCAAGCACGGCCGGCAGGGCAAGCACGGCCGGCAGGGCAAGCGCCGCGGGCGGGGCAAGCGCCGCGGGCGGGGCAAGCGCC
>DASSAL010000130.1:0-19731 GCA_035685405.1 Actinoplanes sp. | reverse complement strand
AGCACCGGCTGATAGGCGCGAATTGCCGTGGCCTCGGCCTCGAATTGCAGGAGTTGCAGGGTGCCGGGAGTCAGATGCTCCCGATACTCCGGTGCGGTCCACCACCGCTGCCGGCGCGAAATTCGCGCCTCTTCGGTGAGTTGCTCGATCTCCTCGGAATCAGTCACTCCGTAGAGATCCAAAAGCGCCCGTAGATCAGTTCCCGATACCGTGACGTCGCCGGCCTCGATGCGCTGGATCTTAGACAACGACCACCGGACACGCTGGGCGACGGCTCCCTGACTCAACCCGGTTGACTCACGAGCCCTGCGCAGGGCGAGCCGCACCCGCCTCCTTGCGACGGCAGGCGACTCTCCCTGCGCCGGCATCGACCGATTCCATCCTCACGTTCTGTAATTCAGCGGTACCCCTAGCTGCAGTACTGCATGATCGCTCAGACGATACACTGAGCCGCCGCCTTCTGCCGGATCATTCTCGCGTGTCTCGCGTTTGCTGCACCGATCGGACGAGCGCGCGGCACGCGCCACGGAAGGCCGGTTCTGGCAGCTCGAAGACGACGACCTCCACGCCGCGGTACGTTGCCCACAGCTGTGAACGGGCTACCGACCGACGGCGCCGCCGCTCGACGGCGTAGAGGACGAGGGCGAGTCCGAAGGCAACGACGATCCCGACCAGGGCCCAGCCGCGCAGTCGGATCGCGAGCAGGCCGATGAGGATTGACGATGTGCCGACCGCCCACATTCCGGAGCCCGGCGGTGGTCCGGCATGGACGATGCCGAACCCAGACAGATCGGCGATCACCCAGACTCGCCAGCCGCCCGAGACGCGCACCTTGACGAGGCGATCGGTGATGATCACGTCCGGACTTCTGTAGTAGACAGTCACTTCCTTCACCTCCTCCCTGGCGGGTCTTGCACCGACCGGCGGAGGAGGAAGAGGATGGTTGACAACAGGGCATGTCCCTCCCCTTCCATGGGGTCGGATGCCCGGAGGCGGCGCCCAGTGGGGCTGGGTGTCGCCTCCTTCCCGTCTACGGACCCTGATACGTGACGCTGGTCTCAGTATGGGTCCTAACGGACGTAAGAGCTACACCGCAGATTGAGGTACTGCAACTTATCCCTTCGTCATGTGCACAACCGCATCGCGTCCACCGCCCGCCCCGCGATCGCCCGTCGCGTCGCGCCCAGTGCTGCGCCGAATGTCAGCAGCACCGCGACCGCCACGACCAGCAGGTACGGCGGCAACGACAGCGACGGCAACGGATCGTCCACCCGGGCCATGCCGAACGGCAGCACCGTCGCCACCGACGCCACGGTGCCGAACACGACGCCGGTCACGGTGAGCAGCAGGCTCTCCGCGGCGACCATGCCGACCACCTGGGCCGGGGTGGCGCCGGCCAGGCGCTGCCGGGCGAACTCGCCGCGCCGGTAGGTGGTGGCGGCCAGCAGCGTGTTGACCAGCATGATGGCGACGAACAGCGCGATCATGCCGACCACCACGTAGTTCAGGGTCTGCACGTTCTTCTCGTAGTCCTGCCGGATCAGGCCCTCGGCGGCCCGGTCGTCGATCGCCTGCATGTACACCGTGGCCGTGGTGATGCCGACGAACAGGATCACCGGCATCACCGCGCCAGACATCTGGGCGGCCTGGCGGCGCGTGTTGGTGGCGGCCAGTTCGCCGGCGGCACCGAACAACAGGCGTACCGGCACGGCGGCGGCGACCAGGCGCAACAGCCACGGCGCGAGCAGGGCCAGGCCGACGGCGGACCAGATGCCCGCCTGTCCGGCGGTCTGCATCGCGTCCATGCCTCTGCCCTTCATCACGGTCGCGGTGAGAACGCCGCAGCTCAGGCCGGCCAGGAGCAGGACCACCGCGGCGACGACGCGACCCCGGCCGGGCCGTGGCGAGAGCCGGCGGGAACGCGGATAGGGCGGGGCCGACGCCGCGGGTGCGGCGCGGCGAGCGGCGAGAAGGGCACCGAACACCGAGCCCGACACGGTCACGCCGAAGCCCATGCCCAGTGCGACCGGGCCGAAGGCGTAGCTCACCGAGGGCGCGACCTGGCCGGTGTCCTGCAGCAGGCGCAGCAGCACGCGACCCAACACCAGGCCGATTGGTACCGCCACGACGGCGGCGACCAGCGCGATCAGCAGTGATTCGCCGGCGATCATCCGGCCCACCTGTCCGGGCGTGGCGCCGGCCCGGCGGAGCACCCCGACCTCGTGCTCGCGCTGGCGCACCGACAGGGTCATCGTCGAGGCCACCGCGAAGACGACGATCAGCAGGCCCCAGCCGCCGGCCACCGAGGCCACGGTGGCCAGGCTCTCCTCGCTGACCGGGTCGACGGCGGGGCGGCCGGCGGTGTCGATCATGGACGCGAAGGTCATCAGGATGGCCGCGCCGAGCGCGGCCGACAGGAACGTCGCAACGAACGCGCCGGTGCGGTGCCGCAGCCCGCTCAGCGCCAGACGGGTCATGGTCATGCCGCCCCCGCCACACCTCGCGGCCAGCCGGAGAACGCCGCCCCCGCCGCGCCGGTAAGGAGGTCCGCACCGCCGGCGGCCGGTGCGTCCGCCAGGTGGGCCAGGCGCTCGGCCACGGCGTCGGCGGTCGGCCGGTCCATCCGGCCGACGATGCGGCCGTCGGCCAGGAACCGGACCGCGTCGGCGTACGCGGCGGCCACCGGGTCGTGGGTGACCATGACCACGGTACGGCCGAAGTCGCGCACCGCGGCACGGAGCAGGTCGAGCACGTCACGGGCGCTGCGCAGGTCCAGCGCACCGGTAGGCTCGTCGGCGAAGATCACCGCCGGATCGGTGATCAGCGCGCGGGCGATGGCCACCCGCTGGCGCTGCCCGCCGGACAGCTCCCCGGGCGTGTGGCCGAGCCGGTCACCGAGGCCGAGCCGGTCGAGCACCTCCCGGGTTCGCCGCCGGTCCACCCGCCGGCCGGCCAGCCGCAGCGGCAGGACCGCGTTCTGCTCCACGGTCAGCGCCGGCATCAGGTTGAAGTCCTGGAACACGAAACCGACCCGCCGTCGCCGGAAGCGGGTCATCGCCGCCTCCCGGGTGGCCGTCAGTTCCGTACCGTCGATGAACACCCGCCCCTCGGTCGGCCGGTCCAGTCCGGCCGCGCACTGTAGCAGCGTGCTCTTGCCGGAACCGGACGGGCCCATCACGGCGGTGAACGTGCCGGGCGCGAAGCCGGCGGTCACCCCGTCGAGGGCGGTGACCACACCACCGAGGCCGGGGTACACCCGCCGGAGCCCCTCGAGTCGTACCGCATCTGCCATGGTCATGCTCCTTTCCGGCTGAGTTCTGTACACCGTACGCAGGAGGGCGGCTTGAAAAGAGTGGTGCTAGCACCCCTATTCAGTGGCACCGCCCTAGTGCACTATGGACCGCAGCGCACTAGCACGAGGAGGTGCGAGTGGACCCGCCGTACCGCCGAATCGCCACGCAGATCGCCGAGCGGATCGCGGCCGGTGAGCTCGCGCCCGGCGACCGCGTGCCGTCCACCCGGCAGATCGTCGAGGGGTACGGCGTGGCGATGGCCACCGCCACCAAGGCGCTCACTGAGCTCCGCCTGCAGGGCCTGGTCCGGCCCGAGCCCGGGGTGGGAACGGTGGTGGCGACGCCGCCGGTCCGGAAGCCACGTGGTCTGTTGCCGCGGCCGACGATTCGGGAGCACGTGGTGGAGGCGGCCATCCGGATCGCCGACACGGAAGGGCTGGCCGGCCTTTCCATGCGACGGCTGGCCGGTGCGGTGGGGATGCCCACCATGTCGCTCTACCGCCACGTGGCGGACAAGGAGGAGTTGCTGCTGCTGATGATGGACCAGGTGTTCGCCGCCTACCCGCCGCCCGATCCGGCCCCCGACGGGTGGCGCGCGCGGATCGAGGCGCTGTCCCGGCTGCAATGGTCGGTCTACCGGGAGCACCCATGGCTGGCGCAGGCCATGTCGTTCACCCGGCCGCTGTTGGCGCCGCGCGCGATGGCGCACACCGAGTGGGCGATGCGTGCTCTCGACGGGCACGGCCTGGACGAGCACACGCTGTTCCTGACCGCGGTGACGGTGGCCAACTACGTGCGCGGCACGGCGGTGAACCTGGAGGCGGAGGCGCAGGCCGAGCAGGACACCGGCCTGACCGACGACGAGTGGATGCAGGCCCGGGCGGACCAGCTCGGCGCGGTGCTGGCCGGCGGCGACCTGCCGATGATCGCCCGGTACGTGACCGCACCGGGCGCGGGGTTCGGTCTGGACGAGCTGATGGAGTACGGCTTGCGGCGGATGCTCGACGGCCTGGCCGTGGAGTTCAGCGCCAGAACACCGCCACCGCCGCGTTCACCAGCGTCAGCGTGATGATGGCGAGGAAGTGCCCGCGGTTGACGTCGGCGCGCTTTCGGGAGAAGAACACCATCACGAAGATCAGGACGCCGATCACCGCCTTCACGACGAGCTTGGCCGGATCCGGTTCGGCGTCGCCTCCCCCACGCAGCGGTGCGGACAGGCCGATGCCGGACAGCACCTGGATGATCGCGCCCCAGAGCATCGCCTGGTTGATCCGCAACCGCCCGGAGAGGAACTGGGTGATCGCCCCGCCGAGCAGCAGCGCGAACCCGATCAGGTGGATGAACAGGAGAATCAGCCGGAGTGCTTCCACGGCCCGGAAGCTTGCCAGACCGGTCGGGGCGTGTCGCTGCCGGGCTCGGCACACCGCCTACGGCATCCTAGGAACCTAGGGTTTGGAGGTACGCCATGACGATCAACCCGGGCGCCGCCGAGTTCCCGCACCGGCAGATCGCCACCCAGTTGCGCGAGCGCATCCGCCGCGGCGACTGGCAACCGGGCGAGCGGCTGCCGTCCATCCCGGCGATGGCCGAGATGTTCGGGGTGGCCAAGCAGACGGTGCAGCGCACCGTCGATCAGCTGCGGGTCGAGGGCATCCTGATCACCAAACCCGGCAGCGGTACGTACGTGCGCGGCACCCGCCGCCGGCTCAACCGGCTGTCCCGCGGCCGGTACGGCGTTCACCGCGGCTACCACGCCGATCTCGCCGCCCGGTACCGCCAGCAGCTCGCCGGGGTCGGCCGGGAACCCGCTCCCCCGGAGGTGACCGACGCGTTCGGGGTGCGCGACGGCACCGAGATGCTGGTCCGGCGGCACATCGTGCGGACCGACGAGGCGACCGTCGAGGTGGGCGCCTCCTGGTTCCGGGTCAAGGACGTCATCGGCACCTCGCTGGAGCGGATCGAGGCGTTCGGCCGGCCGCTCTACCAGGAGGCCGAGGAGGTGCTGGGCCGCCGGTACGCCTCGGCCACCGACACCATCACCGCCCGTCAGCCCACCCGGGAGGAGGCGGAGATCCTGCAGATCCGCCCGGACACCCCGGTGCTGCACCTGTTGCACGTGGCGTTCGACGAGGCCCGCAAGCCGATCGAGGTGGCGCAGGCGACGTGGCCGGGGCCGATGACCACGCTGACCGAGGACTACCGGATCCCGGCGCCGGTGCCCGAGCCGGATCCGGATCCGGGGTTGGCGCTGGCCTGAGCGGCGGCTGCCGTTCGGGACAGACGCCGCCTGCGCCAGGCGCTGCGGCGATCATGCAGATCTCGCCCGCCGCCGCCGGAAGGCACCGAAGCGATCAGAGGCGGATGCCGAGCAGCGCGTCCACGGTCCGGCCCATGAGGGCGGGGGCCGACGCGTCGGTGCCCATGCCGGCCAGGGCGGCGTCGGCCCAGGCGTCCACCACGGCCAGCGCGGCCGGAGTGTCCAGGTCGTCGGACAGGGCTTCCCGGACCGCCGCGATCAGGCCGGCGCCGGACGGGCCGGCCGGCGCGGCAGCAGCGGTGCGCCAGCGGGACAGGCGCTCCTGGCCCGCCTTCAGCACGTCGTCGGTCCACTCGCGGTCGGTGCGGTAGTGGCCGGACAGCAGGCCCAGCCGGACCGCCATCGGGTCGATGCCGTCGCCGCGCAGGCGGGAGACGAACACCAGGTTGCCCTTGGACTTGGACATCTTTTCGCCGGCCAGGCCGATCATGCCGGCGTGCACGTAGTGGCCGGCGAACGGCCGGGCGCCGGTCAGCGTCTCGGCGTGTGCCGCGGAGCACTCGTGATGCGGGTACAGCAGGTCGTTGCCGCCGCCCTGCACGGTGATCCGGTCGCCGAGCAGGTCCAGCGCGATGGTGGTGCACTCGATGTGCCAGCCCGGCCGGCCGGGGCCCAGGTCGCCGCCGTCCCAGGCCGGTTCGCCGTCGCGGGCGCCGCGCCAGAGCAGCGGGTCGAGCGGGTCACGCTTGCCGGCGCGGTCCGGGTCGCCACCGCGTTCGGCGGACAGCACCAGCATGTCGTCGCGGGAGAGGTTGGACTCGTACCCGAAATGGGGCGCCGCGGAGATGGCGAAGTAGACGTCGCCGGTGCCGTCGTCCAGGGTGTACGCGGCACCGGCGGCCAGCAGGTCACGGACGTGCCCGGCGATCCGGGGAATGGACTCCACGGCGCCGACGTAGTGCGCCGGCGGGATGATCCGCAGCGCCTCCATGTCTTCGCGGAAGAGTGCCGTCTCGCGCATGGCCAGCACGATCCAGTCTTCGCCGTCCCGGTTGGCGCGTTCCAGCAGCGGATCGTCGATGTCGGTGACGTTCTGCACGTAGGTGACCCGGATGCCGGCGTCGAGCCAGCACCGCTGCAGCACGTCGAAGGTGATCATGGTGGCGGCGTGGCCCAGGTGGGTGGCGTCGTACGGCGTGATGCCGCAGACGTACATGGTGGCCTTCGCACCGGTCCCGGTGGGCTGGACCGAGCGCCGCGCCGAGTCGTGGAGCCGCAGTGGGGGCGGCGAACCCGGCAGTGACGGCACCTCGTGGCCAAGCCAAGCGTCCATGGTCACCGAGCCTATCCAGGTGGGCCGAGGAAAACCGGCGGAGGTGAGGAAGGCCGCACGCGGCAACAAGGCCAGGGAAGGAAGGGCGGCGTGTGGGGAAGGGTGACCGGCGCTACACCGGCGGCCAGGGCACCGCGGGCCAGTCCTGCGGCGGCTTCGGAAACCGGCCGGCCCGCCGCAGCCGCTTCACCCGCAACCGGAGGTGCTGCACCTCGGCGATGGTCAGGTGCTCCTCCAGCGCCGCGCCCAGCGCGCCGTCCAGCGCCTCGCCCAGGGTGGCGAGCGTCTCCAGCGAGTCCGGCGGGATCGGGCGGCCGGTCCAGCCCCACAGCACGGTGCGGAGCTTGTTGTCCACGTGGAACGTGACGCCGTGGTCGACGCCGTAGATGTGGCCACCGGGGGCGTACAGCACGTGCCCGCCCTTGCGGTCGGCGTTGTTGATCACCGCGTCCAGGACGGCCAGCCGGGACAGGCGCGGGTCGTCGGCGTGCGCCAGCGCGTACGCGTCACCGACCTCGTCGCGCGCCGAGGCCACCGCCAGCCAGCCGGCCGGCACCTGGTACGCCGGCACGAAGCCGATCAGCGCCTCGGCGTCCCCGGGCTCGTCGATCCACAGTTGGCAGGCGCCCACGCCGAGCGGCCCGTCGCGCAGCACGGTCGGCGGCACCAGCCCCCAGCCGGTGGCCTGGGAGACCAGGAACGCCGACACCTCGCGCCCGGCCAGCGTGCCGTCCGGGAAGTCCCACAGCGGGCGCTCCCCGCGCACCGGCTTGTAGACGCAGCGGCGGGTCAGCCCGTCCAGGGTGATCTCCGCGCGCAGCGTGGTGTTGGACGCGTCGACCAGGCGGCCCTCGAGTTCCATCCGACCATGGGCGAGCAGCTCGATGGCGTCGTGCTCGGCCAGCAAGGGCACGGTCACCGGTGATAGCCGTTGTGCCGGGGGCAGAGGTGGCCGGCCGGGTCGAGCGGCTGCCCGCACAACGGGCACGGCGGGCGGCCGGCCGCGACCACGCGGCGGGCCCGGTCGATGAACGCCCGGGTGGCTTCCGGGGTCAGCCGGACGCGCAGCCGGTCCAGGTCGTCGTCCGGCTCGTCCTCGTCGTCGTCCGGCTCGTCGTCGTCGGCGCCCAGGTCGACCTCCGCGTCGCCCTCACCGGCCTCGATCGCCTCGATCACCACCGTGGTGGTGTCCACGTCGAAGGCCAGCCCCAGCGTGCCGACCCGGAACTCCTCGTCCACCGGGGTGTCCAGCGGCTCGTTGTCGTGCACCGCGAGCACCGGCGGCTCCGGTAGCTCGACGCCGAACCGCCGGCTGGCCTCGGTGAGCAGCTCCTCGAGCTTCTCCGCGAGCAGCGAGACCTGGACCTTTTCCAGCGCCACACTGACCACCCGCCCGCCACCGCGGGCCTGCAGGAAGAACGTCCGATCGCCCGGCTCGCCCACCGTCCCGGCGACGAACCGCTCCGGCGGCTCGAAGGCATGCACCTGGTGGGTCATAGGAAAACCCTATCCGCCCGCGCACCCGCACGCGCGGCGCACCGGCCCGGTTCGCCGAGGGCGCAACGCGACACCACGCTGCGGTGATCCGGGAACTACGCGGTGCCACCGCCGCCGGCGCCACCACCCACCGCGGCGTCCGACGACCGGGCCGCGCGGCGCCGCCGGCGCTTCGGCGGCACCAGGGCGGACAGGTCGGCGGAGTCGTTGAGGCGGATCAGGAACGGCCGGGTCGGGGTGTACCGGATCACGCTGATCGACGCCGGGTCGGCCACCACCCGCTGGAACTGGTCCAGATGCAGGCCCAGCGCGTCGGCCACGATCGCCTTGATCACATCGCCGTGGCTGCATGCCAGCCAGAGCGCGTCCGCCCCGTGCTCGGCGGCCACCCGCGCGTCCCACTGCCGGACCGCCGCCACCGCCCGGGCGGACATCGCGGCCATCGGCTCACCGCCGGGGAACACCGCGGCGCTCGGGTGCTGCTGCACCACCGGCCACAGCGGATCCTTGACCAGCTTCTTCAGCGGCTGGCCCTCCCAGTCGCCGTACCCGCACTCGATGAACCCCTCGTCCTCCACCGGCTTGGCGTCCGGCAGCGCCAGCTCGAGGGTCTGCCGGCAGCGGATCAGCGGGCTGGTCACCACCGCCGCCAGGGGCAGGCCGCGCAACCGCTCGCCGACGCGTTCGGCCTGGCCGCGGCCGATGTCGTCGAGCTCGACCGGCTGCCGGCCGGCCAGTCCGCCGGCCGCGTTCGCGGTGGTCCGGCCGTGCCGGAGCAGCAGCACGGTAGCCATCAGGCCACCCCCGCGCGGTCGAAGGCCTCGGCCACCGTGCGCAGGGTGGCGATCCCGCTGTCCAGATCACCGACGTACGGGCTGATCGACAGCGTGCCCACTCCGGCGGCGGCGTACTGCCGGATCCGCTCGGTGATCTGCTCGCGGTTGCCGATCATCGAGGTGCGCTCGATGAACTCCTGCGGCACCGCGGCGGCCGCTTCGGCGGGCTTGCGGTCCAGGTACAGGTCCTGGACGGTACGGGCGGCGTCGGCGTACCCCATCCGGATGGCCAGCTGGTTGTGGAAGTTCTGCTCGCGCGAGCCCATGCCGCCGAGGTAGAGGGCGGCGTACGGCCGGACCACGTCGGCCGCCGCGTCCAGGTAGTCGCTGACCACCACCGGCACGCTGGGCGCCACGTCGAAACCGGTCAGACCGTCGCCGTTCTTCGCCCGGCCGCGCTCGATGTGCTGCCGGTACTCCCCCGCCGCATCGGGCGCGAAGAAGACCGCCAGCCAGCCGTCCGCGATCTCGCCGGCCAGCTCCAGGTTCCTGGGTCCGACGGCGGCCAGATAGATCGGGATCCGGGTACGCGGCGGGTGGAAGCCCAGCCGCAGCGCCTTACCCGGCCCGTCGGGCAGCGGCAGGCGGAAGTGCTCACCCGCATACGTCACCGGCTGCCGGGCCACGGCCAGCCGGACGATGTCGACGTATTCGCGGGTGCGGGCCAGCGGCTTGCCGAACCGGACGCCGTGCCAGCCCTCGGACACCTGCGGCCCGGAGACGCCCAGCCCGAGCCGGAACCGGCCGCCGGACAGCGCGTCGATGGTGGCCGCGGTCATCGCGGTCATCGCCGGGCTGCGCGCCGGGATCTGCATCACCGCGGCGCCCAGGTCGATCCGCGCGGTCTGCCCGGCGATCCAGGCGAGCATCGACGGCGCGTCCGACCCGTACGCCTCCGCGGCCCACACCACGGCGTAGCCGAGCCGGTCGGCCTCCTTCGCCAGTGCGAGATGGTCGGCCGGTGTGGTCCAGGCGGCTTGGTAGCCGAGGTTGAGCCCGAGTCGCACGTAACCCTCCGTGGCCGCCGTTGGGACCAGATCTGGACACCCGATCAAGGGAAGCCTATCCACCGGCCGAACCAATAAGGTGCACCCCATGCAACAGCGACCGCTCGGCCGAAGCGGGCTGGCGGTCTCCCGGCTCGCGCTCGGCACCATGACCTGGGGACGGGACACCGACCCGGACGACGCGGCGGCGCAGCTGAAGTTCTATCTGGAGGCCGGTGGCACGCTGCTGGACACCGCCGACGTGTACGGCGACGGCGACGCCGAGTCGGTGATCGGCTCGCTGCTGGACCAGCTGGTGCCGCGCGACGAGGTGCTGATCGCCACCAAGGCCGGGCTCACCCCGGGCGGCTGGCGGCGGCGGGACGGTTCGCGCGGGCACCTGTTGCGGGCGCTGGACGCGTCGCTGCGCCGGCTCGGCACCGACTACGTGGACCTGTGGCAGGTGCACGGCTACGACCCGCAGACCCCGATCGAGGAGACGCTGGCCGCGCTGGATCATGCGGTAACCAGCGGGCGGGTCCGGTACGTCGGGGTGTCGAACTTCGCCGGCTGGCAGGCCGCGCGGGCGGCGGCCTGGCAGTCCGCGTACCCCGGCCGGGCCCCGATCGTCGCCGCGCAGATGGAGTATTCGCTGCTGGAGCGGGGCATCGAGCGCGAGTTGATGCCGGCCGCCGGCGCGCTGGGCATCGGCATCCTGGCCTGGTCGCCGCTCGGTCGCGGGGTGCTCACCGGCAAGTACCGGGACGGCCGGCCGCTGGACTCGCGGGCCGCCTCCGAGCACATGGCCGGGTTCGTCCAGCCGTACCTGGAGCCGCGCAGCTCCAGCATCGTCGAGTCGGTGGCCACCGCGGCGCGCGGCCTGGGGGTGTCGCCGGTGGAGGTGGCGCTGGCCTGGCTGCGGGACCGGCCCGGGGTGACCGCGCCGATCCTCGGCGCCCGCACCGCCGGGCAGCTGCAGGGCGCGCTGCGCAGCGAGGAGATGATCCTGCCGGCCGAGATCGCGGCCGCGCTGGACGACGTGTCGGCGATCACCGTCGGTTATCCCGAGCGCGAAGGTTGAGCCGGGCCGGATCGCGGGAGCATATTAGGACCCATGGACTACGAATACGCGCCGCTGCGGTTGCCGTCGAATGTCGATCGTCTCACCGCCGCGGTGCAGCTGGCTATACAAGCAGAGTTCTCCGGATGGGAGCTGGCGCGGGTGCAGCTCTTCCGGGACGGGACCCGGCAGGTGATGCTCCGCCGCAAGGTGGGCGGCACGCCGCAGCCGGGTCTCAGTTATTGAGCCTCCTCGTCTTCGGACGGGAAGAAGAAGTGGTCGCCGACCCGGCCGACCACCACTTCGCCGGTGGCCGGGGCGAACGGCCCGGTGCTGTCGGTGTCGTCGTACGCGTCGGTGTCCAGCGGCTCGGCCGCCTCGCTGACGGTGACCAGCCCGTCGAGCGGCTCCAGCTCCTCGACGTCGAGTGCCGCCAGTGAGCCGTCGCCGGCATGCAGCAGCTCCAGCACGGCCTCGCCGACCGACTCGACCGGACCCGGGTCGACGTCGTCCGGCACCGACTTGCGCCGCGCCTCCCCGGCGGTCCGCAGCAGCGCCGAGACGCTGGGGACCCGGTAATCACGGCGCTGCCGCACGGCGATCACCCGCGGGTACGCGTCGTCCGGCCCGCCGCCGCTGAGCCCGCCGACGCCGAGACCGAACAGCCGGTCCGCCTCCGCCGGGTCGATCGGTTCCACGGTCCACGGCGTGACCTCGCCGAACTCGGTGAGCAGGTGTTCGTCGTACCGGTGAATGGCGTTGTTGAGCTCGACGTACGCCTGCCACAGATCGTCGTCCTCGATCCGGCCCTGCGCGGCCTTGACCGCCGCCAGGTGGGTCCGGGCCAACTCGATCACCCGCTCGAGCGCCGCGTCCAGCTCCGCGTACTTCTCGTCGGTCATCGCAGGTCCTCCGGTGGCGGTCAGCTGGATCTGAGGAGTCGGTCGAGCACGCGCACGCCGAACCTTAGTCCCTCGACCGGCACCCGCTCGTCGATGCCGTGGAACAACGCGGAGAAGTTCAGGTCGGCCGGCAGTCTCAGCGGCGCGAACCCGAAGCAGCGGATGCCGAGCGTGGTGAACGCCTTGGCGTCGGTGCCACCGGACAGCATGTACGGCACCGCCCGGGCGGCCGGGTCCTCGGCGCGCAGCGCGGCGGCCATCGCGTCGACCAGCGCGCCGTCGAAGCCGGTCTCCAGCGCGGGCTGGCGCTGCAGGTGCTCGATCTCGATGTCCGGGCCGATCACCTCGCGCAGCTGGTCGAGGAAGACCTCGGCCTGACCGGGCAGGGTGCGGCAGTCGATGGTGGCCGACGCCTTGCCCGGGATGACGTTGTCCTTGTAGCCGGCCTCCAGCCGGGTCGGGTTGGCGGTGTTGCGCACGGTGGCGCCGATCAGGTTGGCAATCGGGCCGAGCTTGGCGATGGCCAGTTCCGGCTGGTCCGGGGCGAGCTCGATGCCGAGCGCGTCGGAGACCTCGCCGAGGAACTGCGCCACGGTCGGGGTGATCACCATCGGGAAGCGGTGCCGGCCGACCGCGGCGACCGCCTCGGCCAGCGCGGTGACGGCGTTGTCGTCGTGCACGAACGAGCCGTGCCCGGGGCGGCCGCGGGCGTGCAGGCGCAGCCAGTTGATCCCCTTCTCGGCGGTCTCCACCAGGTACAGCCGCAGGTCGTCGTTGACCGTGTAGGAGAAGCCGCCGACCTCGCCGATCGCCTCGGTGCAGCCGGCCAGCAGGTCGGCGTGCTGCTGGACCAGGAACTGGGAGCCGTACTGCATGCCGGCCTCTTCGTCGGCGGTGAACGCGAGCACGATGTCGCGCGGCGGCGTGTAGCCGGTGCGGGCCCAGTCGCGGACCACGGCCAGCATCATCGCGTCGAAGTCCTTCATGTCGATCGCGCCGCGGCCCCACAGGTAGCCGTCCTTCTCCTCGCCGGAGAACGGCGGCACCGACCACTCGGTCGCGTCGGCCGGCACCACGTCGAGGTGGCCGTGCACCAGCAGCGCGCCCCGCGAGCGGTCCGCACCGGGGATCCGCGCGACCAGGTTGGCCCGCTTCGGCGCCGACTCGTGGATCGCCACCTCTATGCCGGCCTCGGTGAGCTTCTCCGCGACGTACTCGGCGGCGGCGCGCTCGCCGACCGTCGTACGCGGATCGCCGGTGTTGGTGGTGTCGATCCTCAGCAGGTCACGGCAGATGCCGGTGACCTCGTCGACGGCGGTGTCGGTCATCTGCCCTTCTTACCAGCCGGGTTTCGCCGGAGATCGCCTCGGGTACGTCCGCGGCCGTGTCCGCCCTGAACCTTCCCCCGCTGCCCCCGGCCGGCGGTGAGATCACCGGCCGCAGCGTGGTGGATGTGATCGCCGACCAGCACCGGGAGCTGCTGAGCCTCTGCGACCGGATGATCGGCGACCGGAGCCGCGCGGTGGCTGACGTGGTGATCGCCACGCTGTCCCGGCATCTCTCGGCCGAGGAGCAGTACCTCTATCCGGCCGTCCGGCGTACCGTGCCGGACGGCGACACGATCGCCGACCGGGAGCTGGCCGAGGACCGCGACCTGCTGATCGTCTTGACGAACCTGGACGGCGTACGACCGGACGACGCCCGGTTCGACGAGCTGGCCGAGGCGGTCATCGCGGCGGTGCGCCGGCACGTCGAGGTGGACGAGAGCGAGCTGCTGCCGCTGCTCACCCAGATGGTCACGGTGGAGGACCTGATCCGGATCGGCAACCGGATCGAGACCGCCGAGGAGGCGGCGCCCACCCGGCCGCATCCGGGCACGCCGTCGACGCCGCCGTGGAACAAGGTGGTGGATCCGGTGGTGGCGGTGGTGGACAAGGCGCGGGACGCGGTAAGCCGGCGGACGACGTATCCGACCGGTCTGTAAAGACCGTACAAAATAGACACCGTTACTACGGTTCGCACACGATCCAACGCGCTGCGGAGTGGATCACGCGTACTTCTTAGCGGGATTAGTCCTTTTGGTTAACCCGTTTGTCACATCTGGGGGATCTTTCGCGGGCCGAAGGTCTAGCCGGGATCCCGCGAACGTCCTACCGTCACGCTATGAACCTGGAGCTGCGGCATCTCAAGGTGGTCTGCGCGATCGCCGAGACGGGCAGCGTGACCAAGGCGGCCTCCCTCCTCGGGCTGGCCCAGCCGGCGCTCACCGCCCAGCTGCAACGCATCGAGCGGACCCTCGGGGGGCCGCTCTTCGAGCGGGACCGGCGCGGCGCCCGGCCCACCGCTCTCGGCGAGCTGGTGCTGTCCCGCGCGCGGGTGCTGCTGCCAGCCATGAAGGGGCTGCAGGACGAGGCTGCCCGGCTGGCCGGTGCGGGCTCCGACGACACCATGAGCCGGTACCGGATCGGCGCGATCGGCGGGCCGGTGGTCGGCGGCATGGTGCACCGGCTGTCGGCGGCGCAGCCGGAGGCGCAGATCTCCACGCACGCGTCGTACTACGTCGAGGAACTTGCCACCATGGTGCGCGACGGCAAGCTGGACTACGCCCAGGTCGGTGTGTGCGGCGACGCCCTCCCGTCGGCCGACTACGGCCTGGTCTGGCAGACCATCGCGGTCGACGGCGTGTGCGTGCTGATGCCGGACACCAGCAGGTTCGCCAAGGGCAACGAGGTCGACCTGGCCGAGCTGGCCGAGGAGCAATGGGCGGCCGGCACCGGCGACGGCTGCTTCGCCGACTGTTTCGCCGCGGCGTGTGCGCGGGCCGGGTTCACCCCGCGCCGGGTACTCGAGACGGACATCCGCGGGGTGGTCGACATGGTCGAGTCGGGCCTCGCGATCGGCCTCTGCCAGCCGACCTTCCGCCCGCCCGCCGGGCTGACCCACCGGCCGCTGGCCGGTGCGCCGCTGCGCTGGCGCCAGGTGCTCGGCTGGCATCCCGACTCTCCCGCCGCGCGGGTCGCGCCGCGCCTGCTGATCATGGCGGTCGCGGCGTATCAGGAAGTCGTCGCCCGCAATCCGATGTATCTGGAGTGGATGGCGGACTATCCACAACTAGGCGGGCACCAGATGGCGCCCGCCTAGTTTCTGTTCCGGTCGTCATGCCACCAGGTCGGGGCTGCCCACCGTGAGGGTCAGCCGCCGGTCGGCGGCGTCGACGGTGACCTGCTGACCGGGCGCCAGGTCGGCGTTGAGCAGCATCGTGGACAGCCGGCTGTCCAGCTCGCGCTGGATGGTCCGGCGCAGCGGCCGGGCCCCGAACTCGGGCTGGAAGCCGCGCTCGGCCAGCCAGTCGACCGCCGCCGGGGTGACCTCGATGCGGACGTCCTGGGCGTGCAGGCGGCGCCTGGTCTCCTCCAGCAGCATCTCGGTGATCTGCCGCAACTGGCCGATCTCCAGCTGCCGGAAGACGATGATCTCGTCGATCCGGTTGATGAACTCCGGCCGCAGGTGCTCGCCCAGACGCCGCTTCAGCCGGTCGGCCAGATCCTGGTCCGGTGCGGTTGTGCCGAACTCGCTCCCGGCGCCGAAGCCCACCGGCCGCTGGGCGCCGCCGATGATGTCCGAGCCGATGTTGCTCGTCATGATCAGTACGGTGTTCTTGAAGCTCACCGTCCGGCCCTGGCTGTCGGTCAGCCGTCCGTCGTCCAGCACCTGCAACAGGATGTTGAACACGTCCGGGTGCGCCTTCTCGATCTCGTCCAGCAGCACCACGCTGTACGGCCGCCGCCGCACCGCCTCGGTCAGCTGCCCGGCCTCGTCGTAACCGACGTATCCGGGCGGGGCGCCGACCAGCCGCGACACGGTGTGCCGCTCGCCGAACTCGCTCATGTCCAGCCGGATCATCCGGTCCGAGCCGCCGAACAGCGCCTCGGCCAGCGACCGGGCCAACTCGGTCTTGCCCACACCGGTCGGGCCGAGGAACAGGAAGCTGCCCACCGGCCGGTCCGGGTCACCGAGCCCGGCACGGGACCGCCGGACCGCCTCGGACACCGCGACCACCGCGTCCTGCTGGCCGATCACCCGCTGGTGCAGGTGCGCCTCCAGGCGCAGCAGCCGGTCCCGCTCCTCCTCGGTGAGCTGGGCGACCGGGATGCCGGTGGCGCGCGACACGACCTCGGCGATGTCGGCCTCGGTCACCTGCGGCACGCCACTGCTCTCGTCGGTGGTCAGCGCCGCCTTCAGCCGCGCGATCTCGTCCCGCAGCTCGGAGGCCCGCTCGTAGTTCTCGGCGGCCACCGCCTGGTCCCGGTCCCGGGTCAGCTGCTCCAGTCGCCGCTCCTGCGCGCGCCGGTCCTGGCCCGGGGTCTTCACCCGCAGCCGCACCCGGGCGCCGGCCTGGTCGATCAGGTCGATCGCCTTGTCCGGCAGGAACCGGTCGGTGACGTACCGGTCGGACAGCGCCGCCGCGGCGTCCAGCGCCTCGTCGGTGATCCGCACCTGGTGGTGCGCCTCGTAGTTGTCCCGCAGCCCGCGCAGGATCTGCACGGTGTCGGGCACCGACGGCTCGCCGACCAGCACCGGCTGGAACCGCCGCGCCAGCGCCGCGTCCTTCTCGATTGTGCGGTACTCGTCCAGCGTGGTCGCACCGACCACCCGCAGCTGGCCACGGGCCAGCGCCGGCTTGAGCATGTTGCTCGCGTCCATGCCGCTGCCGTCACCGCCGCCGCCACCCGCGCCGACCAGGGTGTGAATCTCGTCCAGGAAGACGATCAGGCCGTCGCCGGACTCCTGGATCTCGTCGATCACCTTGCGCAGCCGCTCCTCGAAGTCGCCGCGGTAGCGGGTTCCGGCGACGAGACTCGCCAGGTCGAGCTGGATCACCCGCTTGCCCTCCAGGGTCAGCGGGACGTCGTTGTCCACGATCCGCTGGGCCAGGCCCTCGACGATCGCGGTCTTGCCGACGCCGGCCTCACCGATCAGGACGGGGTTGTTCTTGGTCCGCCGGGACAGGATCTCCGCGGCCTGCTCGATCTCGTCGGCCCGGCCGATCACCGGGTCGATCTCGCCGCGCCGGGCGCGGTCGGTCAGGTCCACGCCGTACTGCTCCAGCGTCGGGGTGCGGCTGTCGCCGCCGGCGGGCGCGTCACTCTGCGCGAGTCGGCGGGCATCCAGCCTGCCGGCCAGGTGACGGCCCGCCGGGGAGTCCGGGTTCAGGCCCAGCGCCATCAGGATGTGCTCGGGCCCGACGTACGACGCACCCATCGCCCGCGAGACCTGCAGGCTGTCCAGCAGGGCCCGCTTGGCCGCCGGGGTCAGCGCCACCTGGGCCGGCCGGCCGTCGGAGTCTTCGGGCCGGGCCCCGCCGCTCTCCAGCACCGACAGCAGCGCCTCCGGGTCGGCGCCGGCGCGCCGCACCAGGGCCTTGAGCGGCTCCTGCTGCAGGGCCGCCCAGAGCAGGTGGTCGGTGTCCAGGTCGGCCAGGTCGCGATCGGAGCCGGCCATCTCGGCCGCCCGCTGCGCGGCGTCGGAGAGGACCTGGCGCGCGTCGTTGCTCATGTATTTGGTGATGTCGATCCGCTGCGCCCGGCGCGGCTCGGCCGCACCGAAGAAGCGCGCGAACAGGTCGTCCCACTGGCCGGGGCCGCCCGGTCCGATCGGTCCGATACTCATGTTCTCTCTTTCCCTGCTACGTCGCTGAGCCGGGCGCTCGACGCGCCCCACACGACCGGCTTCAGCGCTTTCGGCGACCGGATCATTCCCGATTCCGGCGAGAAGTTGATACGGGTACGCTCAACTTCATGACCGTCCCCCTGGTGATCGTCGACGGTGCCAACGTGGTCGGCTCGGTGCCCGACGGGTGGTGGCGCGACCGGGCCGGCGCGGCCATCCGGCTGCGCGACCGGCTGGCCGGCCTGCCCGCGACCGGGCTGCCGGCCGTGCCCGGTCCGGTGGACGTGGCGCTGGTCGTCGAGGGCCGGGCGCGGGACATCCCGGCGGGCGACGGCCCGGTCCGCCTGGTGCGCGCCGCCGGCTCGGGCGACGACGCCATCGTCGACCTGGTGCGGGCGGCCGAACCGGGCCGGCGGGTGGTGGTGGTGACCGCCGACCGAGGCTTGCGCAACCGGGTGGTGCCGCTGGGCGCCGAGGTGACCGGACCGTCCAGCGTCCCCCGCTGACAGCCCCCGGAATGAATCGGACGGCCGGGCACGCTCGCCGCACGGAGGGCGATACGCTGACTTCTCAAGAGTCCGTTCGCAAACCGGAAGCAGGAGGCTGCACCAGTGGCCAGCGTCGCCGAGGTGAGAGCGGCCGTGGACGCCGCGCTCCAGCAGGTCACCGAGGGTCAGGCGGCCATCCAGGCGGCTCGCGAGAAGCTCGGCGAGGCGCAGCAGAGCCTCGCGGCCGCGCTCGACGGCAGCGCCCACGACGCGGTCGGCGCCGCCCACGCCTCGCTCTCCCAGGCCGACCAGCAGCTCGAGGAGTGTCTGGGCGCCACCCTGCACGCCGTCGAGCAGGCGCAGACCTACACGGCGACCCTCTAGCCCGATGTCGCTGCTGCAGGAACTCGGTGCGCAGTTGCGGGCGACCTCCGACGAGCTGCCCACCGGGCTGGTCACGGTCGCCATGGAACGGCTGCGCAGCGCCACCGAACTGCTGAACTGGGTGCGCCAGACGTCGGTCGACACGATCGGCGTGCCGCACCTGGGCAACGCCACCGAGCACGCCGAGCACGCCGTCGCCGCGCTGCGCACCGCCCAGGACGCGATCGCGGCGTACCTGGGCGTGCTGGGCCTGGCCGCGGACGCCGGCGGACCGCCGGACCGGGACTGGAAAGCCGGCCTCGGGGAACCGGAGCGGGTGCAGCCGCCGCCGGAACCGCCGGACCGGCCGCCGCCGCCGGAACAGCTCGGGCCGTGGTGGCAGAACCGGGTGTCCGAGCTCACCGGCGAGGCGCCGCCGAGACCCGAGGAGGTGCCGGCGGAGCGCGGCCGGGTGGACACCGGTGAGCTGCTGCGCCGGGTGGCCGCCGGGGTCCGGTCGGGCGACCGGGCCCGGCTCGGCCGGGACCTGCACGCCGCGCACGCGTCCACCGGGCTGGCCCTGTCCGCGGTCACCCCGCCGGTGCTGCACCGGCTGGCCGGTGACCTGCTCGGTCACGAACCCCGGCCGGAGGACGTGCCCCGGCTGCGGTCGGCGGCGGCCGGCCGGGTGCGATCGCTGCTGCCCGGCACGCCACCGGCGGTCCTGGACGCCCTGATCGCCCGGATCTGCCGGGCGCCGGCGGGCGCCGACACGCGGACCCACCCCGCCGACTCGGCGGTCACCTCCAGCGTCCTGACCGGGGTGCTGCTGGCCCGGCTGGGCCGCGACGCGACCACGCTCGACCCGGCGGCACCGGAACCGCTGCGCCGCCGCGACGCCGATGCCTGATTCCCGCAGCCAGCAGGTCCTCGACGTCCGGGCACTGCTGGCCCAGGCCCTCGGCGCGGCCGACGCGGCCGTGGCGGCGGCCCAGCGCCGGCATCTCGCCGCGATCGAGCGCCGCAACCGGGTGGGGGCCGCGGCC
>DASSAL010000129.1:0-19476 GCA_035685405.1 Actinoplanes sp. | reverse complement strand
AGGCCGAGCAGCAGTCCGGCGGCGTGGTCCGCCGCCGCGGTCACGCCCACCTCGGTGGCGCCGAACACCACGCCGACGCCGACCAGCACGAGCACCAGGGTGCGCATGGCCGGGGAGGCCAGCGCGCTGCCCCGCCGGGTCCCGGTGCCCGCCGCGGGCCGCCAGGACCGGGAGGCGGGGGACAGGGCGAACAGGGCGGTCGCGGAGATCAGCACGGCACCGGCCGCGGTGAGGGCGGCGCCGGTGCCGAGGACGGCGCCGACGGTCAGGGCCAGCGGCGGGCCGGCCACCCAGGTCAGCTCGGTGGCGGTGGCGTCCACCGCGTACGCCCGGCGCTGCCGCTCGGCGCCCGGCACCAGCACCGGGATCAGCGTGCGCAGGCAGGCGCCGACCGGCGGGGTGGCCAGGCCGATCACGGCGGCCAGCAGGATCAGTACGGGCAGCGGTGTGCCGGCCGGCAGGGCGGCGATGGTGGCCAGCGCCGCGCCGCCGATCAGGGCGGAGCCGAGCAGCACGACGGTCTGGCCGCGCCGGTCGACCAGCCGGCCGAGCAGCGGGGCGCCGGTGCCCTGCGCCACGGCGAGCGCGCCGGCGACCAGCCCGGCCGCGGCGTACGAGCCGGTCAGCCGCTGCACGTGGACCAGCAGCGCGATCGAGTAGGTGGCGAGCGGGAGGCGGGCGGCGATCGAGGCGGGGAAAAGCATGTGTTCACCGTCGCCCGGAACTGGTATCAAAGACAGATCCAGTGGATGGGGGAAAGAGGGGACCAGTGGAGCTGCTGCTGAGCGTTGCGAGGGACCGGCCGGGCACCCTCCGGGCGCAGATCGAGGAGCAGCTGCGGGCCGCCATCCGGGACGGCAGCCTGCGCGCCGGCTCCCCGGTGCCGTCCACCCGCGACCTGGCCGGCCAACTCGGCATCTCCCGCAAGGTGGCGGTGGACGCGTACGCTCAGCTGGCCGCCGAGGGATACCTGGCGATGCGGCAGGGCGCCCAGCCGCGGGTCGCCGACGGGCCGTTCCACCCGCCGCGGCCGGGGACGCGGGCGCCGCAGCCGCCGCCGGTGCGGTTCGACTTCCGGCCGTCGCGGCCGGACGTCTCGTCGTTCCCGCGCGAGGCCTGGGCACGCTGCCTGCGCGAGGCGGTCATGGAGATCACCGTGACCGACCTCGGATACGGCGACGCGTTCGGGGTGGACGCGTTGCGCGACGGGCTCGCCGACTACCTGGGCCGGGTCCGGGGAGTGGTCGCCGATCCCGGCCGGGTCGTGGTCACCAACGGATACCTGCAGGGCCTCGGCCTGATCTGCCGCACGCTGGCCACCCGCGGCGCCCGCCGGATCGCGCTGGAGGACCCGAGCAGCTGGGAGGAGGACCACCTGGCCGAGCGGGCCGGGCTGGAGCCGGTCCGGGTGCCGGTGGACGCGCTCGGCCTGCGGGTGGACGCGCTGGCCCGCACCGGCGCCGACGCGGTGGTGCTCACCCCGGCCCACCAGCACCCGACCGGTGTGGTGCTGGCCCCGGAGCGCCGCGCGGCGCTGGTGGCCTGGCTGCGCGAGCGCGGCGCGATCGCGATCGAGGACGACTACGACGCCGAATACCGGTACGACCGCCCGGCGGTGGGCGCGCTGCAGGGCCTGGATCACGAGCACGTGGTGTACGCGGGCACGGTCAGCAAGGTCCTCGCCCCGGCGCTGCGGCTGGGCTGGATGGTCGTCCCGCCGGCACTGGCCGACCCGGTACGCCACGAGCGCCTGCTGTCGGACATGGGCACCGCCCGGATCGAGCAGCTCGCGTTCGCGCGTTTCCTGGCCCGCGGCGACCTGGACCGGCACCTGCGCCGGATGCGGATCCGCTACCGCAGCCGCCGGGACGTCATCGTCGCCGCACTGGGCGCCGAGCTGCCCGCGGCCACAGTCACCGGGATCGCGGCCGGCCTGCACGTCACGGTGACTCTCCCGGCCGGCCACGACGAGGCGGCGGTCCAGCGGGCCGCGGCGGCGCGGGGCATCAGCCTCAGCACGATGTCCGACTACCGGGTCGGCGGCGACCACCCGCCCACGCTGATCCTGGGCTATTCGCAGATGACCGAGGCCCGGATCCGGGCCGGGATCCGCGAGCTGGCCGCGGCCGTCCGGGCCGCCGGTACGGTCCATGCTTAGATTGCCGGATGCCCGGTCCCGTGACTCCGCCGACGCCGCCCTCCACCGGACTGGAGGCCCGGCATGGGTAGGGCCGCGCGTGCCGTCGCCACCGCCGTCTGTGCCGCCGTGCTGACCACCGGCTGCAGCGGGTCCGACGACGCGCCCGATCCGCCGGACGGCGGGTTGATCACGGTCACCACCATGCGGGGCGCGCTCCTGCAGGCGGCCGACGTGGGCCCTACCTGGCAGCCGCCGGCCACCTCGACCGACCCCACCCGGCTGGTTCCGTTCTGCGCCGGCCCGGCCACCGCGCCGCCGGTGCCGCCCGGCGCCGAGGTGGTCACCCAGCCGCTGGTCGACGAAGGCACCGCGGGCGCGCAGACGCTGACCCAGACCGCGCTGGTCTATCCGGACGCGGCCGCCGCGCAGGCCGGGCTGGCGGCGCTGCGCGCGCTGGCCGACACGTGCCCGCCGACGGTGAACCAGCCGGCCCAGGCCACCGCCGACCGCAACGAGCCGGCGTACGCGGAGACCGCGAAGACCACCGAGCTGAGCGAGGGCGGCTGGACCGGCTTCGTGATCATCCGCCACAAGGCGTACGAACCGCAGCATCCCGGCATCGCCGACACCGCCGTGGCCGTGCTGTCCAAGCAGAATGTCCTGCTGGTGGACGCCTACGCGGTCTACCGGCTCGGCACCGCGAGCACCGGGCCCCAGTTCACCTCGGACTGGAAGAGACTCGTCGGCACGGTCCTCAACCGGGTGGGATAGACAGGTCGGTTGCCGGTGGTCTAACCTTCCGGTCAGCGCCGTTGCGAGTTCTTCCCCCGTGGAATTCGCAGCGGCGTCTTTCTACCGGGCCAGCACCGGCAGCCGGGTGTACCCGCGCAGGGTCAGGCTGTCCCGCCGCTCCGGCCGGCCGATCTCGATGTCCGGGAACCGCTGCAACAGCGCCGGAAAGGCGATCTGCGCCTCCAGCCGGGCCAGCGGCGCGCCCAGGCAATAGTGGATGCCGCCGCCGAAGGACAGCGGTGCGTTGTCGGCGCGGGACAGATCGAGCCGGTGCGGGTCGGGAAAGCGTTCCGGATCGCGGTTGCCGGCACCGAGGTACGCGATCACCCGCTCACCGCCGCCCACGGTGGTCCCGCCCAGCTCCACGTCGTCCCAGGTCACCCGCGCGACGATCTGCACCGGGCTGTCGTACCGCAGCAGCTCCGCCACCGCCACCGCCGGATCACCGAACTCCTGCCCGGGGTTGCGGCGCAGCGCCACCAGGCCGTTGGCCAGCAGGTTGGTGGTGGTCTCGAAGCCCGCCGCGAACAGCAGCGCGGCCATGGTGAGCAGCTCATCCTCGGACAGCCGGTCACCCGCCTCCTCGGCGGCGACCAGCGCGCTGATCAGGTCGTCGCGCGGTGCCGCGCGGCGCTCGGCCACCAGACCGGCCAGGTACTCGCGGATCGTGGTGGCCGCCGGATCGGCCCGCTCGAGCACCTCGCCGGTGATCACGTCGAGCACCCGGGTCCAGTCCCGCACCAGCGTCTGGAACTGCGCCCGGTCCGGTCCGGGCACGCCCAGCAGCTCGCCGATCACGTTGACCGGCAGCGGGAAGGCGAACCGCTCGATGAAGTCGCTCTCGCCGGCCAGGTCGTCGAGCAGTCCGGCCACCATCGTCTCGATGGCCGGTCGCAGCGACTGCACCCGCCGGGCGGTGAACGTGGAACTGACCAGCCGGCGCAGCCGGGTGTGGTCCGGCGGGTTCAGGCTCAGCAGGCTGCCGAACAGCATCCGCATCGCCGGATGCCGGGCCGGGTCGGGCAGGCCCGCGAACGCCAGCATCTCGGTCGGGAAGTGGCCGAACCGGGCGTCGCGCACCACCGTCGAGCAGTCCGCATACCGGGTGACGACCAGCGCGCCGTCGGGGGCGCGGATCAACGGGGCGATCTCGCGGAGCCGGTCGTACCGGGGGTACGGGTCCTCCCGGCCGGTCATCGTGGTCAGCTCGCCCAGCAGCTCGCCGGTCTCCGCACTCTCCACCATGGCGGGCACCCGCCCAACCTACCGCCGCCGGTCCCGGTCAGCCCACCGGGAAGTCGGCCGGGTCGACGCCGCTGGTGGTGGCGTTGCCGCCGGGAGACCCGGCAAGGGTGACGGTCCAGCGGGTGCCGGCCCGGGCGTACCGGAAGTCGGCGTCGAAACGGGTGAACGAGCAGCCGCGCGTGAAGCCCTTGTGCCGGGCCGCCCAGTCCGTGCCGGAGGCGAGAAAGATCTGGTAGGTGCCGGGCCGGATTCCGGCGACGGTGTGCCGCCGGCCGCCGCGCACGTACACGGTGAACACCGGCTCGCCGGCCCGCACCAGGCTGACCGCCGCGTCGGCCCGGGCCCCGCGGCCGTCGACGACCAGCTCGCCGGCGCCGTCCGCGGCGAACGGCTTCACCCGGCTGCCGTTGGGCGCCCGCCGGTTCCGCAGCGCCGGGGCGGCCGGCAGGAACGCGCCGAAGGCGTACGCCGGATCGGTGCGGCGCAGGTCGTCCGCCTTGTCCCGCACCCGTCCGGCCGCGCCGGACTGCAGCACCGCGGTGACCGGCGACGCCGCCGGGCACGGCCGGCCCGGTCCGGCCGCCTGCTCCACCACGTCGGCGAGATCGCGCAGGGCCCCGGACAGGACCTCCTGCGTCGCCGCCACCGGTTCGGGGGCCACCGTGACGTCCAGCCGGTCCGCACCGGCCCGCAGCGCGCCGGCCGCCTCGGCGTACGCCGCGCCCGCTGAGCCCAGGCGCGCGAACGGCGCCCGGATCGCGGCGTCCACCTCGGCCAGCACGGTCGCGTACTCCGGTGCGGACACCGGCTCGGCCGCCTGCCGGGCGCCCGCGATCAGCCGCGACCCGGCGGCGCAGCCGGCGACCAGCAGGGCGGCGGTGGCGACCGCACCCACCCACACGTTGACATCGGGCCGCCTCGCCCCGGGATCGGTCACGGCGGAGAGTATGAACGACGCACCGTCCCCTATGGATAACTATTCGGCACCGGCCCGGACCGTGCGACGATGCCGGGATGACCGAGGACGGGTTCTTCGCCGGTCATCCGTTCGCCAGGCAGGTGTACGACCGGGTCCGGGAGGTGCTCGACGAGCTCGGGCCGTGCCAGGTCCGGGTCGGCCGGTCGCAGATCGGGTTCCGGCGGGCGCGCGGCTTCGCGTACCTCTGGATCCCGGGACGCTATCTGCGGAACCCGGACGCCGACGTGGTGCTGTCCATCGCGCTCGGCCGGCAGCTCCGGTCCCCCCGGTTCAAGGAGGTGGTGCACCCCTCGGGCCGCACCTGGATGCACCATCTCGAGATCCACCGCCTGGCCGACGTCGACGACGAGGTGCGCGGCTGGCTGGCGGAAGCGGCTGCGGCCGCTTCCCGAAGCGGGCCGGCGGCCTGATCGCTGTCATCCCTTCCGGCGTTCGGCCCGTTCTTGTCGTACCTGGGGTCTACGGTGCTGGGCATGACCTCACGTCTCAACCCGTACCTCCACTTCAACGGTGACGCCCGCGCGGCGATGGAGTTCTACCGGTCGGTCTTCGGCGGGGAGCTCGTCATCAACACGTTCAGCGAGACCGGCGGCATGGCCGACCCGGCGCTCGCCGACAACGTGATGCACGCCCAGCTGGAGACCGACGCCGGCTACACCCTGATGGGCGCGGACATCATGCCGGGCATGCCGTTCTCACCCGGCACCACGATGACCGTCTGCCTCAGCGGCGACGACAGCCAGCGCCTGCACGAATACTGGAGCCGGCTCTCCGACGGCGCCTCGGTCAACGTCCCGCTCGAGAAGCAGATGTGGGGCGACGAGTACGGCCAGCTCACCGACAGGTTCGGCGTGCCGTGGATGGTGAACATCGGCCAGCCGCAGGGGTGACCGGCGTTCCCGCGCGCGTCGCGTGGGCGGTGGAGCTGGTCGACCCGCAGCCGCACGAGCGGGTGCTGGAGGCGGGTTGCGGGCCCGGGGTGGCGGCCCAGCTGGTCGGGGCCCGGCTGACCACCGGGTGGCTGCTGGCGGTGGATCGGTCCGCGACGGCCGTGCGGCGTACGGCCGTGCGCGTGGCCGGGCTGCCGGTCGACGTCCGGGCGGCGGAGCTGGCCGACATCGGCGCGGACGCGGAGTTCGACGCCGCGTTCACCGTCGACGTGAACGCGTTCTGGACCCGGCCGGACGGGCCGGAGCTGGGCGTGCTGGCGCGGGCGCTGCGGCCGGGCGGGCGGTTGCTGGTGCTGTACGGCGCGGGCGGGCCGACCGCCGAGACCCGGGTGACGGGGCCGATCGCAGCCGGGATGACGGCACTCGGCCTGGCCGGCGTCCGGGTGGTGCGCGACGAGGCGGGGACGGGGGTCGTGGGCCGGCGGCCGGGATAGGTGCGGCCCGGACGGCCCGAGCCGGCGAGCGGGCGAGCGGACATGTCAACGGTGGCGGCTAGGTCGGCGGCGGAGGCGGCGCCCGGCCGGTCGCGCCCGGTCGCGGCCGGGGGACCGGGGGACCGGGCTGTCCGGCCCGCTCCCGGCGACGAGGAGCGGGCCGGACGGCCGCGGCGTTACCGCCAGGCGTCCGTCCAGGTGGCCGAGCACGGTGCCGACCCGGCGGTGGTCCGGACCCGGTTCGGGTCGCTCTCCCAGGTCACCTGGCCGCCGTCCGTCCTGATGTACTTGTACTGGATCTCGGCCGACGCCGGCAGGGTCACCGTGCCGCGCCAGACCGGGTAGCCGGCTGAGGACAGCGCGACCGCGGCGGCCGGGTTCCAGTTGCCCAGGGCGGCGGTGTTGCCCACCACGAAGATGTTCTCGCCCCACACCGTGGTCGCGGTGACCGCGAAGGTGGTGGCCGCGGTGGTGCAGCCGGGGTTCCCGGTGCCGGTGCCGCCGCGCGCGCCGATGTGCAGGGCCAGCGCGCCACCCGCCGGAACCGTGGCGGTCACCTGGCCGCCCGGGCCCACCTGGTACGCCGGGCCGGTGCACGAACCGTTCGCGACGTCGCCGTTCATCACGTCGCAGTACGTGCCCGCGGCCAGGCCGGTCTGGAACGTCCGGGTGAGTGCCGCCCCGGAGCGGTTGAACGCCACGTATCCGGCGCTGCCCCGGCCGAAGGCGATCTGGTCCGAGCCGTTGGACCACCAGTGGGTCACCGGCGTCCCCGCGGCCGCGTTACGCAACGCCACCATGTTGGCGGTGGTGCGCCACCGGTGTTCGCAGGCCCATCCGCCGCCGCACGACACGGCCGAGGTGGTGCCGTTGCCCGCGGCGGGCGGCCCGGCCTCCGGGTCGGAGAAGGTGAAGCTGGACATCACCTGCGGGACACCGTACGGATAGGCGATCATGAAGGCTTCGGCCAGTGCGTACGGGCTGCCGTTCCGGTACGTCAGCCGCGCCCGGCCGTTGCGCTGCGTGTCGTGGTTGTCCACAAAGGCCACCGCGTCGCCGCTGGCCAACCGCATCCGCCCGGGCAGATCGGCCAGGCCGGCCAGGTTGCCGTCGCGGAACGCGGTGCCGACCACGTCGCCGTACCGGAACTCGGTCACGTCGCCGATGCCGGCGTACTCCTCGGGCGTGGGCTCGCCCGCGCCGCCCTCGATGGTCTCGGAGAACACGTACGGGTCGCCGGCCACCGGGTCGACGATCGCGGCCAGGTCGCCGGCCGGGAGGTGCTTGGCGGCGTCCACCCGGAATCCGTCGACGCCGAGCGACACCAGATCGTTGAGGTAGGCGGTGAGCTTGCCGCGCACGTACGCCGACTCGGTCTTCAGGTCGGACAGGTCGACCAGTTCACAGTTCTGCACCTCCCACCGGTCGCTCCAGGTGACGATGTCGTCGTTGCCGTTGCGTCCGCAGTGGTGGAAGTCGCCGCTGCCGTACGGCACCGCCGGGTAGGCGTACTGGGAGTAGGCCGAGCCGGCGCTGCCGGCGCCGGTGGACGCGCCGCCGGCCATGTGGTTGACCACCGCGTCGACGTAGATCTTCACGCCGGCGGCATGGCAGGTGCGCACCATGGCGGCGAACGCGGCGCGGTCGCCGCGGCGGGAGGTGAGCTGGTAGCTCACCGGCTGATAGTCCTGCCACCACGGGTGACCGCGGCCGGGCAGCACGACGTGTTCCTGTGGGGGCGACACCTGCACGCCGCCGAAGCCCTTGGGACCGAGCACCGTCGTGCACTCGCCGGCGATCGACGCCCAGGGCCACTGGAACAGGTGGACGATGACGTCGCGCGGGCCGGGGCCGGCCGGTGACCCCGCGGCCTGGCCGGCCGGTCCGACGGCGCTGAGCAGGGCGGCGGCGGCCACGCCGGCGACCAGTGTGCGGATACGCATGAAGCCTCCAGGGGAGGGGGGAGGGGCGTGGAACTCCTTGCGCAAGTGGCGGGAAACTAGCAAACCGCTGCCACCCGGTAAAGGGGCCGATGCCTGCCGAGGGCGCCCGCCTTGTCCGGTATGCCAGGAGCACCGTGCAAGCAAGGCCGCATCGCGCCCCGCCCAGGCCGCGAATGCCCTGGTAAGGGCATCGATCAGAGAGTGCCAGCCTGCGAAAACTTTCACGCATCAATATCTGACCAGGTGTTGCACTAGCTGCAACATGTTTCTGCTGCGGCTCATGCCAGGTCGTGATGGAGGGCGTCCAGCACCTGCTGGCCGAACCTGGCCAGCTTGGCCTGCCCCACACCGCTGATCGTGCCCAGCTCGGCCAGCGAGCCCGGCCGCTGCGCCGCGATCGACCGCAGCGTCGCGTCGTGGAAGATCACGTACGCGGGCAGCTTCTGCTCCTTGGCCACCGATGCCCGCCAGGCCCGCAGGCGCTCGAACGTGTCCGTGGCCCCGGGCGGCAGATCCACCGCCGGCGCCGCCGTCCGCGCGGTCCGGGCGGCCCGGGCCGGCCGGACCCGGTCCGGCTCCCGGCGCATCATCACCTGGACCGAACCGCGCAGCACCTCCGCGCTGCGTTCGGTGAGCACGAGTGTCCCGTAGTCACCCTCCACCGCCACGTATCCGGCCGCCAGCAGCTGCCGGACCACACCGCGCCATTCCGATTCGCGCAGCTCGGTGCCGATGCCGAACACGGTCAGCTCCTGGTGCCGGAACTGCCGGACCTTCTCGGTCTCCTTGCCGAGCAGGATGTCGATGGACTGGCCGGCACCGAACTTCTGCCCCCGCTCGCGCTGCAGCCGCAGCACCGTGGACAGCAGCTTCTGCGCCGGGATGGTGCCGTCCCAGGACTCCGGCGGTGTCCGGCAGGTGTCGCAGTTCCCGCACCTGGCGGCATCGGCCGCCTGGCCGAAGTAGGCCAGCAGCTGCGCCCGCCGGCAGGACACCGTCTCGCACAGCGCCAGCATCGCGTCCAGGTGGGCGGCGGCGTTGCGCCGGAACGCGGCGTCCCCGTCGGACGTCTCGATCATCTTGCGCTGCTGCACCACGTCCTGCAGGCCGTATGCCAGCCAGGCGGTGGCCGGCAGCCCGTCCCGGCCGGCCCGCCCGGTCTCCTGGTAATAGCCCTCCACCGACTTGGGCAGGTCGAGGTGGGCGACGAAGCGCACGTCCGGCTTGTCGATGCCCATCCCGAAGGCGATCGTGGCCACCATGACCAGGCCGTCCTCGCGGAGGAACCGGGCCTGGTTGGCGGTGCGCTCGGTCCCGCTCATGCCGGCGTGATAGGGCAACGCCGGGATACCGTTCTCGACCAGCCACGAAGCGGTCTTCTCCACCGATGCCCGGGACAGGCAGTACACGATGCCGGCGTCTTCGGCGTGCTCGCCGCGCAGCAACTCGAGCAACTGCCGGCGCGGCTCGTTCTTGGGCACGATCCGGTATTCGATGTTGGGCCGGTCGAAGCTGGCGGTGAAGTGCCGGGCCGTCGTCAGGTCGAGCCGGCGGGCGATCTCGTCGCGGGTGGCGGTGGTCGCGGTGGCGGTCAGCGCGATCCGCGGCACGTCCGGCCAGCGCTCGTGGAGCATCGACAGGCCCAGGTAGTCGGGCCGGAAGTCGTGGCCCCACTGGGACACGCAGTGCGCCTCGTCGATGGCGAACAGCGCGATCCGACCCCGGTCGAGCAGCCGCTGGGTGGCCGGCACACTCAACCCCTCCGGCGCGATGTAGAGCAGGTCGAGCTCGCCGGCCAGATATTCCTGCTCGACCAGTTGCCGGGACGAGAAGTCCTGGGTGGAGTTCAGGAAGCCGGCCCGCACGCCGAGCGTCCGCAGCGCGTCCACCTGGTCCTGCATCAGCGCGATCAGCGGCGAGATCACCACGCCCACGCCGTCGCGGACCAGCGCCGGGATCTGGTAGCACAGCGACTTGCCGCCGCCGGTGGGCATCAGCACCAGGGCGTCGCCGCCGGCCACCAGGTGCTCGATGATGTCCTGCTGCGGCCCCCGGAAATCGGGGTAGCCGAAGACCTGAGCGAGCACGTCCTTGGCGGTGGGGAAGCGGGCCGGGGTCACCCCGCGATACTAGTGAGACCCGTTGACCGCGCCGCGCGCCCTGTGGACAAGTCCGAGCACCGCGGTCGCCGCCTCCTCCGGGTATTCCGCCTGCGGGTAGTGCCCGGCCCCGTCGATCATCACCACGGTCCCGTGCAGCTGATCACCTCGCGCATCGGCCTGCCGATCGGGTCGCGGCCGGTCAGCAACGTCCGGGTCGCGTCGCTGCAGGCGACCAGCCGCAGGTCCGGCCCTTCGCAGACGGCCAGGATGATGGGCAGCTGTTCGAGGGCCGAGCCGGTCACCGTCCCGTCCCGTCGTGCCCCATCCCCGGCGGCGGGCTCATTCGGCCAGCGGCAGGTCGATCGTGTGAGCGGTGTGCGTCGCCTTGGTGGCCAGATAACGCACGTTGTCCGCGGAGACGTGCACCCCGGTGGGGATCCGCTCGGTGATGGTCACCCCGTGCGCCACCAGCTGCGCCGCCTTGTCCGGGTTGTTGCTCAGCAGCCGGATCCGGTCGGCGCCCAGGGCGAGCAGCATCTGCGCGGCGGCGGCGTAGTCCCGTTCGTCCTCTCCGTGGCCCAGGGCCAGGTTGGCCTCGTACGTGTCCAGGCCGGTGTCCTGCAAGGCGTAGGCGTCCAGCTTCGGGTACAGCCCGATGCCCCGGCCCTCCTGCCGCAGGTAGAGGACCAGCCCGCCGGAGTCGGTGATGCGTTCCACCGCCTCGCGCAACTGCGGCCCGCAGTCGCAGCGCTGGCTGCCGAACACGTCGCCGGTGAGGCACTCGCTGTGCGGCCGGACCAGCGGCGCCCGGCCGCCCACTGTGCCCCGGGCCAGCGCCCGCTGCCAGTCGCCCAGGCCCAGCGCGATGTGCTCGCGGCCGTCCACCAGCCCGTCGAAAGTGAACACCCGGGCGATGCTGTGGTAGCCGTCGGCGAAGCGCATCGGGACGGTCACCTCGGTCCGTACGACTGCCTTCGGTGCCTCCGTCATCGGCCCTCCTCGTGCCTGGCATCCACCGGACGTGCCGGTGATGCACCTCCCGATTATCTTGGACGGATCGTTTTCGACCAGGGTGACGATCGTCGCTCACCTCAGGAGGCGTCATCAGTGGCCGGACGACCGTACGTCCTACTCAGCTGCGGCATGTCCATCGACGGATATGTCGACGACCGCGCCACCGAACGGCTGCTGCTGTCCAACGACGCCGACTTCGACCGGGTGGACGAGGTGCGGGCCCGCTGTGACGCGATTCTGGTGGGTGCCGCCACGATCCGCTCGGACGACCCGCGCCTGCTGGTCCGCTCGGCCGCCCGGCGGGAGGCGCGGCGTGCCCGCGGCGAGCCGCCGACGCCGATCAAGGTGACCGTGACCAGTTCGTGCGACCTGGATCCGGACGCGAAGTTCTTCACCCTCGGTGAGGCGGACAAGCTGGTCTACTGCACCGCCGGTTCGGTGCCGGCCGCGCAGCGCACGCTCGGCGACCGGGCCACCGTGATCGACGGCGGCGACCCGGTCGACCTGCACCGGGTCACCGCCGATCTGGCCGCGCGCGGGGTGCGCCGGCTGATGGTCGAGGGCGGCGGGACCGTGCACACCCAGTTCCTCACCGCCGGCCTCGCCGACGAGTTGCAGCTGGTGGTGGCGCCGTTCTTCGTCGGGGACTCGGCGGCGCCACGGTTCGTGCACGACGGCGACTTCCCGTGGAACGCCAAGCGCCGCGCGACGCTCGCCGAGGTGCGGCAGATCGGTGACGTCGTGCTGCTCCGGTACGCGCTGTCCGACCGATTCGTCGCCGCGAGCTGATTCACGCACCGCTGTGCGCCAGCACCCGCGCTGCCGGTGCGGGCAGGTGCACGGGCTCGCGGATCTCGACGGCCTCGGAGAGCACCGCCGCCGGTGTGGCCGAGGCGCGGGACCGGATCCGGGCCACCCCCCGGGCCAGCAGCACCACCGCGCCGGGCAGTGCGGCCACGAAGGCGCACAGGCCGTACACCACGGCGATGGTCAGGCCCTGGGTGGCGCTCAGCCCGGCCGCGCCGAACGCCCACGCGGTCACCCCCTCGCGCGGGCCCCAGCCGCCGACGTTCAGCGGCACGGTCATCGCCAGCAGCGCCAGCAGAATCAGCGGGGCCAGATGCAGCAGTGAGGCGGACGAGCCGGCCGCGCGGGCGGCCACCACGAACGTCGCCAGGTGCCCGGCCAGCACCACGGTCGAGGCGAGCACGATGCCCGGCCAGTTGCGGCGGGCCAGCAGGCCGGTGCGGATCTCGCGGATGCCGGTGCGCGCGGCCCGGGCGGCCCGGGAGCTGCCGCGGCGCAACCGCCGCCCGGTCAGCAACACCGCCACCGCGGCCGCGGCGACGGCCGAGCCGGTCAGCGCGATCACCGGTCCGTGCCGCTCCAGCTGGGTGAACACCGGCGACGGTACGGTGAACAGCACGGTCACGCCGACGGCGAACAGCACGATCTGCCCGGCGGTCCGTTCCAGCACCACGGCGCGGACGCCGCGGCCCACGTCGCCTTCGTCGCGGCCGTGCCGGACCGCCCGGTCGACGTCGCCCAGCACCCCGCCGGGCAGCGCGGCGTTGAGGAACAGCGCCCGGTAGTAGTCGGCGATCGCCGCGCCCAGCGGCAGCCGCAGGCCGAGCCCGCGCGCCACCAGGCACCAGCGCCAGGCGCTCAGCACCGTGGTGGCCACACCGATGCCGAACGCCGCCAGCAGCGTGCCGCCGTCGATGACGCGCAGCCCGTCGAGGAAGGCGCCGGTGCCCAGCCGCCACGCCAGCAGCGCCAGAATGGCGGCGCCGCCGAGCACCCGTACCCATGCCCAGACCGATCGCGTCACGTCGTCGTCCCCCCATCGTCTCAGGCACCTGTACGCCGTGACTGCCCCGAAGAGTTCAATCAGAACGCCGCGAGCAGATCCCGATGTCCGACCGTTACCGTCCACCGGCCGTCCGACCGGAACCGGCGGTAGTCGTCCAGCCGCAGGTCAGGCCGCTGCTCCTGGGCGGCGTCGAGCCATCCGGCGAGCCACTCGGCGGCCGGTGGACGGTCCGAAACCAGACGCCACGGCGAGTCGCGCACGGTGACCGTCGCGCCGGCCCGCTCGAACGCGGCGGCCGCCACGCCGCCCGCGTCCGGGCCGAGCAGCCGCCGCCCGCCGGTCTCGCGGCGCTGGTGGGCGTTGAACGCGGCGGCGATGGTGTCGTCGAGCGGGCCGGGTGGATCGAACCGGACCTCGCCGGTCACCGACAGGGTGAACAGCGCCGGCGTGCCGTGCACCGCGCAGGCCGCGGCCAGCGATGCCACCTCGGCGGCGGTGAACAGGTCGAGCAGGGCGGAGCCGGCGACCAGCGCGGTGCCGGCCAGGTCGTCGCCGGTCAGGGCGGTGACGTCACCGGGTTGCGGTTCGGTGGTGACGTCGCCGGGCAGGCTCGCGGCGGCGTGGGCGAGCAGCGCCGGGTCGTGGTCGTGCAGGATCCAGTGCTGCGGCCTCGGCAGCCGTGGCGCCAGCCACCGGCCCAGCGAACCGGTGCCGCAGCCGAGGTCCCGGATCACCAGCGGCGCCGCCGTGCGGCCCGCGGCGGCTGGGCCGGAAACCGACGTGAAGCGGTCGTGCAGCGCGGTGGCCAGCTCGGCCGCCCGCGCCGCGGCGTCGGCCGGCTCCCGCGCCGCCAGCCAGGCGGAACTGAACTCCCCGGTCATGGTGTGCCTCCTTGTGCATGCCTTCCTGGCCCGGCCGGTCACGCCAGCACCTCACGCAGTCGGCGTACCGTCTGGTCCCAGCCCGGCAGCGTGGCCCGGCGGGCCCGGGCCGCGGCCCGCCAGCGCTGTCGCAGGCCGGCGTCGGTCAGCCACCGCTCGAGCGCGGCCGCCAGCGCCGCCGGATCGCCGGGCGGCACCAGCGTGCCGGGCACGGTGCCGTCCGGGGCGGCGCCGAGCGCCTCCGGCACCCCGCCGACCCGCGTGCCGATCACCGGGATACCGCGGGCCAGCGCCTCGGTGACCACCATGCCGTACGTCTCCGCGCGCGACGGCAGCACCAGCAGATCCGCCGCGGCATAGGCGGCGTCCAGGTCCGCGCCGGTCTTCGGCCCGGCGAACCGCACCCGGCCGGGATCCGCCGGAACGCCCCGGCCGGTGGCGCCCACGCAGGTGCAGGTCCAGTCCAGGTGCTCCAGCGTGCGCAGCGCCGCGACCAGGACGTCCTGACCCTTGCGCGGGGTCACGGCGGCGACGCAGAGCAGCCGCGTGCCGTCGTACCAGGCGGTGGTGAGCGGAGCCGGGTCCACGCCGGGCGGTGCGACGTTCACCTTCCCCGGCGGCAGCGCGTGCACGTCGATCACCCGGCGGGCGGCGCCCTCGCTGGTCACCACGACGGCCGTGGCGGCGCGCAGGGCGCGGCCCTCCAGCGCGGTCAGCTCGGCGGCCGCGGCGGGGGAGAGGCCGGTCTCATCGCCCAGCGGCAGGTGCACCAGGATCACCAACCGCAGCCGGCCGGCGTGGGGTTCCAGCACGTCGGGCACCCCGCATGCCACCAGACCGTCGATCAGCACGACGGACCGGCCGGGAAGGTCGTCCAGAGCGGCGGTCAGCGCGATCCGCGCCGCCGCCGACGGACGCGGCCAGGCGCCGTCGACCGCGATCTCGTGGACGCCCGGCAAGCGGTCACAGACCGCCCGGTCATAGCGGTTGCCGCCACTCGGTGCGGCCGGATCGTCCACCGTGCCGGGCAGGACGACGTGAACGGTCACAGGTCGCGCTCGTAGGCCGCCCACGCGATGTGTGACTCGTGCAGGGTGACCGCCAGGCCGGTCAGCCCCCGGGCACCCGCGCCCAGCTCGCCGTCCGTGATCCGGTCGGCCAGCCGGTCGGCGATCACCTTGGCCAGGAACTCGGTGGACGTGTTGACGCCGGCGAAGTCCGGTTCGTCGTCCAGGTTGCGGTAGCTCAGCGCCCCGCACACCGCGTGCAGATGGGCGCTCGCCAGGCCGATGTCCACGACGATGTGGTCCGCGTCCAGCTCCGGGCGCCGGAACGTGGCGTCCACGACGAAGGTGGCGCCGTGCAGCCGCTGCGCCGGGCCGAACACCTCGCCGGTGAAGCTGTGCGCGATCATGATGTGGTCGCGGACGGTGACGCTGAACAAGAGCTCACTCTCCTCGATAGTTCACCAGGTGGCACAGGGCGGGCAGCGATCCGTCGGCCAGCCGGGGCAGGACCGCCGGCAGCTCGTCGAACTCGCATTGCCCGGTGATCAGCGCGTCGAACGCCGGGTTCGCCAGCAGCCGCAGGGCCAGGGCGAGGCGGTCGGCGTACGTGCGCCGGCGGCCCGGGACGATGCCGCCGACCTGGCTGCTGCGCACGGTCAGCCGGCGGGAGTGGAAGAACTCACCGAGCGGGACGCTCACCGGCCGGTCGCCGTACCAGCTCAGCTCGATCACCGTGCCCTCCGGCGCCAGCAGCTCCAGCGACCGGGTCAGCCCGGCTGCGGTGGCGCTGGCGTGGATCACCAGGTCGCAGTCGCCGTCGGCGTCCGCCGGTGCGGCGAAGCCGACCCCCAGCGCGGCGGCCACCGGGGCTCGGGCCGGGTCGGCGTCCACCAGCTGCACCCGGGCGCCCGGGAAACCGGCCAGCACCCCGGCCACCGCGCAGCCGACCATGCCGCCGCCGACCACCGCGATCCGGTCCCCGATCCGCGGGGCGGCGTCCCACAGCGCGTTGACCGCGGTCTCCACCGTGCCGGCCAGCACCGCCCGGGCCGCCGGCACGCCCTCCGGGACCTCGGTGACGGCCGTGGCCGGCACCACGTAGCGGGTCTGGTGCGGATAGAGGCAGAACACCGTGCGGCCGGCCAGCTCCGGCGGGCCGTGCTCGACCACACCCACGTTGAGGTAGCCGTACTTCACCGGGGCCGGGAAGTCACCCTCCTGATACGGCGCGCGCATCGCGGTCCACTGGCTCTCCGGCACACCGCCGCGGAACACCAGCGTCTCAGTGCCGCGGCTCACACCCGAGTGCAGCGTGCGCACGAGAACTTCGTCGCCGGCTGGGTAGGAGAGGGATCCGGCGCGAATTTCGCCGCGGCCCGGGGTCGCCAGCCAGAACGCGCGTGCACCCGGCATGCCGAACCACCCCCGTTCGCTGAACCGAACGCGCCGACCGAGCGTGTTCACGGACAGCGGCAACCATACGCGGCATCCGATCTTGCCACCGAAGGAGACATGGTGACCTTCCGTACCGGAGCGGCCACGCCCACCTGGAGCCGGGGACCGGCCGTGGGCCTGGCCGTCCAGATCGTCGTGCTGGCGACGCTCGGGGCGACGACCGGACTGACCGTGGCCGGGTGGCTGGCCGGCACCGCGTACGGCATCTGCCTCTGTGGTTTTCTCGCCTACGGCCTGCACCGGTCCGGGCTGCCGGCGATGGGCCCGGCGAACCTGGTCACCCTCACCCGCGCGCTGATGGTCGGCGGGGTGACCGCGATGGTGGTGTCGGCCGTCGAGCGCCCGGTGCACCAGGCGGCGCTGGTCACCCTGATCGGCGTGGCGCTCGCCCTGGACGGTGTGGACGGCCAGGTGGCCCGCCGCACCGGTTCCACCACGAAACTGGGCGCCCGCTTCGACATGGAGGTCGACTCGTTCCTGGTGCTGGTGCTGAGCGTGTTCGTCGGCAGCACCCTCGGCTGGTGGACGGTGCTGATCGGCGCCTACCGGTACCTGTTCGTGGCCGCGTCCTGGCTGCGGCCGTGGCTGACCGCGCCGCTGCCCGCCCGGTTCTCCCGCAAGGTGGTCGCCGCGACGCAGGGCGTCGTGCTGGTGGTCGCCACCGCCGGACTGCTGCCCGGACCGGCTGCGCGGGCCGGGCTGGCCGCCGCGCTGGCCGTGCTGACCTGGTCGTTCGCCAAGGACGCCCGGTGGCTGTGGCGCGCCGAGCAACTCCGCCGGGTGGCCGCGGTGCGACCGAACCTGCCGATCGTCCCCGGTACGCTCGCGGTCACCTTCGACCCCGAACCGGTGCACCGCACCCCGGCCACGGTGGGCTGACCGGCGCCGTCCGCCCTGGCTTTCACCGTCGTCGAAGACCCGGCCGAAAGTCGGATGCCGGCCGCCCGATTCCCGCCCGCCGGCAGATGTGGCCGCGGCCCGCCCCCGGCGATCCTGATCGGCACCTGCCATGCACGCCAGCCGGGGGATCTCCATGACCGCATCACACGCCGGCCCCACCGCACCGCTCGCCCACGCCGACGTCGTCGTCCTGGACTACCTGGCCGCCCTCTGGGCGGAGAGCGAGAACCTCTCGCCGAACCTGCGCGACGAGCTGATGAGCACGGTTGCCGACTACATCGCGGTGCGGCGCACGGCCAGCGCGGACCCGATCGGCGACCCGGAGCAGATCGTCGGCCGGCTCGGGCCGCCGGAGGCGCTGGTGGCCTCGGTACGCCGCGGCCGGATGCCGATGCACCTGCGCCTGCCGGTGCCGCCACCGTACCGGCCGCCCGTCCCGGCCGGGGCCCGGCCGACCGGCGCGGAACCGGCCGCGATCGCACTGCTGATGGCCGGCGCGTTCGTGCTGCCGGTGATCAGCCCGCTGGCCGCGATGGTGATGGTGAGCGGGTCACGGCGCTGGACGGTGGCGCAGAAGGCGGCCGGCTGGGTGCTCGCCATGGGCGCGATCCTGGCCGGCTTCGTGCTCGGCGTGCTCGCCACCGCCTTCACCTACGACGACGGCTTCGGCCTCGTGGTCGCCTACCTGACCGCGGTGGCCGGGGCGGTCATCGCCGGCGTCACGCTGCTGCCCGGCCTCAGTGCTCCGAAGAGGGGATGACGATGAGCATCGACGACGACAACCAGCCGGCGCGGCAACGGATCACGCTGACCGGGATCAGCTCCCGGGCCTGGGAACACCCGGCGGACCGGGGCGCGCTCACCGCGTTGCGCGAGCTGCGGGGCTTCGACGACGTGGTCCGCGGGTTCTTCGGCATGTGGAACGAGCGGGGGTTCCGGCTGTCCTATCTGGCCGGCTCGATCCGCGCCGACCACCGGCAGTACCCGCGGGTGCACCGTATCTTCACCGAGGCCGCCACCACGCTGGACGTGGCCGAGCTGCCCGAGCTGTACGTCGGCCAGTCGCCGTACATCTCCGGGCAGGCGGTCGGCATGGACCGGCCGTTCGTGGTGGTCACCACGGGAGCCGTGGACCGGCTCGACGACGAGGAACTGCGGGCCCTGCTCGGGCACGAGATCGGCCACGTCCGCAGCGGCCACGCGGTCTACCAGACCATCATGATGATGCTGACCCGGTGGGCGGCCTCGGTCAGCTGGCTGCCGATCGGCGCCGTCGCGCTGCGGGCGATCATCGCCGCCATGTACGAGTGGTGGCGCAAGGCCGAGCTGTCCGCCGACCGGGCCGGCCTGCTCGCCGGCCAGGACCCGGCGGCCTCGCTGCGCCTGCTGATGAAGATGGCCGGCGGGGGAGACCTGAGCCAGATCGACACCGCGGCGTTCCTGGAGCAGGCCGCCGAGTACGCCGGCGGTGGTGATCTGCGGGACAGCTTCCTGAAGATCGGTATGACCGCGTACCGCAGCCGGCCGGTGCCGGTGGCGCGCGCCGCCGAACTGCGGCGGTGGATCGATTCCGGCGAGTACGCGCGGATCCTGGGCGGCGACTACGACCGGCGCGACGGTGACGGCAGCGCGTCGGTGACCGCGGACGTGAAGGCGGCGGCGTCGCACTACCGGCAGTCGTTCCAGTCCTCGCCGGACCCGCTGGTGACGCTGGTCCGGCGGGTCAGCGGCGGGGCGGCGGACCTGGGCGGGTGGGCCGGCACGCAGGCCGGCCGGGCCCGCGCGTGGGCGGGCTCGGCGGCCGACGCGGCGGCCCGGGCG
>DASSAL010000128.1:0-3691 GCA_035685405.1 Actinoplanes sp. | reverse complement strand
CGGCCTGCAGATCGCTGCCGCCGGCGCCGGCGGTGCCCGACGGGCCGGGCAGCCCGGCGGCGGCCTGGCGGACGGTGGCGTCGCCGGACAGTGCCCGGGCGAACACCGACTCGGCGATGCCGCTCACCGGTACGCCCAGGTCCAGCGCCGACTGCACGGTCCAGCGGCCGGTGCCCTTCTGCTCGGCCTGGTCCAGCACCACGTCGACGAACGGCCCGCCGGTCGCCGGGTCGTCCTGCCTGAGCACCTCGGCGGTGATCTCGATCAGGTAGGACCCCAGCCGGCCGGAGTTCCAGCCCTGGAAGATCTCCGCGATCTCGGCGGGTGCGTGGCCGCCGACCTGGCGCAACAGGTCGTACGCCTCGGCGATGAGCTGCATGTCGGCGTACTCGATGCCGTTGTGCACCATCTTGACGAAGTGGCCGGCGCCGTCCGGGCCGACGTGCACGCAGCACGGTTCGCCGTCGACCTTGGCGGAGATGTCCTCCAGTAGCGGGCCGAGCGACTCGTACGACTCCGGCGAGCCGCCGGGCATGATGCTCGGGCCGTGCAGCGCGCCCTCCTCGCCACCGGACACGCCGGTGCCGACGAAATGCAGACCGCGCTCCTTCAGCGCCGCCTCCCGCCGCCGGGTGTCCTGGTAGTGCGCGTTGCCCGCGTCGATCAGCATGTCGCCGGACTCCAGCAGGGGCGCGAACTCATCGATCACCGCGTCGGTCGCCGGGCCGGCCTTCACCATGATCACCACGCGTCGCGGGCGTTCCAGGCTCGCCACGAAATCCGCCGCGGACTCCGACGGGAGGAACGTGCCCTCGTGCCCGAACTGCTCCACCAGGTCTTTGGTCCGCCGGTGGCTGCGGTTGTGCACCGCCACCGTGTGGCCGTGCCGGGCGAAGTTGCGGGCCAGGTTGCGGCCCATCACCGCCAGGCCGGTGACGCCGATCTGTGCCTTCTCGGTCATTGTCGCGTCCTTCCCTCGCATCTCACCCGGTCATTCTTACGCGTGCCCCCGGGTGCCGTTCGACCGCGCCCGCACCGTGGCACGGTGCGAAGCCCTCACCTCGGCGCGCGGGCCGCCGATCAGGGCGGCGTGCACAGAAGGCTGTGGTGCTATGCCGGGATCACCGGCGGCGTGACCGCCGCCCACCCGTTCCTGCCGGCCGACCAGCGGCCGATCACGTTCGTGTTCATCTCCGCCTGCACGGTGGTGCCGCTGTCCGAGATCTTTCGCCGGGTGCCCGGCCGCGACCGCCTGCCGTGGGGCCTGCTGCTCACCGCGATGGGTGTGCTCACCCTGGCCAACGCCGTGGTGGCGATCGGCGGCCCGGCGCAGCGGCCGGTCGCGGACGCGCTGATCACCGTGGGCCATTCGGCGTTGCTCGCCTCGGCGGTCACCTTGGTGCTGCGGCGCGGGCGCAGCGACCTCGGCGGCCTGATCGACGTGTCGGTGGCCGCGCTCGGACTCGGTTGTGTGCTGTGGACCGCGCTGCTGTTCCCGCGCCAGACCGCGCTCGCCGTGCCGGCCGGCGCACAGCTGGCGCTGCTGGTCACCATCCTGGTCCTGTCCGGCGTGCTGGGCGCGCTGGTGCGCATCTGGTACGTCGCCGAGCGCCTGCTGCCGGCCGTCACGCTGTTCGTCGTCGCGTTGCTGACCGCCCTGGTGGGCAACACGGTGCTGGCCATGACCACCGGCTCGATGACCTTCGGCCGGCCCGGCTGGATCGAAGTGCTGTTCCTGGTGGGGTACGTCTGCGTCGGCGCCGTGCCGTACACCGCCTCGGTGACCGAGCTGCTGAGGCCCGGGCCAGCGCCGCGCGACCGGTTGTCCGCTAGGCGGCTGGCGTTCCTGGGCACCGCGCTGGCCATCAACCCGATGGCCGGAGGCATCCGGGAGATCGCCGGCCTGCCCGTGGACGGCCCGCTGCTGACACTCGGCAGTCTGCTGGTGGCGCCGCTGGTGATGGTCCGGGTGGGCCGGCTGGCCTCGGCCCGGGAGCGGGCCGAGGCGGCGCTGCGGCACCAGGCGACCCACGATCCCCTGACCGGCCTGCCGAACCGGGCCGAGCTGCACACCCGGCTGGCCGCCGCGCTGACCCGCGAGCAAGCGGCCGGCCGGCCAGCGGTGGTGCTGCTGTTCTGCGACCTCAACGGCTTCAAGGCGGTCAACGACCGGCTCGGCCACCATGCCGGTGATCAGCTGCTCATCGAGGTGGGCGCGCGGATCGGGGCCGGTCTGCGGGCGGGTGACACGCTGGCGCGCTACGGCGGTGACGAGTTCCTCGTGCTGGCCGCGGACGACGACCCGGCCGCGGCCGAGGCACGGCTGACCGCGCACGTGCACCGGGCGCTGGCCGAACCGTTCCGGCTGGCCGGCGAGCAGGTGACGGTCGGCGCCAGCGTCGGGGCGGTCCGATCCTCCGGGCGGGTCGGTGCGGACGAGTTGATCAGCCGGGCCGATCAGGCCATGTACCGGGCCAAGCACCTGGCCCGAAGCCGGGCGTAACGGGAGATCGGCCCGGCGGTACGCTGCCGGACGACGCGCACGACTTCCCGACAAGGGGACGGGAGTCCGGTGAAACGGGGCGAGATCTGGACCATCGGCAGCCGCACCGACCTGCGCTACCGGGTCCTGGTGCTGTCGGCGGACACGTACAACGAGCGGACCAACGCCGCACCCTTCTGCGCCCCGATCGTCCGGCAGCGCGGTGCGGTGGAGCTGCCGCCGTACGCCGTCGCCCTCACCGAGCAGGACCCGATCACCGGCATCGTGGTGGTGAACCGGATGCGCCGGCTGCCCGCGTCGGTGGGCGCCGAGCGGATCGGCATGGTCACCGGAGCCAGCATGGACCGGCTCGCCAAGGCGATGCGGGACCTCTTCGAGATCTGAGGCGTCGACCGTCCGGGTGATGCCGGTGAGGTCGGACCGCAGGTCGGACGGCACCCGAGGGATTGGGGGGATGACGGCCGCGCCGCGCTGGCGTATGCAGGAGACGGCGGTCGGAACGGAGGTGCGGTGCGGGGCGGCAGACACGCGTATGTGGACGGCGCCGACGGTCTGCACGCGTCCGCGGACGATCGGGCCGAGGACGACCGGGCCACCGTCGACCGGGCCGTCGGGCTGCTGGCCGGCCGGACCCGGTGCCGGCTGAGCGATGCCCACCGGCACATGCTGCGGATCGCCCGCGCCCAGAACCGCGACGTCGTGGACGTGGCCGCCGGCGTGATCGGGCTGCTGGACGTGCCGGCCGGCCCAGCCGGGCCGGTGCCGCCGCTGCCCGCCGGGCCGGTGGCCCGGCACACCGAGCCGTGGGCGGCCACCGTGCAGCAGGTCCTGGACGCGGTCCCGGGCGCGGCGGCGCTGCTCGCCCCGATCCGGGACGACACCGGCCGGCTGTGCGACCTGGTGTTCGCGGCGGTGAGCCCGGATGCGGTGGCGCCGGACGGCCGCCGCGGGCCGCACCTGCTCGGCACCACCCTGTCCGGCTACTTTCCCCATTCGCTGGTCAGCGACCGGTGGGACACCTACGCCCGGGTGCTGGCCACCGGCGAGCCCGCCGCGGTGCCGCCGTTCCGCCTCGACGAGGGTGTGTTCTCGGTACGCGCCTTCCGGCTCGGCGAAAGCCTGCTGCTCACCTGGACCCGGCACGACCAGGCCGCGCCGGAGAGCGACCGGCTGGCCAGCACCGAACGG
>DASSAL010000127.1:0-24000 GCA_035685405.1 Actinoplanes sp. | reverse complement strand
CTGTCCGACGTCAGCAAGACCGGCCGGGGCAACTTCACCGTGCTGCCCGGGAGCCACCACACCAACTGGCTGCCCGGTCCGCCGAGCCGCGGCGTGCCGTGGCCGGAGCCGGCCGGCGCGCTGCCGATCACGGCGAGCCCCGGCGACCTCGTGGTGTTCGACCGGCGGCTGTGGCACCGGCGGTCCGACAACTACTCGCCGATCACCCGGGTGGGCGCCTTCTTCGGATACACGTACCGCTGGGTGGTCGGCCGCGACGACGTCGCGGACCTGCCCAACCGGCCGGAGTGGGCGGGCTTCAGCGCCGTGCAGCGCCAGCTGCTGGGCGGTGCCGGCGACGGCAGCGGTGACCATGCGTGGGGGCACGACCCGGAAACCACGCCGCTGTACGGGGAACTGCGGCGTCAGGGTTGCCTGGATTGCAGTATCCCAGCGCTGATCCCGTAACGTCCGTAGAGTCCGTTATGTGGTTAGTACTCGGGCCGGTCAGCTGGTGCTGACGTCGCTGCGCGAGCAGAGCCGGGCGGCGGTCGGTGAGCTGCCGGTCCCGGTACGCCTGCTGCGCGAGGTGTTCGCGGTCGCGGTGCGGCGATGTTTCACCGGCCGCGACCCGCGCGAGATCACCGGGTACGTTCGCGACCTGCTGACCCGGCGCGGTCTCGCGCCCGACGGCGTCGCCGCGCGGGAGGCCGAGGCGGTGATCCGGACCGTGCTCGGCGAACGCGAGCTGGCCGCCGGCATCCCCGACCAGCGCCGGGTCGACATCATGATCGTGGTGGTCGGTGACCTGGCCCGAGCCGAGGCCACCGGATCGGATGCGGCACTGTTCGAGGCGCTGGTCGAGCACGCCGAGCTGCGTGTGGCCCGGTTCGACCCGGCGCCGAACGGCCGGCCCTGGCGACGGGCCAGGCCGCGATGACCGCGACCCACCGCGCCGACCCCGACACCGGCCGCCGGCCCCGCACCCCGACCGGGCTCTACCTGCGGGCCACCGCGCTCAACGACCGGGCGGACGAGCCGCCCGGCGAGCCCGCCCTGGACGTGTTCGCCCGGGCCTTCGCCACGGCGGTGCGGCTGCGGTTCCGCCCGGACACCCCGCTGCTGGCCGTCGCCGCCTCGGTGGCCGCCGCCGCCCGCCGCCATCCGATGCTGCACCAGCTGGTCCGTGAGGCCGAGATGCTGATCCGCCAGGCGCTCGGCGAACAGGTGCCGGCGGCCGGCATCACGGCCCAGCCGGCGATGGTCATCCACATGCTGATCTTCGCCGCGTTGGCCGACGAGATGGCCCTGACCGACGACGAGATAGACGAGCTGATCGCCGACGCCGAGCTCGGCGAGGACGCCCAGCAGGGTGAGGTGTGCGGACGGGTCAGACCGAGATGGTCGCCAGGTGGTCCTTGACCTGGACGATGGACGGGTTGGTCAAGGCCGAGCCGTCGTCGAACTTCAGCGTGGGTACGGTCTGGTTGCCGCCGTTGACGCTCATCACGAACCGGGCTGCCGTGGGATCCCGCTCGATGTCCACGATGTCATAGCTGATCCCCTCCCGGTCGAGCTGCGACTTCAACCGGTGGCAGTAGCCGCACCAGGACGTCGAGTACATGGTCAGCACAGTCGGTTTTCCCTTCGAACGGGTCACCGGGCGCACTTATCCGCCCGGCCGGAAGGTAAAACGTCATACCCCGGTGCCATGATTCCCGGTTGTGACAGCGGAACGCGTGCTCGCCGGGCTCGACCCCGACCAGCGGACGGCGGTGACCGCACCGGCCGGCCCGGTCTGCATCCTGGCCGGCGCGGGCACCGGCAAGACCCGGGCGATCACCCACCGGATCGCCTACCGGTCGCTGTCCGGCGAGATCAGCCCGAAGCACGTGCTGGCCGTCACCTTCACCGCCCGGGCCGCCGCGGAGATGCGGGCCCGGCTGGCCGCGCTGGGCGCCACCGGAGTGCAGGCCCGCACCTTCCACGCGGCCGCGCTGCGGCAGGTGCGCTACTTCGCGCCCCGGCTGCTGGACGGCCGGGCCATGCCCGAGTTGCTCGACTCCAAGGCCAGGCTGGTCGGTCTGGCCGCCGCCCGGGCCGGGGTGCGAGCCGACCGCACCGACGCCCGTGACCTGGCGGGCGAGATCGAGTGGGCCAAGTCCTCGCTGGTCGAGCCGGGGGAATACGCGGTGGCCGCGGCCAAGGCGCAGCGCGAACCCCCGTTCGACGCGGCCAAGGTGGGTGAGGTGTTCGCGGCGTACGAATCGCTCAAGCGGCGCCAGGGCGTGATCGATTTCGAGGACATGCTGCGCGCCGCGGTCTGGGGCATCGAGGAGCACCCGGACGTCGCCGAGCAGATCCGGGCGCAGTACCGGCACTTCGTGGTGGACGAATACCAGGACGTCAACCCGCTGCAACAGCGCCTGCTGGAAGCCTGGCTGGGTGGCCGCGACGACCTCACCGTGGTGGGTGACGCCAGCCAGACCATCTATTCGTTCACCGGCGCCACGTCGTCATACCTGATCGACTTCCCGCGCCGGCGCCGCGACGCGGTGGTGGTCCGGCTGGTCCGCGACTACCGCTCCACCCCGCAGGTGGTCGGGCTGGCCAACGCGGTGATCAAACAGGCCCGGGGGAGCCAGGCCAAGCTGCGGCTGGAGTTGATCGGGCAGCGGCCGGCCGGTGCCGAACCGGAGCTGAAGATCTTCCCGGACGAGCCGGCCGAGGCGGCGGCGGTGGCCAGGCGGTGCCGGGAGCTGATCGCGTCCGGCACCCCGGCGCGCGAGATCGCCGTGCTGTTCCGCACCAACGCGCAGTCCGAGTCGTACGAGGAGGCGCTGGCCGAGGCCGAGGTGCCCTACCTGGTCCGGGGGGCCGAGCGGTTCTTCGAGCGGGCCGAGGTGCGCCAGGCGATGGTCGCGATGCGCGCGGCGGTGCGGTCCGTCTCCGGCGAGACGCCGCTGGTGGAAGCGGTGGTCGAGGCGCTGGCGGCGACCGGGTGGGTGCGCGACCGGCCCCCGCCGGGTGGGGCGGCACGCGAGCAGTGGGAGGCGCTGGCAGCGTTGGTCACGCTGGCCGAGGAGTACGTTCGTACGCCGCCGCTGACCTCGCCCGGTGCGGCCGGCACCGTCCAGCGCGACGTCTCGCTGGCCGCGTTCTGTGACGAGTTGGCCCGGCGCGCCGAGCAGCAGCACGCCCCCACGGTCGAGGGCGTGACGCTCGCCTCTCTGCATTCGGCCAAGGGACTGGAGTGGGACGCGGTGTTCCTGGTGGGGCTGGCCGACGGGACGCTGCCGACGACGTACGCCAAGACCCCCGACCAGCTTGAGGAAGAGCGCCGCCTGCTCTACGTCGGTGTCACGCGGGCGCGGCAGTGGCTCTGGCTGTCGTACGGGCAGACCCGGTCCGGTGGCGGCCGCGCCCGGCGGCCGTGCCGGTTCCTGCCCCAGCTGGACCAGCGCGGTGGTGGCACCGAACGGGCGGGCGGGTCGCCGTTGAGTCGGAAATCCGACCGTCGCCGATCCCAGGTGTCGTCCTGCCGGATCTGCGGCGCCACGCTGCTGGCCGGTGCCGACCGCAAGCTGGGTCGCTGCCCGACCTGTCCGTCCGACCTTGACGAAGAGCTGTACGAGCGCCTCCAGGCATGGCGGTCACGCACCGCCGCGGCGCAGAAAGTGCCTGCGTACGTGGTGTTCACCGACGCCACCCTGGTCGCCCTCGCGGAACGCCGCCCGGCCACGCCGCCGGAACTGCTCGCGATCGCCGGGATCGGCCCCCGCAAGCTCGGCCAGTACGGCGCCGCGGTGTTCGCTCTGGTGGCCGGTGCGTGCCTGGATGATCTTGTGGCAGAAAACATCGGAAACTAGTCCGTTAATTCGTTTGCCCTCGGTGCAGGCCGAGGCTTAGCCTCAACCAACACCGGTCGCCAGAGCACTCTGACCGGTGACCATGAAGATCACGAGCGCAACACGATGGAGGAGGTGGCAACGATGGAGAGCATCTACACGACCCAGCGACCGTCGCTGCCGGCTCCTGCCTGCGCTCCGTCCGCTGCCCTGCCGATCACGGCGGCCATGCGGGCTCCGCTTCCGCAGGTGCAGTGGGTCCAGATCCAGGCCGAGCTGGCTCGGACCGTGCGTCTCGACGATAGCGGCAATGGGATCACTGGGTTCGTGGGCGGCACCTCTGTGAAGGGTGCTGCCAGCGGTGTCCCGCCTCGAGGAAGGCCAGTCTGACTTTCAGACGACCGGCTCACCTCGAGGCCGCGGAACCCGCTAACCGGGATCCGCGGCCTAGTTTTTTGCCGGCTTACCGGCCGGCACCGCACCACCTGTACGGCGATCCAGAAGATCGAAACGAGAGAGGTGACCGGACATGAGTCTGGCGCTGGCCCCACTCGACGTGAGCGTCGAGCTTGAGGCGAATCTGCCCTGTCGGAAGTTCGACCCGGACCTCTGGTTCTCGGACTCCCCGGCCCGGCTGGAACTGGCCAAGTCGCTCTGCGGGGACTGCCCGCTGCGCGTCGAGTGCCTGGCCGGCGCGGTCGAGCGGAACGAGCCCTGGGGAGTTTGGGGCGGCGAAATCTTCGAGCGCGGTGCCGTGGTTCCGCGCAAGCGCCCGCGTGGCCGCCCCCGCAAGGTGGATGTCGCCCGGGACGCCGAGCTGAAGATCGAAGTTGAGGAGCGGCTCGTGGCCAACGGCCTCGAGCGCAGCGCCGTCCGATTGGCGGCCTGAGCAATGACGACCATCACCCACCCCGTCCGAAAGCCGAGCACTGCGATGAAGAGCAACGGAGCCACCAAGATGCAACTTCTCCACGAAGCGTTGTCCCGGGCGCGAATGCGCCGGCCTCAGGTTGACCGCATTCCTGAGGCTCACCGATCCGCCCGCCGTATCGCCATGGCCGCGCACCAGCGCTCCAGCCGCGAACTGGGCGGATCATCCCGCTAGTCGAAGCCGATTTCGCCGGGCCCGTCCGCTACAGAAGCGGGCGGGCCCGCTGCCGTGCCCGGCTCGCTGCCTTGGGGGGCCATGCCGGGTTCGTTGCGGTGCCGTGCCCGGTCTGCGCCGTGCCCGGGTCTGCGCTCTGCCCGGTCTGCGCCGTGCCCGGTCTGCGCCGTGCCCGATCCGCGCCCGTGCGCGGTCCGCCCCCGGGTCCGCGCCTGGCGAGGTCCGTGCCCGGCCCGCGCCCGTGCGCGGTCTGTCACGGTGTCGGCGATTAGGGCACGGGGGCGAAGCCCGGCAGCCACCGCTCCAGGATCGCCCGGTACGGCGCCTTGGCCTCGAGCTGCGCCAGGACACCGATCGAGCCGATCGTCACGCGGTGGATCAGCAGGTACGACGGCGGCAGGTTGAGCTTGCGGCTCAACTGGTACGCCGGCGAGCGCGGGGTGGACAACCGCTGGGCTTCCCCGCGCATCCAGGCCCGGGTGAACCGGAACTCCTCGACCGCCACCGGCTCGATCATCGGGCGCAGGAACTCCAGCACCGCCTCCGCGTCGATGTCGTCGTCCGGCTTGATGAACTTCTCCTCGCGCAACCCGTCGGCGACCGCCTGCGCGTCACCGGCCAGCGCCAGCCGGACCAGCCGGCCGATCGGCTCCGGATGCCCGCCTGGCAGGCGCGCCACCGCGCCGAAGTCGATCACGCCCAGCCGCCCGTCCGGCAGGATCCGGAAGTTGCCCGGATGCGGGTCGGCGTGCAGCAGCCCGGCCCGGGCCGGTGCGGAGAAGTGCAGCGTCGCCATCAGCCGGCCAGCCCCGTCCCGTTCCGGCTCGGTGCCGTCACTGATCACCTTGGCCAGCGGTGTGCCGTCCACCCACTCGGTGACCAGCACCCGCGGCGCGAACGCCACCACCCGGGGCACGAAGATCTCCGGATCACCGGCGTACGCGGACGCGAACGCGCTCTGCGCCGCCGCCTCCATCTCGTAGTCCAGTTCCTCGACGATGCGGTCCCGGAGCTCCGCGACCAGCGGCTTGATGTCCATTCCCGGCTGCAGGATCTTGAACATGCCGGCCAGCCGGGACAGCTGCTTGAGGTCGGAGATCAGCGCGTCGCCGGCACCCGGGTACTGGATCGTCACGGCCACCGGGAGCAGCCTGGGCTTGGCGCCCTTGCGGCTGGGCGGCAGTTTCCACACCGCCCGGTGCACCTGACCGATGCTGGCCGCGGCCGCCGGGCTGTCGTCGAACTCGGCGAAGTGGTCCCGCCACCCCGCCCCCAACTCCTCGGCGAGTGCCTTGTGCACGTTGGCCGCCGGCATCGGCGGCGCCGCCTCCTGCAGTTTGGTCAGCGCCTGCCGGTACGGCCCGGCCATCTCGTCCGGCATCGCCGCCTCGAGCACGGACAGGGCCTGGCCGAACTTCATCGCCCCGCCCTTGAGCTGGCCGAGGACGCTGAACAACTGCTCGGCGGTGCGTTGCTGGATGTCGGCAGAGATCACATCGGTGGCCACACCGACGGCCCGTTTCCCCAGCCCCCACGCCGTGCGCCCGGCGAAACCCAGGGGTAGCGCGGCCAGTTTGGCGGTCCGGGACGCCGCGCGCCGGGGTATGTCGCTCACCAGATCATTGTGACCGAAAGGTGGAGCATCAACCGCCCGGGTTGCCGCTTATCGCACCATGGCACACGGAAAGTCCAAGTGGTGCGCAGCGCTGTCCAACGTCGGCCGGTGTCGGCCTCGGGACGGTGGACTGCGGAGTCGCCGACCCGTTTGTACAGGATCATGGCGGCCGGAGCTGCGGGGTCGGCGGGCCGGGGTGGGGTGGCGGGCTGAGCTCCTGTGGAGGCCGATCTGATCCAGGTGATGGCGAGTCTGATCCAGGTGATGGCGACGCGTAGTTCGTCGGCCGATCCGGTCGAGGTGATGGCGCGGCGGCGATCGTCGGCAGCACCGTCGTGCGGCGCCGGCGGGTGCGCAGGCAGGTGCAGGCCGGGTGCGGATGCCAGGTGCGGCGGCGGAACCGGCCCGGCGCCCGGACCTCGATGGTGGCGCCGTGGGTCTGCGGGGTTCCGCCGTCCAGGAAGGCCAGGGATTCGGCGGTCGCCAGGGCGGTCGCCGCCAGCACCGTGGCCGCGGCGCACGGCTCGGCGGTGGCCGGCAGGAACGCGGTCCACCCCGGGTCACGGTCACACCGGTGGAGGTCTATGCAGTTCAGGCAGGGTGCACCGAGGGCCGGCACGAACGGGCCGACAGCCGGCACCCCCTCGCGGATGGTGACCGTCAGGTGCGGCTGCCGGCGGGTGAGGTGGGCTGCCGCGACCACGGCGACCGGCTCGTCGTGGGCCAGCTGGACGGTCAGCGTGGCGGAACCTCGCCGGATGCCACCGGTGCGGGTCCACGGGGTGCTGCGGCTGAGCGCCGCGGTGGTGGCCTCCGCTCGCGACCGGCCGAGGTCGGTGTGGTCGAGCGGCCCGCCGGGCAGGTCGTCGGCCGTCACCGCGCCGGACAGGTCGGGGTGGACGTGGCCGACACCGGCCTGCGCCAAGGCGATGGCGATGGCTGGACCGAGCCGGCCGGATCCGCTGATCAAGACGCGGGCAGCGGCGCGCCGGCGCAGAATGCGGGCCGGGGTGGGGGGTGCTGAGCCGGGTGAGGGGTTCGGGCGCCGCGGCACGGCGGTGGGCGAGCCGGGTGGCGGCTGCCAGGCCAGGGCGGCGGATTCGCCGGTCAGGTGTGGCGCGGGCGGGGTGAGGGACTGGGCGGGAACGACGAAGCCGGCGACGACCAGTGTCTCGATCAAGGTGTGCGCCTCGTCCGGGGAGAGGCCGCACGCGACGGCGCGCTGGACGACGGTCCGCTCGGAGCGGGTGCCGTCGAGTAGGGCGAGCACCTCGGCGGCACGGGCCTCGGGAAGGTCGATCAGGACGGCGCGGTCGGGATCGGCGCCGAGCTGAAGGGTGTGGCGGCCGCGCCAGCATCGCGCCAGCCCGGGCAGCAGCGCGGGCCGGGGCAGCGCGGGCCGGGGCAGGGCGGGCCGGGGCAGGGCGGGCCGGGAGGATGACATGCGTGACAGGGTGTCACTGTGGCGTTGCGCTGAGATGAGTTATCCACAGGGTGCGCAAGAGCGTACCCTGCGTTATCCACAGGGGTTGATTGGTTGTCCACAACCGCCTGCCCGGCACGAACTGACCGGCCGTGGCCGATCGGTGGTCGTGCCGGGCGGGCGAGCCGCGACCGTTTCGTCAGGCCTTGGCCTTGCCCAGGATGCGGTTCACCGTCGTGCCGCAGACCGGGCACTTGCCCTTGGCCATGTTCATGCCGGTCTTGGAGACCTCCACCGTGCCCTGGAAGTCCCGCTTCTCCTTGCACTTCACGCAGTAGCCGTTGTACGTGTTATCGGCCACGTTTCCTCCTCGTCAGATTGTCGGCCGGGTCGGGCCAGGAGCCTGCTCGCGGCGCTGGACCGCTCCGCGACCACGTGGATGTGGCCACCCGCTTTCGGCGGTCACTACCCAGGTCCGGCCGTTTCCATGTCAGCGCAGCGTCGGCGGGGTTGCCGACGTCGTGAGTGTGCGATGTGAGCGTGCCCTTTTTGGGCAGGTATGCCGGGACACGCCGACGAAGACCCCAGAAGGTCCTAAACCGGACGTCTGTGGCGAGGAAGGGCGAGGGTGTGGTGGGGTACGGGTGCCTGTGGTGTGTTTCCGGAAAATTTTTTCGGTCGGAAACCGTCAAAGCGTATTTTTCAGGCGCGTGTCGTGTGCCGTACCCTTGCGGTGACATGGGTCCCTCGGATTAGCGTCTCAACGTGAACCCGAATCTGGGCCGCCGGAGCCGGTAATGGCCCGGACGCGCAAGCCTGTCGTGGAAGTGCGGCGCAGCCAGCGCCGACGCCGGACGGTGTCCGCATACCGGGACGGCGAACGGGTCGTCGTCCTGATCCCGGATCGGTTCTCCCGTGCCGAGGAGACCGAGTGGGTCGAGCGCATGCTGGCCCGGCTCGCCGCCCGCGAGGAGCGGGTCCAGCGCTCCGACAACGAACTGGCGATCCGGGCGCGCCGGCTGATCGCACGCTATCTGTCCGATCACGCACACACCGTGGCACCGGCCAGCGTTCGCTGGGTGAGCAACCAGAACGGCCGCTGGGGCTCCTGCACGCCGGATGACGGGTCGATCCGGATCTCGCACCGCATCCAGGGGATGCCGGACTGGGTGATCGATTACGTGCTGCTGCACGAACTCGCCCACCTGGTCGTCCCCAGCCACAGCACCCGCTTCTGGAACCTGGTCAACCGCTACCCGAAGGCGGAGCGGGCCCGTGGCTACCTGGAAGGGATCTCCGCGGCCACCGGCCTGGTGCTGGCCGACTGACCTCCCGCCCACGCCCGCCGTCGCCCCGCCAGTCGCCGCGATCTTGGACTTTCGGTGCCGGAATCGAGACCTTTTACAGTGACATGTCGGGCGAGCAGGGCAACCAGAAGTCCAAGATCGACGTGCTGAGGGCCGCGGGTGGCGGAGGGACGGGGTGAGGGAGTGCGCAAGGGAGTGCGCAGGGTGGTCGTGGCGTTGCTCGTGCCGGTGCCGTGGAGCCCGCCGGGCGCGGACCGCGCCGCTTGGCGTACCGCCATGGCCGAAGACGTCGTCGACCTGCTGGCCCGGCTCGCCCAAGCCGAGCCGGCCATCGCCGCGGTGCCGGCGGACCGGGTCCTCGCCGAGCAGATCGCCTGGCCGGGGATGCGGATCTACGACGTGCCGACCGCCACCGTGCGACCCGTTCTGGCAGCTGCCGCGAGCGACGGTTTCGATCAGGCAGCGGTGATCGCCGCGGACGCCGCCGACGTGCCCGGGATGATCCTCGGCAAGCTGCTGCGCCCGCTGGAGAAGAAGGCGGTGGCGGCGGCGCCGTGCGGCCCGGCGGGCCTGCTCGGCGTGGCGGCCCGGCTGCCGGCCCCCGAGTGGCTGGCCGACCACGATCTCGATACCGCCACACCGATGTCGCTGCGTCAGGGCGCGCCTCAGCCCAGCGCGGTCGAATCGACGCCGGAGTGGCATCGCCTACGCGGCCCGGCCGACCTCGGCGCGCTGGACCCGGCCCTGGAGGGCTGGGAGAACACCCGCGCCCTGCTGGGCGGTTGACGTGCTACTTGTCGGAGTCGCCGCCGAGGTTGTCCAGCTCCGAGATGTCCCAGTCCAGCTCGGTCCGCGCGAACGCCTGCGGATCGGCGAAGTCGTCGTCGGTCGGCAGCAGGTCGGGGTGCTCCCACAGGGCGTCCCGGCCCTGGACGCCGCGGTGCTCGGTGACCGCCGCCCACAGCGCAGCCGCCTCGCGCAGCCGGCGCGGCCGCAGCTCCAGCCCGACCAGCGCGGCGAACGTCTGCTCGGCCGGCCCGCCCGCAGCCCGGCGGCGGCGGAACGCCTCACCGAGCTGCACCACCGACGGCAGCCGGTCACCGGCGGCCTGGTCGACCACGTGACCGACCCAGCCCTCGATCAGCGCCAGCGCCGTCTCCAGCCGGGCCAGGCTGGCCTTCTGCTGCGGGGTGTCCTCCGGCGTGAAGATGCCCTCCAGAGCCATCGCCTGCATCGACTCCGGGTCGGACGGGTCGACGCGGCTCATCGCCTCCTCGATCGCCTCGCGGTTGACCGTGATGCCGTTGGCGTACGTCTCCACCGCGCTCAGCACGTGTGCCCGCAGCCACGGCACGTGCTCGAACAGCCGCTGGTGGGCGGCCTCGCGCAGGGCCACGTACAGCCGCACCTGGTCCTCGGGGATCTCCAGGCCCGCGCCGTACGTCTTGATGTTGCTGGGGATCAACGCGGCCGTGCCCGCCGGTCCCAGCGGCAGGCCGATGTCACCGGCGCTGAGCACCTCGGCGGCGAGCTGACCGAGCGCCTGCCCGAGCTGACCGCCGAACAACGCGCCGCCGAGCGTGGCCACCATCGACTGCATCGGGCCCAGCTGGGCGCGTGCCTCCTCGGGGACCAGGTCGCTCATCGCACCCACCATGCGGCCGGCGATCGGGTCGCACAGCTTCTTCCACACGTCCAGGGTGTTGTAGATCCACTCGTTGCGGTTCCAGGCGGTGGCGGTACGGATGCCGCTGGGCAACGCGGACGCCGGGTCGAGCCAGAGGTCGGCGAGCCGCAGCGACTCCTCGACCTGGTTGCGCTCGACGATGGTCACCGCCGGGTCGCCGGCCGCGGTCAGCTGGCTGGCCGCGACCTGCCGGGCCAGGTCCCAGTTGACCGGGCCGCTGCCCGGGCTGGCGAACATCTGTTGCAGCTGAGCCATGAACTGCTGCATCTGCTGCGGGTCGGAAGGATCGGGCGGCTGGGCGCCCGGCAGCGAGAAGCCGAACGGGATATCAGGCACGACGTCAACGGTACGCGCGAATGGCGCCCATCGGACCGATGCCGGTGTCAGCTCAGAGAGAACTCAGGGTAGGTGGGTACGCTCACGCCCATGAGACGTCGCGGTGTCACCGTCATCCTCGGCGCCCTGATCACCGCGCTACTCGCCATCGGGGTCATGGCGGCCCCGATGCCCTACGTGGTGCTCAAGCCCGGCCCGACGGTGAACACCCTCGGTTCGGACAACGGCAAAGAAGTGATCCAGGTGACGAAGGCCGAGACGTCGACATCGAAAGGTCAGCTCCGGCTGACCACGGTCGGCGTGCAGAACGACGTCGAACTGGTCTGGGCGATCCGCGGCTGGATCAGCAACGAGCAGGCCGTGGTGCCGCGCGACGTGATCTACCCGCCCAACCAGACCGAGAAGGAAGTCGAGCAACAGAACGAGCAGGAGTTCGCCGTCTCGCAGACCAGTGCCGAGACGGTGGCACTCCGCGAGCTGGGATACCCGATACAGACCGTGGTGGCCGAGGTCACCGCGGACCAGCCGGCCACCGGCAAGCTGCGCAAGGGTGACGTGATCACCTCGGTCGACGGCGCCCCGGTGACCAGCTCGGCGAAGCTCCAGGAACTGGTCCAGGGGAAACCGGCGGGTGCCGCGCTGACCGTGGGTTACCGCCGGGACGGCAAGGCGGACACCGCGCAGATCACCACCGCGGCCGGCGACAACGGTACGCCGCGGATCGGCGTACAGATCACGCAGGAGCAGCCGCATCCCTTCGACGTAAAGATCGATCTCAGCGAGATCGGCGGGCCGAGCGCCGGCCTGATGTTCACGCTCGGCATCATCGACAAGCTCAAGCCCGAGGATCTGACCGGCGGGAAAATCATCGCCGGCACCGGAACCATCGACGACGAGGGCAACGTCGGACCGATCGGCGGCATCCCGCAGAAACTGATGGGCGCCAAGGCCGCCGGTGCCCAGCTGTTCCTCGTCCCCAAGAACAACTGCGCCGAGGCGCTGCGCAACGCGGTGCCGGATCTGCCGATGGCCGAGGTGGCCACGGTGGACGACGCGCTGATGGCGCTGCAGACCTTCACAAACGGCGGTACGCCGAAGCCGTGCTCGAATTCGTAACGACAACCGGAGTCTACGTTGGTTATGCGTAACAGTCCTCTGCCGAGGATGAGCCGGCGCGGTCGCGTCACCGTCGGCGTCCTGGTCGGGGTCTTCCTACTTTTCACGCTGCTGGGCTGGGGCATCGACGCGTACACCGACCTGCTCTGGTTCCGCGAGGTCGACTTCACCGATGTCTTCACCGGTGTGCTGCTCACCCGGCTGGTGCTGTTCCTCGTGGTGGGCCTGGCGATGGCCCTGATCATCGCGGGCAACCTCTATCTCGCGTACCGGCTGCGGCCGTTACTTCGCCCGCACTCGGCCGAACAGGCCACGCTGGAGCGGTACCGGATGGTGATCGCGCCGCGCCTGGGCACCTGGATCGCCGTGATCGCCGTGGTGGTCGGGTTCTTCGCCGGGCTCAGCGCGCAGAGCCGCTGGAAGGACTGGCTGCTGTTCGCCAACGGCGGCAGCTTCGGGGTCCGCGACCCGCAGTTCAACGTGGACGTCGGGTTCTACATCTTCGACTACCCGATGCTGCGGTACATGCTGGGCGTCGGCTTCACCGCGGTGGTGCTGTCGGTGCTCGGCTCGCTCGCCGTGCACTACATCTTCGGCGGGGTCCGGCTGCAGGGTGTCGGCGACCGGATGACCACCGCGGCGCGCGCCCACCTGACCTCGCTGGTGGCAGTGTTCGTGCTGCTCAAGGCGGTCGCGTACATTCTCGACCGGCGGGCCCTGCTGCTCGAGCAGCACGTCTCGCCCGGCCTCTACGGTGCCGGCTACACCGACGTGAACGCGCTGCTGCCGGCCAAGGAAATCCTCGCGTACATCTCCATCGTGGTGGCCATCGCGATCATCGTGTTCTCCAACGCGGTGATGCGGAACCTGGTCTGGCCGGGCGTCGCGCTGGCGCTGCTGGCCATCTCAGCGGTGGCGATCGGCGGCATCTACCCGCTCGCGGTGCAGAACTTCACCGTCCAGCCGAGCCTGGCGGACAAGGAGGAGCCGTACATCCAGCGGTCCATCAACGCGACCCGGGCGGCCTTCGGCCTGGAGAGCACGGTGGTCACCCCGTACGCGGCCAGCAACACCGTCCCACCGGCCAACCTGGCCGCCAACGCCAGCGCGCAGAACGTCCGGCTGATCGACCCACAGCTGGTCTCCGAGGCGTTCACCCAGCAGCAGCAGGTCCGCGGTTTCTACGACTTCGGGCCCAAGCTGGACGTGGACCGCTACACCCTGAACAACAACACCCGCGACTACGTGGTCGGCGTTCGCGAGATCAACGACGCCGAGCTGACCGCTCAGCAGCAGAACTGGATCAACCGGCACACCGTCTTCACCCACGGCTACGGCCTGGTGGCGGCGCCGGCCAACCAGGTGGTCTGCGGCGGCCTGCCGTACTTCGTCTCCGGCTTCCTCGGCGAGGACCAGCAGCCCGGCTGCGCCTCGGAGTCCGAGGAGATCCGGGTCGAGGAGCCCCGCATCTACTTCGGCGAGCAGTCCACCGAGTACGCGATCGTCGGCCAGACCGACGAGAACCGCAACGTCGAGTTCGACCGTCCGCAGCCGAACGACAACAACGCCGAGGAGCGTTACACCTACAAGGGTCAGGGCGGCGTGCCGATCGGCTCGTTCTTCCGCCGGATGGTCTTCGCGATCAAGAACGCCGAGAGCAACTTCGTGCTCTCCGACGCGGTGAACGACAACTCGCGGCTGATGTACGTGCGGGACCCGCGCTCCCGGGTGGAGAAGGTGGCACCGTTCCTGACCATCGACGGCGACCCGTACCCGGCGGTGGTGAACGGGAAGATCGTCTGGATCCTGGACGGCTACACGACCTCGGCCACCTACCCGTACTCGCAGCGGGTCAACCTGCAGCAGGAGACCGAGGACGAGACCACCAACCAGGGCACCTTCGCGCTGGCCCGGGACAACGTCAACTACATGCGCAACTCGGTGAAGGCCACGGTCGACGCGTACGAGGGGACCGTGACGCTGTACGAGTTCGACGACCAGGACCCGATCCTCAAGGCCTGGAACAAGGCCTTCGGCGGCGACCTGATCAAGCCCATGGCGGAGACCCCGCCGGCGCTGCAGCAGCACTTCCGCTACCCGGCCGACTTGTTCAAGGTGCAGCGCAACCTGCTCGCCCAGTTCCACGTCACCAACGCGTTGGAATACTTCTCCGGCCAGGACTTCTGGCAGGTGCCGAACACCCCGGACGCGCCGCAGCAGAACATCAAGCAACCACCGTTCTATCTGAACGTGCAACTGCCCGGCCAGGACGCCACCCGGTTCCAGCTCACCTCCGCGGTGACGCCACGCAACCGGGACAACCTGGCGGCGATCATCTCCGGGTCGTACGTGGACAACCAGGCCCGGCTGGAAGTGCTCGAACTGCCCGACCAGACCGCCATCCAGGGTCCGGTGCAGGTGCATCAGCGGATGACCAACAACGCCACGGTCCGGTCCGAGCTGACCCTGCTGTCCAACAGCAACCAGTCCCAGGTGCTGTTCGGCAACCTGATCTCGCTGCCGGTCGGCGACGGCATGCTCTATGTCGAGCCGGTCTATGTGAAGGGCAGCCAGGAGAGCGCTGTGCCGCTGCTGCAGAAGGTGCTGATGTCGTACGGCGACGGCGGCACGTACGTGGTGCTCGCCGACAGCCTGCGGGAGGGCCTGGACCAGTTGGTCGCCCAGGGCAAGGCGTCCGGCACCAACCCACCGAGCGGGACCACCAACCCGCCGCCTCCCGGCAACGACGACAACGCCAGCCCGCCACCCACCCTGAGCGGCCCGGTCGCCCAGGCGGCGGCCGAACTGGACCGGGCCATCGCCAACGTCAAGGCGGCGCAGGAATCCGGTGACTTCGCCCGGTACGGGCAGGCGCTGCAGGCGCTGGACACCGCGATGACCAACTTCCAGAACGCCCAACGGGCCGCCGCCGGCACCACCAACCAGCCGGCCGCCGGACCGTCCGGCTCCGCACCGGCAAACCCGGCGCCTACCCCCAGCGGATGACGTTCGCCCAGGTGGCCCGCCTCTGTGGGGCGGGCCACGGTGGGTCGTTTTGCAGGCGGCCGACGGCGTGCGCTAGGGTTAAGGAGCCGACGCGGGGTGGAGCAGCTCGGTAGCTCGCTGGGCTCATAACCCAGAGGTCGCAGGTTCAAATCCTGTCCCCGCTACCAGGAGGAACGGCCTTCCGGAGATCATCCGGGAGGCCGTTCTCATGTCCGGTGCACACGCACGCAGCCGCCCCGCCGCCCGAAGGGCCCCATCGTACGTCGCAATCTGCGTGCAGCCGTTCCGGCTCCAGTGACCGCATGAAACCGGAGCCGGCCGACGGCTATGCTGCTGTAGCGATTCCTCACGTTCCTACCATGCTTTGGCGGGGCCGAGCGCACGAAGGGCTGATAGCGCGCTGGCGCCTGGCATTTCCAGGCCGTGAGAGTCTCGAGTTGTCATGGGCCCCAGAATTCGGTTACGACGTAGTCGGCCCAGCAATTCGGCGGTTCAGGAAGGGCTGGGTTTTGAGTGTCCCTATACAAATATGGGTAAACGTGGATCTGAATTTTATTGCTTAACCCGAAGGGTGGAGCGAATCCGTGATTCGGCGTCAGGTTGACGGTATTGTCGGTTCCTCGGATAGCCCCGTCGAAGTATATAATATTGTTGTAGTTGTTCCAAGCATAACCTGTATAGTAATGGCCATTACCGTCATAGACGTGAACTTTATAGTACGCAACAGGAAAATAGCCACTGAGGTATCTTATGCCGATTGAGCGGATGAGGAACTTGTCACCGCTAGCGACGTAATCACCAACGACCCGGACGCGCATTTTGTTCATTTTGGGTTCGGGCTGAAGGCATTCCACCTCCGGAACAGCAAATTCGGCGATGAAGTTAGTGCCCCTGTCTACAGGAGACACGGCACACCTGTCGTTCCAATTCCATGGCGGCCTGTTGTCTGCATTGACGCAATAATACGTCATTGCAGCATTAACGGGCGCCGGGTAGCCCGCTATGATTAGTACCGAGCAAGCAAAGGTGGCGATCGCCGAGACTAAACGTTGTCGTTGCATCTACCGCTCCTTCTTCCTACTTCCTAACGGAATGTTGGGCCAATACCTTGACGTAGCCAGTCGATCGGGAAATTCTTCAAAAGCAGCCGATTCTGGATCGACGGTAGTCGAGTTCTCGTGCTCAGGACCAGGAACTATCGCCAGCACTTCCGCCGGCACTTCAATTGTTGGGCTCCTCCGCATCATGCTCCTGCGGCGAGCCCTGGGCGGCATTCAGTAACTGCGCACGCGCCACCCGCGGCAGTCGCTCGGTCATGGAAGCCATCGCACGGAATGCGCAGACTGGGGCCACTTCGCATTTCTGCTCCGGGGCCGAGCCCCGGATGCCCCACGGTGCGGTGGTGACGGTGGGCGGGAACCCCCTTGCTCCCGGGGACCCCGTTGATGCCCGGTGCGGTGGACGGGCCAGCTCGAGGGGTCGGGGGCGAGGCGGGCTCGCTCGATTGGTCGGGGGCGAGGCGGGCTCGCTCGATGGGTCGGGGGTGAGGCGGGCTCGCTCGATTGGTCGGGGGCGAGGCGGCGCGGTGGTGGGCACTGGGGGTCACATTTGCTCAGGTGAGGGGTGCGGCGGCCGATTGGGGTGAGGGGGACATCGGACCGGCTGCGCCCTGCCGTGCCTGTGTGCGGGCGATCCGGCTGGTCGACTGGAGGAGCCGTGCACCTGAAGCGACGTCTGATCGCGTCCGTGGCTGTGCTCGCCTTGGCTGCCGGTGTGGTTGCCGGCGTGCCGACCGGAGCCGCGGCGGTGCCGCCGACCGGGCAGCCCACGTTGATCGCGCCGGAGCATGATGCGGAGGTCGGCAGCAATCCAGTGCTGCGGTGGTCCGCGGTGCCGGGGGCGGTCAAGTATCGCGTGCAGGTTTCCACCGTCGAGACGTTCGCCTCGACGGTGTTCAGCGTCGACACCTATGCCCTGCGGGCCACGCCGCCGGACGATCTGCCGCTGGGGGCGCTGTACTGGCGCGTCGCCGCCACCGACGGTGCCACCGGGGTGGGGCCGTACGCCAAGAGGCGGTTCGTGAAGAACGCCGCCGACGGGCCGCAGCTCTCCGCCCCGGCCGACGGTGAAGTCCTGGACTACCCGAACGAGAGCCCGGTGCTGCGGTGGGTGCCGCTGCGCGGCGTCAAGTCGTACCGGGTGGAGCTGGACGACGCTGACGACTTCATCGGCGCGCAGCTCTTCACCACGGCCAACACCGCGGTCGCGCTGAACGAGCCGCTCATCCTGGGCAAGACCTACTACTGGCGGGTGCAGGGCGTGTCCGCCACCAGCGGCGTGACCGGAGCCTTCTCGGACGAGTGGTCGTTCCGGATGGACTGGCCCGCCGCACCGGGCAAGCCCGTCCTGCGGGCACCCGCCAACGACCCCGCGGTCGAGGTCTCCGACGTGGTGTTCCGGTGGGACCCGGTGGTCGGCGCCAAGAACTACCAGATCCAGGTCAGCCCGAACCCGGAGTTCGCCAGCAACATCATCGACGACCGGATCGTCCGGGGCACCCAGTACTCACCGGCGCAGACCTACAACAACGCGAGCTACTACTGGCGGGTGCGTGCCCAGGACACCGGCAGCAGCCCGCACCAGGGACCGTGGTCGGATGCGTGGGTCTTCAGCCGGGCCTGGAGTGAGAAGCCGCAACTGCTGACTCCGGCCAACGGCGCGCAGATCGCCAGTCCGCGGTTCACCTGGAGCGGTATCAAGCGGGCCAGCCATTACGAGGTCCAGTTCTCGACCGACCCGAACTTCAGCGGTGAAATTCAGGCGTGTACCACCTTCCACACGTCGTTCACACCGCACCGGGTGACCACGCCCGGACACAGCACCACGTACCCACCGTCGCTGCAGTCGCCCACGATCAACCGGTGCGTCGACCTCTTCACGCCCGGTGGGCACTACTACTGGCGGGTGCGCGGCCTGGACCTGCCGGCCGGCATCAACGGTGTCTTCTCCACCACCAGCGACTTCTTCTTCATGCCGGGCGTCCCGGCGATCACCGGACCGGCGCCGGGCACGGTCACGCCGGCTCCGGTGCTGAGCTGGGAGCCGCTGAGCGGCCACTCCCAGTACCGCGTCGTCATGACCAGGACCTCGACCGGCACGGTGAGCACGTACGACACCTACGCCACCACGTACACGCCGACCGGTTCCCTGGCGGCCGGCGACTACACCTGGTACGTCGTGGGCCTGGACTCGGCCGGGCGGACAGGTGTCAGCCCGGCGCCCGCCTTCCACCGGAGCTTCACGGTGGAGGCGCCCACGGCGACCGGCTCACCGGCGCCCACCGAGACCGTCGACGGGCCGGGCCGCCGCTCCATGCCCTCCCTGCGGTGGCGACCGGTCACCGGCGCCGTGACCTATCAGGTCTACACCACCCCGGTGGGCGGTGCGGCCGCCTCGGCGCTCGGCAGCCCGACACGGCAGACCGCGTACACCCACCCGGGCGACGTCCTGCCCGAGGGTGGCTACACCTGGTACGTCGTGGCCCGCAACAGCGCGACCGTGGAGATAACCAGGTCATCGCCGCAGAGCTTCGTCATCGACCACGCCGGCCTCGTCGCCACCTACCGTGGCCCGCAGACCTGCACGCTGGCCGACTGCCCGGCACCGCAGCAGAGCACGCCCGAGCTGAGCTGGGACACGGTGCCCGGCGCCGGCTTCTACAAGGTATGGGTGGCGCTGGACGCCAATTTCACCAACGTGGTCCGCGGCTACACCACCCAGTTCACCACCCTGACCCCCCGCGAGTCGTACCTGGACAACGGGGCCGGGCAGTCGTACTTCTGGTTCGTCCAGCCGTGCCTGACCACGGGAGTCTGCGGCGAGTTCGAGGGGGCGCAGCTGCCCACCCGCGCGCAGGCGTTCCGGAAGGCGTCGGCCGGGGTCGTCCTGCTCTCCCCGGCCAACACGGTGGCCACGAACGTCACCGACGCCGTGTCGTTCCGCTGGCAGGACTACCGGGACACCACCGCGGGTTCGGGCAGTGTCAAGAACTACAACCTCCAGGTGGCCATCGACCCGGCGTTCAACACGATCGTCGACGACGTGACGGTCGACCAGCCGGCCCATCAGGCATGGGCCAAGTCGTACCCGGACGGTGTTTATTTCTGGCGGGTGCGCGGCATCGACGGCGGCGGAATCCCGCTGACCTCCAGCCCCACCTGGACCTTCCAGAAGTCCTCCGGCGTGCCGGTGCTGTCCGATGCCACCGTCACCGCCGGCCTGCCGACCTTCACCTGGACGCCGCGGGCGTACAGCTCCGGATACATCGTCGAGGTGTACAAGGGCCCCGACCCGGCGTATCCGGCGGCCAACCGGGTGCTCAACGTGACCACGAAGCTCCCCGCGTACACGCCGGACAAGAGCCTGGCCGCCGATACGTACTCGTGGCGGGTCCGAAAGCTCAACCCTGACGGTCACAGCGGCCCCTGGTCGGTGCTGGACCCGGTGCCCACGTTCATCGTCGATCAACCGGCACCGACACCCGTGCAACCGGCGAACAACGCCAAGGTGCTGACCGAGGACCTGCTCTTCACCTGGGCACCGGTCGGCGGCGCGGCGGCCTACCAGTTCGAGTCGAGCACGTCGACGTCCTTCGCCGTGGTCCACGAGCGGGTCACCACTGTCATGACGTCGTGGGCGCCGGTGCAGCGCTACGCCGACCGGACCACGTACTACTGGCGGGTCAAGGTGCTGGACGGATCGTCCAACGTACTGGCGACCTCGGCGGCCATCCGGTTCTCCACCGACGCCGTCGCACCACAGGCCACGGTCGCGCCGACCACCGCCGTGCCGGTGTCCGGACCGATCACGGTCACCTTCGACGAGCCGGTGACCGGCGTGGGGAACGCGAGCGTGATGCTGCGACGGAACGGCAGTGGAGCCGGCGTGGCCGGTACCGTGGCCGCGACCACGCCGACCACGGCCACCTTCCGGCCGGCCGTGCCGCTGGTGCCGGGCGCGCCGTACGAGCTGGTGGTCGGCGCTCCGATCACCGACCTGGCGGACAATCCGATCACCCCGGCGGTCACCCCGCTGCGCACCGAGACCACCATCGAGAACACCTCACCGGCGCTCACGCAGCTGTGGACGGTCGAGGCTGACACCACCGCGGACGGCGGCCGGCTGATCAAGTCGGACCTGGCGGGCTCAGCGGCTGCGGTGGCCTTCACCGGCACCTCGATCGCGGTGCTCGGCCGCCGGTCGAACGTGGGCGGCTACGCCGACATCTATCTCGACGGCGTCAAGCAGAACACGACGCCGATCTCGTTCTACAGCAGCAGCCCGTCGGCTCGGCAGACCGTGTTCAGCAAGACTGGCCTGCCCGACGCCGCGCACACCCTGACGGTACGGGTGCTCGGCACCAAGGCAACCGCCTCGGCGGGGACGTGGGTGGCGCTGGACGCCTTCGTCGCCGGCACCACGTATCAGGAGAACGCCGCGGCGGTCCGGACCGCGTTCCGCCGGGTGACCTCGTCCGCCGCGGCCGGAGGTTCGTACGACGTGGCCGACGCCGGCGGTGCCGACTACCGCTTCAGCTTCCACGGCCGGACGTTCGCCTGGACCGCCACCACGCTGCCCACCGGAGGCAGGGCGACGGTGTACGTCGACGGCACGAAGGTCGCCGACGTGAGCCAGTACTCCGCCACGGCTCGATACAAGGTCCGGGTCTTCACCGCACCGACGCTGGCCGCCGGCGAGCACTCGGTGCGGATCGTGGTGGGCACCGGCCGGCCGGCCGGTTCGACCGGCACCGACGTCACGTTCGACGCGGTGACGGTGACCTGACCGGGCGGTCCGCTACTCCGCCGGGATGCCCGGACCGACCTCGCCGCGTTCCAGGTGCTCGGCGTTGCGGTCGGCCTCGCTGTCGGCGTGCTCGGCTGCGACCTGTGGGTTCGTGGTGCGGCGCCCCTCGGCGTCCTGGAAGACCGCGCCGCTGTCCAGCGCCTCCTCCTGGTCCCGGCGCTGCTGGTTGGGCTCGGATGTCGAAGTCACGGCGACCGCTTACCCGGACGCTCCCATCGACAAACGGCCCTACCGTGCCGGCAGCGTGTCCGGCAGCCCGAACCACGGCAGCACGCTGTTGTCGAACCGCGTGGTGGCGCGGATCCGGTCACCCGCTACGGTGAGGACGAGCAGGCCGGTGCCCTGCCGGCCGGTGGCAGCGTGCCGGTAGGTACCGAACGCGGGCTGGCCGTTCGCACGGGTCGGCACGAGGTCGAACCGGCGGTCCGGGCGCAGGATGGCGGCGTAGAAGCGGGCCACCGCGTCGCGGCCGCGGTACTCCAGCGGGATCGGCGGCATCGAGACGAAGGCATCGTCGGTGAGCAGGGCGACCACGGCGTCCAGATTCCCGGCCTGGTACGCCCGGGCGAACTCGGCGGCGGTCGCCACCTCGGCGGGTGAGCCGGACGCGGGAGCCGAAGCCGGCAGACGGTGGCGCAGGCCCGCGCGGGCGCGCTTGAGCGCGCTGGTGACCGAGCCGACCGACGAGTCCAGCATGCCGGCCACCTCGGCGGCGGGAAAGCCGAGCACATCACGCAGGACGAGCACGGCGAGCTGGCGCGGCGGCAGGAGCTGCAGCGCGGTCACGAATGCCAGCGAGATGGCCTCGGTCTGTTCGTATCGGGCCGCGGGGCCGGGCAGCGCCGGGTCCGTACCGGTGCGGAGGGCATCGGGGTACGGCTCGAGCCAGACCACCTCGTTCCACCCGGTCGGCTCGGGCGGTTCCACGCCGGGTACGTCCCACTGCCGGGCGGGCCGCCGCGCGGCCGAACGCAGCGCGTTGAGGCAACGGTTGGTGGTGATCCGGTAGAGCCACCGGCGAACCGAGCCGCGCCGCTCGAACCCGCCGAGGCCCTGCCAGGCGGCCAGCAGCGCCTCCTGCAGGACGTCCTCGGCGTCGTGCAGCGATCCGAGCATCCGGTAGCAGTGCACGTGCAACTCCCGGCGGTACGGCTCGACCAGGTCGCGGAACGCGTCGGCGTCCCCGGCCTGCGCCCGGCTGATCAGGTCGATGGTGACCACCCCCGGTGCGCCCAGTTTCCGGGCCTCGTGGTGTCCAGATCGTCGAACGGTTACCTCGAAAGGACCAGAGATGATGTTGACGGACAAGGTCGCGGTGATCTACGGCGCCGGGGGCGCGATCGGCGGTGCGGTGGCTCGCGCCTTCGCGCGCGAGGGCGCCCGGCTGTTTCTCACCGGTCGCCGGCTCGCGCCCGTGGCGACGGTCGCCACGGAGCTGGGCGCCGAGGCGGCGGAGATCGACACGCTCGACGAACGGGCGGTGGACGAGCACCTGCGGTTGGTGATGGATGGGGCCGGCCGGGTCGACGTGTCGGTCAACGCGGTCGGCATCCCGGACGCGGACCTGCTCGGCGTCCCGCTGGCCGAGCTGGACGCCGAGCGGTTCATCCGGCCGATCACGAGCTACGCGACGTCGTACTTCCTGACCGCACGCCTGGCGGCCCGGCGGATGATCGCGAGCGGATCCGGCGTGATCCTGACGGTCACCGCCCTCCACTCGCGGACCGGCATCCCGTTGGTCGGCGGCTACGGTCCGGCCCAGGCCGCGAAGGAGGCTCTCACCCGGGCCCTGTCCGCCGAGCTCGCACCGCACGGCATCCGGGTGGTGGGTCTGCGACCGCAGGCGATGCCGGAGACCCGCACCATCCGCGAGGCCTTCGAGCCGCGCGCCCGAGCGTCGGGACTGACCTGGCCGCAGTGGCAGGAGATGCTCGCGAGCCGGACCCACCCGCGACGGCTGATGACCCTCGCGGAGACGGCCGACGTGGCGGCGTTCCTGGCGTCGGACCGGGCCGGCGGGATGACCGGAACGATCGTCAACCTCACCATGGGCAGCCTGGACGACTAGCGACCCTAGGCTGGCCGGGTGACCCGACGACGCTCGAACCGGCAGGTGGTGGCGGTGGCCTCGGGCCTGGCCGAGCTGGTCCAGGACCCGGACCGGGCCTCGGCGTGGACGCTGCTGATCGACGGCGCCCCGCAATCGCACGTCGACCTGGTCGACCCCACCCACCTGGAGTTCGAGTACGTCCGCCGGATGGCCAGCGCGATCGACCTGGTGGCGCCGGCCGGGCGACCGCTGCGGGTGCTGCACCTGGGCGGCGGCGCGCTGACCCTGCCGCGGTACGTGGCCGCCACCCGGCCGGGCTCGGTGCAGCGGGTGGTGGAGGTGGACGGGCAGCTGGTCGAGCTGGTGCGCCGGTCGCTGCCGTGGGACCCGCGGATCAAGCTGAGGGTGCGGGTCGGCGACGCCCGCGAGGCGGTGACCGGGGCCCGCGACGGCGGGTACGACGTGGTGGTCGTGGACGTCTTCGCGGGCGCCCGTACCCCGGCCCATCTGACCTCGGTGGAGTTCGTCCGGGAGGTGGCCCGGGTGCTGGCACCGGGCGGACGGCTGATCGCCAACGTCGCGGACGGCGGACCACTGGCCTTCGCCCGGGCCGAGGTGGCGACCATCCGGGCGGTGCTGCCGCGGGCCTGCCTGGTCGCCGAC
>DASSAL010000126.1:0-1801 GCA_035685405.1 Actinoplanes sp. | reverse complement strand
GCCGGGCCACCTGGTTCTTGACCGTCTGCTGCCGGTGCGAGGTGCCCAGGTAGGTCCTCGCCACGGCGTTGAGCGCCGCCACCCCCTCGGGGCGCACCTTGCTCGGACCGGAGCCGAAGCGTCCGTCGGCGGGTCGGAGATTGTCCGGGATGTCGATGTCAGGCACGTCAGGCATTATGCGGGACCTGATTCCAGCCCTCGACGTCCTGGGGCTTGCGGGTGTCCGGTCCCACATAGCGGGCGGACGGCCGGACGAGCCGGCCCAGCTGCTTCTGCTCCAGGATGTGCGCGCTCCACCCGGCCACCCGGGCGCAGGTGAACATCGAGGTGAACATGTGCGCCGGTACCTCGGCGAAGTCGAGCACCACCGCGGACCAGAACTCCACGTTGGTGGCCAGCACGCGGTCGGGTTTGCGGGCGTGCAACTCGGCCAGGGCGGCCCGTTCCAGCGCCTCGGCCACCTCGAACCGGGGCGCGCCAAGCTCGCGGGCGGTGCGCCGGAGCACCCGGGCGCGCGGGTCCTCGGCCCGGTAGACCCGGTGGCCGAAACCCATCAGCCGCTCGCCACGGTCGAGGACGCCCTTGACGTATCCCTCCGCGTCACCGCTGCGCTCGACCGCCTCGATCATGTGCAGCACCCGGGACGGCGCGCCGCCGTGCAGCGGGCCGGACAGCGCCCCGATGCCGGAGGAGATGCAGGCCGCCACGTCGGCGCCGGTGGAGGCGACCACCCGGGCGGTGAACGTGGAGGCGTTCATGCCGTGCTCGGCGGCCGAGATGAAGTAGGCGTCCACGGCCTTGACGTGCCGCGGGTCCGGCTCACCCCGCCAGCGCCGCATGAACCGCTCGACCGTGGTCTGCGCCTTGTCGATGTCCTTCTGCGGCACCGCCGGCAGGCCCAGCCCCCGGGCCGCCTGGGCGACGAAGGAGAGCGCGGTGACCGACACCCGGGCCAGGTCGGACCGGGCCTGCTCGTCGTCGATGTCGAGCAACTGCCGCAGCCCCCAGTACGGCGCGAGCATGGCCACCGCGGACTGCACGTCGACCCGGATGTCGCCGGAGTGCACCGGCACCGGGAACGGCTCGGCCGGCGGCAGTCCCGGCCCGAACCGGCCGTCCGCCAGCAGCGCCCAGACATTGCCGAAGGACACCTGACCGATCAGGTCCTCGATGTCCACCCCGCGGTACCGCAGTGCGCCGCCGGCCCGGTCCGGTTCGGCGATCTCGGTCTCGAAGGCGATCACGCCCTCCAGACCCGGCTTGAAGTCGGACAACGTCGCCTCCGGAATGTTCGCGCCGATAACGTGGCAGAGCCTTCATCTTGCCCTTTGGGTAACCGTGCGGCGACCCGCGGCGATGTGCTCTCCGCGACATCCTCGCGGACCTGACGGATGCTCGTGGGCAACTCTGCCGGTTGGCTCCGCTTCGCTCCGCGGTGGTCGCCCCCACAAGCCGGGGCGACCACCTAGTTTCAACAGGTGACTTCGGAACCGGCCGGCATGCGGCTTGACTACACCGAGCGTGGCCCGCTGCTCGAGACGGACCTGGCGCCCACCTGGTGGGAGCAGTTCGCCCGCTGGTTCACCGAGGCGCTGGCGTACGCGCTGCCCGAGCCGAACGCGATGATCGTGGCGACCGCGGACGCCGCCGGCCGGCCGAGCGCGCGCACCGTCCTGCTCAAAGGCTACGACGACCGTGGTTTCGTGTTCTTCACCAACTACACCTCCCGGAAGGGCGCCGAGGCGCTGGCCAACCCGCACGCCGGCCTGGTGTTCCCGTGGTTCCCGATGCAGCGTCAGGT
>DASSAL010000125.1:0-6740 GCA_035685405.1 Actinoplanes sp. | reverse complement strand
CCTCACCGCGATGCAGTTCCTGGAGACGGTGGAACGCTCCGGTCAGCTGCCCGCGTTCGCCGAGGCCGTGCTGGAGCAGTCGTTCACCGCGGTCCGGACCTGGCGAGAGGCCGGCTTCGACCTGCCGGTCGCGGTCGACGTCTCGCCGCGCAGCCTGCTCGATCCGGCCTTCCCCGGCATCGTCCTGTCCCGGCTGAGCCGGCACGGCGTGGAGCCCGACCGGCTGGTGCTGGAACTGACCGAGACGTTGACCTTCAGCCAGCTCGAGGTGGTCGAGCGGGCGCTGCGCGAGTTGCGCGACGCCGGCGTACGGCTGGCGCTCGACGACTTCGGCACCGGCGTCTCCTCGCTGTCGGTGCTGTCCCGGATTCCGGTACACCAGCTCAAGATCGGCCGCGAGTTCGTCGTCGCGGTGGAGACGTCCGCCGAGGCGAGCGCGGTTATCCGGTCCACCGTGGACCTGGCGCGCAGCCTGCACCTGACCGTCGTGGCCGACGGCGTGGAGAGCGAACCGCAGCGGCACGCGCTGTGGGAGCTGGGCTGCGTCGCCGGTCAAGGACACCTGTTCGCGCGGCCGATGCCGGCCGGGCGGATGCTGGCCGCGCTGCAGCGCGGCTCGGGCGGGCGTCCGGGTGTGCTGGCCGGGGCGCTGCACGACGCCGGTGCGGTGGTACGCCTGCCCCGCCGCAGGCCCACCGGAAACGGCCGATCGTCTCTGCCACACTTGCCGGCGTGACCTGGCTCTCCCGCGCCGACCGGACACTTCGGTTTTCCTCTGGGGTTTTCCGCCGCGGGTCGGCTCTGCGCGGCGGCCTCACCGTGGACGCCGGGCTGTACGGGATCTCGTTCGGCTTCGCGCTGATCACCGCGTACACGTCGACGCTGCTCCCGCACCGGGCGTGGGGCGCCGTCGCGGCCTGGGGATACCTGGCGGCGTTCGGCGTGGTCGCCGTCCAGCTGGTGCTGCGCCGGCCGGCCGGTCGAATGCTCACCACCTGGGTCACGTTCGCCGGTGTGGCGCTGCTGCCCCTGGTCGTCCAAGCGGTGCAGCGGGCCGGCGGCCGGACCGACCGGGCTCAGGAGGAAGTGCTGGTCGTCGAGCACATGGGGGAGCGGCTGATCCACACCGGGACGCCGTACCTGAGCCCGGACGCGATCGCGGCGCTGCCACCGGCCGAGCGGCTGACCGGCTACAGCCCGTACCAGCCGGGAATGGCGATCTTCGGGGCGCCGCGGGCGCTGGCCGGGGACGTCTGGTGGACCGACGCGCGGATCTGGTTCGCGGTGGCCACGGTTGCGGCCCTCGTTGTGGCGGTACGGCTGGTGCCCACCATTCGCGGGTTGCAGGTGGCCACCGTACTCCCGGTCTGTGCCCTCACCCTGGCCACCGGCGGCGACGACCTGCCCGTCCTGGCCCTGTGCCTGCTCGCCCTGGCGCTCTGCGCCGCGGACCGGTTCCGGGCCGCCGGCCTGGCGGTGGGCGCGGCCGCGGCGCTGAAGCTGTTCGCGGTGCCGGTGCTGGTGGTCCTCGCCGTGCTGGCGCTGGCCACCGGCCGCGGCCGCCGATTCCTGCCCGGCGCGATGGGCCTGCCGATCGTGGCGCTACTCCCGGCCGTCGCCGTGAACGCCGACGCCTTCGTGGAAAACGTGATCCGCTTCCCGCTGGGCCACGGTCTGGTGACCAGCCCGGCGCAGTCGCCGTTTCCCGGTTATCTGATCGCGTCAACGCTGCCCGGCGGGCGGTACGTCGCCGCCGGGCTGCTGGTGGCGGTGGGCGCCGGCATCGCCGTGCTGCTGATGCGCCGACCGCCGCGGACCGCCACGGCGGCGGCCCTGATCTGCGGATACGGGTTGCTGGCCGGGATCCTGCTGATGCCCACCACCCGGTTCGGTTACCTGCTGTATCCGGTTGCCTTCCTGATCTGGGCCTTCTCCCTTCGTCCGGGCAGTGCAGCAGAGCCGCCTCGACAGCTCAGCACTCAGCAGACCCACAGCCACCTCCGCCCCGCGGGATGACCCGGCCTTGTACCGTCTGTGACATGCAGATGACCTGTCCCAAGTGTCATGGCGAGATGCGGACGTACGAGCGCTCCGGCGTCACCATCGATCAGTGCACCGAGTGCCGCGGCATCTTCCTGGACCGCGGTGAACTGGAGAAACTCTTCGAGGCCGAGGCCAACTGGAACCGCGCCCAGGCCGGCCCGCCACCGGCCGCCCAGGGTGGGACCAAGCCGCCGCAGCCCGGTGGATACGCACCGCCGCCGCCCCCGCCCCCGCACGGCGCTCCGGCGCACGGTGGCCCCTACGCGCCGCCGCCGCCCGCATACGGCCAGCCCGCGGCGGCCCACGGCGGTTATGCCGCTCCGGCGTACGGTCACGGCGGCTACCACGGCCACTACCGCACGCACGGCGGCTATCACGGGCACTACCGGCGCCGGAAGAGCTTCCTGAACCAGCTCTTCGACTGAGCCGCCCGTCCCGCCCTACCGGTTGTTGCTGCGGCGCGCCGGGGGCCGTGCCACCCTGTGGTGGTGTCCGCCCTCGGCGCGGCGTATGCCGGCATCTCCCGGGTGGTCGAGGACCTCGACGACCTGGACCTGCTACTGCCCTCCGGCTGCCACGGCTGGTCCATCGCCGACCTGCTGCTGCATCTGACGCTGGACGCCCAGCGGGCGCTCATCGCGTTCGCCACACCCGCCGCGGTGCCGGCGGACGTGGACGCTATCAGCTATTGGCGCACCTCCGACTCGAACGACCCGGAGGCGGCCCTGGCGCACATCCAGCGGGTGCGGCGGTCGGCGGCTGCCTTCGGCAAACCCAGCGGCGTGGTCCGGCTCTGGTCCGACACCGCACCCGCCGCGGTCCGCGCTGCCGAGGCGGCCGACCCGGACGGATGCGTCGCCACCCAGGGCCACGTGCTCACTGTGCCCGACTTCACCACGACCCTGGTTACCGAGGCGGTGATCCACCACCTCGACCTGATCATGTCGCTGCCCGGCGCCGCGGAGCCGGCACCGGCGGCGATCACCGTAGCGCTGTCCACCCTGGACGGCCTGGCAGGGCCGGACGGATTGCCCGCGCGCTGGGAGCCGCGGGAGGCGCTGCTGAAGGGCGCCGGACGGCAGGACCTGGACGCCGCTGACCGCCGCGCGCTGGGCGGCCGGGCCGAGCAGTTCCCACTGCTCGGGTAGCAGCGCGCCGTCGTTGTCCGCGCCGTCGTTGTCCGCGCGCCGTCTTTGCCCGCGCGCCGCCTTCCACCGTTCGCTCGCCTTCGCCGCTCGCCGTGTCGTCACTGCGTCGCCGATCGCTATCCGGCGCTCACCATGTGCCGTCGTCCCTGATGCGCTCGGCCGGGCCGTCGCCGGTCAGCAGGCCCACCAACGCCTGGTCGATGCTCTCGCCGAGGAACCACTCACCGCCTTGATCCAGGCCGAACACCCGGCCCCCCTCGTCCACCACCAGCACCGCGTCACCCCACCCCTCCCGGCCGATCGGGAACACCCGCGCCCCGATCACTCCGGCCAGCTCGGCCAGCGCGTCCGCCACGTGGGCGCCGGCGGCCGGGTCGATGGTGAGCAACCGGATCTGCCGCCGCGCACCGGGACCGCGGCGCCGCACGCTCAGCACCGGAAACGCGGTCAGCACGTCGCGAACCGCGGGGAACGGCACGTGCCGGTGACGCCGCCCGGCCACCTGGACCACCGTGCCGATCTTCAGGTCGGCGAGCGTCTCGCGCACCACCTCGTCCATCGGCTGCCAGCCACCGTCGGCCATCATCCCAGCCACCGCGTCGGGGAACCGGCCGGGCTCGGCCACCCGGTCGTCCGCCATCGGCGGCCACTCCTCGGTCCGCGCCATCTGCGCCCATGGCAGCACTGCGAAGTGGACAAGTGTGACAATGCACGACTCACACGGCTGCGCCGGCTGCCCGGCCAGGGGATCGCCATCCGGGCGGACGTGAAAAGCCTCGAATCCCGACGTACGCAACAGATCGCGCGCCTCATCCAGCGTGAGTGGCGCCGCGCCGGCCGCCTCCCGTACCCGATCCGTCTCGTGCAGCACATCGGACAGCACGATCAGCTCCGCGTGCCGCTCCACGCCCCGCACCAGCGACCGCGGATCCGCCTCGCCCAGCTGCTGCTCGACCAGCGGATGGTGGAAGATCGCCTGATCACCCTTGGCGCCCCGGGCGGTGAAGACGCGACCGTCCACGGTGAGGTGCGCGGCGATGGTGGGCACCGGCGAGCGCTGGACGTTGCGGCGCAACTCCACTTCCGGGTCGACGGTCCGGCGCCGGGCCGCGACCGCCGGCTGATGCCGGCGGTACATCTCGGTCACCGTGTCGACCGGGACGCTCGGCCAGGTGGTCAGCACGCCGGTGGCACGATCGATGACGGTACGGCCACCGTCGCCCGGGATCGGCAGGACGTCCGGCGGCTGCTTGGTCCACACCACGTACCCGAGGTCGAACTCGGAGATCATCGGCGCACACTCGTACCCCCGTCGCTCCGACTCCCGCCGCGCCCACCCGGCGGCGATCTCCTCGGCCTCTGCGCGAGTGATCATGATGAATGCCCTCCTCCCGTGCCGGGGTGAAGTTACCGGACCACACAAAGTGGCGCCGCCCGGTAATCTCGGCACACCCAACGGACGGGGAGGGAGGTTTCACCGGTGGCGGAGAGGGCTGACCGCGACGTCAACCAGGCGCTGCGAGCGCGCTTCGACGACGTCTTCGGGCACTACCAGCGGCTGCGATCGGGCCTTGACGACATCCAGCAGCGACTGGCGGAGATGCAGGTCAGCGCCGAGTCCACGGGCGGATTGATCAAAGCCACGGTGGATTCCCGCGGGCAGCTCGCCGAGCTGAAGCTGGACCGGCGGATCCATCGGGAGATGGACACCGATGAGCTCGGGCGAGAGATCGTGGCCACTGTCCGAAAGGCGACCGCACGCACCACCGAAGAGGTCCGCGAGCTGATGGCCGCCTATCTGCCACCCGACTCCGGGACCATGCGGTTCCTGCGCGACAACGACTTCGGCTCGTTGCTGCGCCGGCCGGACGACATCATGCGCGACGCGGGGGAACGCGATGCCTGACGGTCGGCTCTATCTGGATCCGGCGGTGGTGCTGGACGGCGCGCGCAACCTCCGGGCGGCCGGCACACACGTCCGCAACGAGCACCGCAGCACCGGCATGGCCCTCGCCGCCGACACCGCGGCACGGCCGTGGGGCAAGGACGACATCGGCGCCGCGTTCGAGAAGAACTACCGGCCGATCGAGCAGCAGGTGCTGCAGGCCTGGTCACAGCTGGGCGAATACCTCGAAGGGCTCGGCGACGCGGCCGCCGCCAGCGTCGGCGACAACCAGGGCGCGGACCAGGAGGCATCGGTACGGGTCACCCGCGCCTACCGGGAGCGCTCGTGACCGTCCTGCCCAGCCCGATCCCCCACCCGCTCGACTACTGCCCCTGGGATCTGCCCGGATGGGCGTACGAGGCGCTGGAATGGGTGGTCGGCTTCCAGTGGCCGGACGGTAACGAGAAGGAGACCTGGGACGTCGCGGACCGCTGGTACGCGCTGGCCGACATCCTGGCCGGGCCGCGCCAGGAGTCGATCGACGCGGCCGATCAGATCATCCTCGGGTACGGCGGCACCGGCATCACCGTCGACGCGTTCCGCGCCACCTGGCACCACCTGTCCGCCGACGAGCAGGCGCCGCTGAACTCGCTGCTGGCCATCAGCCACGAGATCGGCACGATGGTCGAGGAGTGCGGCTGCGACATCGAGGGCGCGAAGATCGAGGCCTGGATCGAGCTGGGCATCTTCGTCATCGAGCTGATCGGCATGGCGGTCGCGGTGGCGCTGACCCTGGGTGCGGCATCGCCGGCCGCCGGCGGGTTGATCGCGGCGACGCGGTTGGCCATCCAGCAGATCTTCCGCAAGCTGGTGGAGGCGCTGAGCAAGAAGACGATCAATAAGGCACTCAAGGAGGCGGGCGAGCGGGCGGCCAAGCAGCTGACCAGCCGGGCGGGATTGACCAGGCTCGGCCGCGAAGCGCTGGACGAAGGCTTCGACGAGGCGCGCGAGGAGTTCCTGACCAACGCCGGGATTCAGGCATACCAGAACTCGACCGGTCGCCGGGACGGCATGAACCTCTCCGAGCTGGGGATGTCCACGGCCGCCGGCTTCGCCGGGGGGTTCGCGTCATCCGGCGCATCGATCGGCAAAAACGGCCCGCACGGCAACCCGTTCAGCGACATGGCTCGCGGCGCCGGCGCCGAAGTGCTGGGCGAGCTAGGCGGGGCCGCGGTCACCGGCCAGCTGCCCGACCTGGAAAGCATCGCGAAGTCAGCATCGTCCGGCGTCAGCGGCGCGGCGATCCACACGACCCGCGCCGAGGTCGGGGATGCGCTGGCCGGATTGAAGGTGCCGGACCTCGGGTCATTGCCGTCGGCGCCGCCGACCGCGACGCCATCGTCGCTCGGCACCGATCTGTCGTCGCCGTTGTCATTGGACGCGTTGTCCCACACGTCATCCTCAACCTCCGCGTCGTCGTCCTTGTCGGCGCCGGCCGCTCCCTCCGCGCAGTCCTCCCTGTCGTCGCCGGTGACTTCCTCGGAGCCACCGACTTCCCCTTCGGCGCCGGCCGGCTCCGCGCCGCCCGGCCCTTCCACGGCGCCGGCCGCGGACGAGCCACCGTCCGTGTCCGCACCGTCGGCCTCAGCGCCTCCCACCGCACC
>DASSAL010000124.1:0-8690 GCA_035685405.1 Actinoplanes sp. | reverse complement strand
GCTGTTGCGTGCAGCCGAACCGCTCCGGCCCGGCGATCACCAGCGGCCGGTGCCGGCCGATGGACAACAGATGCCGGGCGGCGGCGCCCGCGCCGGTGTGGTTGGTGGTGCCCACGCTGGGCATCTGCGCGGGCTGGATGTCGCGGTCGTCGATCAGCACCACGGGCAAGCCGCGGGCGTGCAGCGTGGCGATGTAGTCGAGGGTGCCTTCCGGCTCGATCACCAGCAGGCCGTCGAACGACTTGGCGGACACCTGGGCGCCGAACTGGCGCATCGACTCCTCACCGCGGTTGCAGGTGAACAGCAGCAGCCCGTACCGCTCCGTCTCCAGCACGTCCACCGCGCCCTGCAGCACCTCGCCGATCCACGGCCAGGTCAGCGACGGCACCAGCATGCCGACCACCCGGGTCCGCCCGCGGGCCAGGCCGACCGCGCGGGAACTGGGCACGTAGCCCAGCTCCTCGATCACCTTGCGCACCCGGGCGGCGGTGGATTCGTCCAGCTCGCCCTTGCCGTTGAGCACCCGGGAGACGGTGGTCTTGCTGACCTTCGCCCGGGCCGCCACATCGGCGATGGTGATTGGCACGAGGTCCTCCGCGCTGGTGTCGGAACCGGTTTCGGGAGCGGTTTCGGCAGTTAACAGCAGTGACCCAGCTCACGTCAACGGACGGACGCCTTTATTTAAGTTCCGGAACCATAACCCTCGCCGCTTCCCCCGCGACCTCGCCGCTTTCCCCCCGCGACCTCGCCGCTTCCGGCGCGATCTTGGACTAGTGGCGAGGGTTATGTGATGGATGTCGATTTTATGGGGCGCCGCAAGTCCAAGATCGGCGAGGCTGCGACGTGCTGGGCGAGGCGGCGACGTGCTCGGCGGCGACGTGCTCGGCGGCGGCGGGCAGTACGGCGCCCAGGCGGGCGTCGACGGTCAGGGCGGCGTACGGCTCGCCGCGGGTCACGCCCTGGTTCACGATCGCCACCCGGATGCCCTCCTTCGCCGCCCGCAGCACGAACCGGCGGCCGGACATCACGGTCAGCGAGGACCCCAGCACCAGCAGGGTACGGGCGCCGCAGACCAGCTCGAAGCTGCGGCGCACCCGGTCCGGCGGCACCGTCTCGCCGAAGTACACGACGTCCGGCTTCAGCATCCCGCCGCAGTCGGCGCAGTCCACCGTCCGGAACCCGTCCAGCTCGGCGTCGTCGAGCTCGACGTCACCGTCCGGATTGATGGCTGCGGCCACCGCGGCGAACCCCGGATTCGCGTGGGTCAGCCGCCGTTCCAGGTCGGACCGGGCGCTGCGGCCGCCGCAGTCCAGGCAGACGATCGCGGCCAGGTTGCCGTGCAGCTCGATCACGTCCCGGGCGCCGCCGGCCTGGTGCAGGCCGTCCACGTTCTGGGTGACGATGCCGTCCAGCACGGCCAGCTCCTGGAGCCGGGCGACGGCCCGGTGACCGGCGTTCGGGCGGGCGTCGCCGATGGTCCGCCAGCCCAGGTGGCTGCGTGCCCAGTAACGGCGGCGGGCCACCGGGTCGCGGGTGAACGCCTGGTAGGTCATCGGGGTGGTCCGCCGGGTGGCACCGGACGGCCCACGATAGTCCGGGATGCCGGACTCGGTGGACAGGCCGGCGCCGCTGAGCACGACCACGCCGCCCTCGGCGATCCATCCGGCCAGCTCGGCCACCCGGTGCTGCTGCTCGATCGTCACGCCGTCCATGGTCCCTCGCCGGCGCCGCGCGGACGAACTTCGCGGACCGGACGTCCCGTGCAGCTTCGGGGGCGAAACGGTAAGTTGTCGACCGTGGCCGATGTCGCGCGCCTGCTGCCCCGTTCCTGGGACGGGCAGCGGCTGCTGCGCTTCCTGGCCGGGCTGGCGATGCTGGCGCTGGCCTTCGCCTACCACGCCGGCCTGACCGCGCCCACGCTGTCCGCCGCCCCGGCGCCGCCGGTCCCGGCGAGCGCGACGGTGGACGCGCCGGCGATCGCCCCGGCCGCCGACGTGGCCCCGGCCACCTCCGTCCTCGCCCCGGACGCCGCCGTACTCCCGGCCGCCGCCGCCTTCATCCCGGCCACCTCCGTCCTCGCCCCGGCCGCCGCCGCCTTCATCCCGGCCGGCGCCGCCCTCACCGTCGGTGGGACCGCCGCCGACGAAGTGGCGGCCGTGGTTTCGGTGGGCATGTTGATCGTCGCCGTGTTCTTGGCGGCCATCGGTGGCGCCCAGCGTGCCGCCGTCGGCACGCCCGGCGGCACCGGGGCCCGGGCGCACGGTTCCCGCGGCCCACCGCTGCGCTGACCGCACCGCCCCCGCGCCGGTGACGTTGCCGGCGGCCGTTCACACCTGCGGCTGCTCGAAACAACGTCGCCCCATGGCTGCTTTCGTGGACCCCGCCGCGCGTACCCGCAACGGGGGTTCAAAGACCCGCTGTCTCGCGCACGATGCTTTCCGAGGTGTTGATCATGGAATTTCTGCCCCAGGCCGCCGCGGTCTGGATGATTCTGCTGCTCGCCGTCGCCCTGATGACCGCATTGATGGCGAAACCGGGCAAGCTGCCCGCGCCGCCGGCCGCTGACGATGACTTCCGGTACGCCGACGAAGTGGCGATCGCCGCCGACCGGGCCGCCGCCACCGCGGAGCGCCGCCGCGCCGAGTGGGCCGCCGCCCAGGCCGACGTGGACGCCGCCTGGGCCGCCTACGACGAAGCCGACCGGGCCGCCCGCCGGACCGCCGCGGCTGCCGCCTATCCGGCGATGCGGCGCCGCCGGGCCCGCGGCGAGAACGCCGACCGGGAGCGGTTCCTGCACCGCACGGCGACCGCGGCCTGCCGCCGCCGGGAGATCTCCATCGCCCAGCTCAACGACGCCCTGGCGCACCGCGGCTGGAACCCCCGGCTGCACCCGGCCGCGCAGGAATCGGCGCTGGGCAACGCCGTGCGGGAGCACCGGTACGCCGCCTTCCGGGCCGCCACCGAACGGGAACGGCAGGCGTGGGCCGCCGTGGAACAGGCCGCCGCCGCGCTGCGCAGCCAACGGGCCGAGGCGTGCGCCGCGACCCTGCGGGCGATGCAGCCGCCGGCCGCCGACACCGGCTGGTGGGGCGAGCAGTGGACCGCGGAGCCGGTGCGGGCATCGGCGGCGTGATGTCCACTGTGGATGCGCGTCACCCGTTCGGCTCGTTCGGTGAATAGCCGCCCGCCCGCCCGGGTACCGTCACAGGCAGGACGGATCGATGCGGGAGGCAGCAGCGTGGCGTCAACCCCGGCGCGTGACCAGATCGCCGTGCGGATACACCGCGCTGCACGGATCGAGGACGCTCTTCACGAGGTGATCGAGCGGCGGCTGCGGCAGCGTGGCTGGCAGCCGGTGATCACGGCGTACACCGGATACGGCGCGCCCGGCTGGTGCCGGGTGATCGCCCGCGTGGTGCTGACCCGGCCCGGCGACGTGCGCAAGCGGCGGGAGAAGGTGCGCGGGTGGCGCAGCTTCGCCACCACGCCGGTCAGCCACGCCCGGGTGCTCGTCCAGGTCGGCGACCAGATCCACGAGACCGAAACCGATCGCAGCGGCTACGTCGACTGCCGGGTCAAGGGCGAGCTGGAGCCGGGCTGGCAGACGGTCCGGCTGAGCACCGAGGGTGGCCGGCCGGTGGACGCGCCGATTCGGGTGGTCGACCCGAGCGTCACGTTCGGCATCGTCTCCGACATCGACGACACGGTCATGGTCACCGCCCTGCCCCGTCCGCTGCTGGCCGCCTGGAACACGTTCGTGCTGGACGAGCACGCGCGCAACGCGGTGCCCGGCATGGCGGTGCTCTACGAGCGCCTCGCCACCGCCAACCCCGGCTCGCCGATCTTCTATCTGTCCACCGGTGCGTGGAACGTGGCGCCGACGCTGACCCGGTTCCTGTCCCGGCATCTCTACCCGGCCGGCCCGCTGCTGCTCACCGACTGGGGACCGACCACGGACCGCTGGTTCCGCAGCGGCCAGGAGCACAAGCGCAACACGCTGCGCCGGCTGGCCGGCGAGTTCCCGGACATCCGGTGGCTGCTGATCGGCGACGACGGCCAGCACGACCAGGAGATCTACTCCGAGTTCGCGCACGCCCACCCGGAGAACGTGGCCGCGGTGGCGATCCGCCGGCTGTCGCCCACCCAGGCGGTGCTGGCCGGCGCCGTGCCGGGACCGGCCACCGGCCCGGAGGCGGTCGGCTCCGGCGGCAAGACCTGGTTCTCCGCGCCGGACGGCGCCGGGCTGTGGTCCCTGCTGCGGGACGCCGATGTGGTGTAGCTACCGGTCCCGGTCCTCGGTGACCGGCTCGTCCACCTCGGCCACCCGGGCGTGCAGGCGCTCGCGGATCTCCTCCGGTGTGTACGCCCGCCGCTGCCGTTCCGCCCGTGCGACCACGATGCCGGTCGCCGCGACACCGGCGATTCCCGCCAAACCCACTATCTTCCACCACCGCATCAGCCGAGGATAGACACGTGGATGCCGGGATAAGTCTCGATGAGGCCATCGAGCTGACGCGTACGGGTGATATCTGGATTTTTCGGGGCCGCACCGGGCCGGACCGGGCCATCCGGGCCCTCACCAACAGCCCGGTGAACCACGTCGGCATGTCGCGGGGGATCGACGACATGCCGTCGATGATGTGGCACGCCGAGCTGGGCCGGTCGCTTCCCGACCTGTGGTCCGGCACGTTCCACCGCGGGGTGCAGTTGCACGACCTGCGCGACGCGGTCTGCGTGTGGGCCAACCGCTACGGGCAGCGGGCCTGGATGCGGCAGCTCGAGCCGGCGGTGACCAAGGAGGCGGAAGACCAGGCGCTGCGGACGGTGGCCCGCCTGGACGGCACGCCGTTCCCGTCCTCGGCCCAGATGGCCTGGCGGTGGGTGCGCGGCCGGGTGCCGCAGATCCGGCCGCCGTGGCGGGCGGCGCCGGAGGACCAGGCGGACCTGGAGACCGCGTACTGCGCCGAGGTGGTCGCGGTGACGTACGAGGACATGGGCCTGCTGCCGGGCGGACGGCCGGCCAGCTGGTACGACCCGGGCCGGTTCTGGAGCGGTGACAACCTCGACCTCTGCGACGATTACCACCTGGGTACGGAGATCGCGGTGGACGTACCGGCGACGTAACGATCCGCGGGATGATGCCGGCATGGAAGAGCGGCTGGTCGGCCGGGTGCCCGAAGTGGTGGCCCTGGACCGGCTGCGCGCCGAGGCGGTCGCCGGGCACGGCAGCCTGGTGCTGCTGACCGGCGAACCGGGCATCGGCAAGACCGCGGTGGTCGAGGAGGCGGTGTCCCGGGCGGCCGCCGCGGACGTCACGGTGCTGACCGGGCGGGCCGAGCCCGACGAGGGCGCGCCGGCGTACTGGCCGTGGTCACGACTGCTGGACGCCGGTGTGGAGGGCCTGTCGCCGGCCCTGCTGGAGGTTCGCGAAGGGCCGGGGGAGAGCGCCGCGGCGGCCCGGTTCCGGGTGGAGCACGCGGCCGCCGCCGCGCTGCGCGAGACTGCCCGCCGGCTCGGCGGCCTGATGCTCGTGCTGGAGGATCTGCACTGGGCGGACCCGGCGTCGCTGTCCCTGCTGCGCCGGCTCGCCCGCGACCTGCCCACCGCCGGCATCCTGGTGATCGGTACGGCCTGGCGGATGGACGAGCGCCTGCCGCGGGCCGATGTGCTGCACCTGGGACCGCTGGAACCCGCCGCGGTGGCCGCCTTTCTCGCCCAGCAGGCCGGCGGGCCGGTGCACGGCACCTGGCCGGCCGTGGTGCACCGGCTCGGTGGCGGCAACCCGCTGTACATCCGGGAACTCGCCCGTCTGCTCGCCCGCGCCGACCGGCTGCGCCGGCCGGCCAGCCCGGTGGACCTGCCGGACGGGCTGCGCCGCCTGGTGTCACGCCGGATGGACCAGTTGTCGCCGGCGGCGCGGGACCTGCTCGGCGGGGCGGCCGCGCTGGGATCCGATGTGGACATCACGGTGCTCCGGGCGGCGGCAGCGGAGCCGGGCGCGGTGGACCGGCTGCTCGCCGAGGCGGTGGGTGCCGGCGTCCTGATCGACGACCCCTGGCACCCGTCGACGCTCCGGTTCGCGCACGATCTGGTTCGGCAGGCCCGGTACGACGACCTGACCCGGGCCGACCGGATCGGCTGGCACGCCCGGATCGCCGAGGCGCTGGTGGCCGCCGGGGCGCCGGACGCCGACGTGGCGCGGCACCGGGTGCGGGCGGCGGTGGACGCATCCTCCCGGCGTACCGCGGTGTCGTCCTGTGTGGACGCCGCGCGAACGGCGGCCCACCGGCTCGACCACGGCGAGGCGGCGCGCTGGTACGGCCGTGCGCTGGAGTTCGCTCCCGGGGATCCCGAGCTGCACCTGGCCCGGGCCGAAGTGGCGTACCGGGACGGCCAGCTGGACGTCGCGCTGGCCGATTGCGCGGCCGTGCTCGAGCACGCCGAGCGGCGCCGGGACCCGACCCTGGCATCCCGGGCCGCGCTGGTGGTCCGCGGCGTGTCCGGCCTGCACGGGACCACGCTGATCGGCTTCTGCGAACGGGCGCGGGACCTGTTCGGCGATGCGGACAACGACGCGCACGCCGAGGTGCTGGCCCAGCACGCGTTCCTGCTGGCGGAGCACGGCGACCGCACCCGCGCCGAGACGATCAGCCGGGAGGCGATGGCGATGGCGGAACGCTCGGGCGAACCCGGCGCGCTGGTGACCGCGATCCACGCCCGGCACGAGGTGCTGGAACCGGCCACCCACCTGGACGAGGTGCTGGACCTGGCGGACCGGACGCTGGCGCTGCGCAGCGGACGCCCGGACGCCGAGCTGTGGGCCCGCGGCTGGCGGATGGACGCCTTGCTCGCCCGCGGCGACATGACCGCCGTCGACACCGAGGTGCAGCAGATGACCGTGCTGGCGGACCGGCTCGGCTGGCCGCTGGCCCGGTACCACCTGCTGCGCGCCCGCGCGGTGCGGGAACTGCTGAACGGCCGGTTCGCCGAGGCGGACGCGCTCGGGTTGGCGGCGCGGGAGATCGGGCGGCGCGCCCAGGACGAGAGCGCGTACTTCCTCTACCTGGCGCTGGCCGGTGCGCTCGCCGCGCACACCGGCGACTTCGGCCGCTGGGCGGAGCTGGTGCGTAACGAGGCCCGCCGGCACTACGACGTACCGATCGCGGCCGCGCAGATCGCCCACTGCGCGCTGCTGATGGACGACCGGGAGTTCGGCCGGGCGAGCTGGGCGCGACTGCGCCCGGCCTTGCCCACGCTGCATCACGACGGCCGCCGCATCTTCACCGTCGCCGCGGCCGGCGAGGTCGCGGCCTGGCTCGGCGATCAGGACGCGGTGCGGTACTGCTACCAGCAGACCGCTCCGTACGCGCACCTGTATCTCAACAGCACGACGAGTTGCTACGGCGCGGTGGCCCGGATCCGGGGCACCCTGGCCTCGGTGCTGGGCCGGCACGACGATGCGGACCGGCAGCTGAGTGAGGCGGTCCGGATGGAGGAACGGATCGGCGCCACCCCGTTCGTGGCACAGGCGCAGCTGGCACACGCGCAGGCCCTGGAGGCGCGCTGCCGCCCGGGCGACCGCGGGCGCGCGCGGCGGCTCGCCGAGCGGGCCGCGGCCACCGCGCGCCGGTTGGGCGCGAACCGGCTGGTGTCGATCGCCGGACGGCTCGCCGGTGACCCTCTCACCGGCCGGGAGCGGGAGATCGCCGAGCTGGTGGCGGACGGCCTGGCGAACCGGGCCATCGCCGCCAAGCTGGTGCTCTCCGAGCGGACGGTGGAGACGCATGTCCGCAACGTCCTGGCCAAGCTGGGCCTGCGCAACCGCACCCAGCTGGCCGCGCGATTGCGTGGCCCGGTTACGTAGCAGCACTGAGGTGCCGGCGCGGTCGCCGGATCAGGCTGACGGCATGACGAACACCCTCACCCGGATCCAGCCGGGCACCTACGCCATCGATCCGATTCGTTCCGAGGTACGCTTCACCGCCACCCACGTCTTCGGCCTCAAGCCGGTCAACGGCACCATGGCGATCCGCGCCGGCACGGTCACGGTGGCCGCGGAACCACGCCGGTCCACCGTCTCGGCGGAGATCGACGCGGCGTCCTGGGCGACCGACGACGCCCGCCGCGACCGGGACGTGCGGGGCAAGCACTTCCTCGACGTCCAGCGGCATCCGGCGATCGGCTTCCGGAGTACCCGCGTCGTGCAGGGCGCGGACGGCTGGCAGGTGATCGGTGAGCTGAGCGTGCGCGGCGGCTGCTGCGAGGTCACGCTGACCCTGACCGACATCGGGCCGGACCGGTTCACGGCCACCGGCCGGGTGGACCGGTTCGCCGCGGGCGTCGGCGGCGGCCGGGCGATCATCGGCCGGCACCTCGACGTCACCCTCACGGTCGTGGTGGCCGCCTGACCGTGGCGGCGGCCGGCCGGTCGAGGGCGACCACTCGATCACGGCAGCCGGCGGCCGCTCGGTGGTGGCGGGCCCGTCAAGGGCGGCCGCTCGGTGGCGGCGGGCCCGTCAGAAGGCGGCCGCTCGGTGGTGGCGGGCCCGTCAAAAGGTGGCCGCTCGGTGGTGGCGGACCGTTCGAAGGCGGCCGCTCGGTGGCGGCGGCCGGCCCTTCGAAGGCGGCCGGTCAGTGGCGGCGGCCGGCCCGGCTGGTGGCCGAGAAGGCGGCCGCGCCACCCGATGCCG
>DASSAL010000123.1:0-3055 GCA_035685405.1 Actinoplanes sp. | reverse complement strand
CCGGCAAGACCACGCTGGTCGCGGCGGCCGTGCCCGAGTGGGCGATCATCGGTACGGCCCGGCTGCACTCCCCCGCCCCGTACGACTGGCTGGCCGCCGTGCTGACCGGCCGTGACCTCCGCGGCCTGGACGTCCCGCGGGACGCACTGCGCTGGCTGGCGCAGGACCCGGACGTCCCCCGGGAGCGGTACACCCCGGAGGCGCTGCTGCGGATCGCCGTGGCGACCGTCCGGGCGGTGGTCGGCGCCGGGCCGGCCGTGCTGGTCGCCGAAGACCTCCACGCCCTGGACCCGGCCAGCCTGACGCTGATCGCCGAACTGGCCGGCGCGGATCTGCCGGCCTTGCTGCTGGTCACCAGCCGGCCCCCAGAGGAGGCGGTGTCGCCGCTGCTGACCGCGCGGACGCTGGCCCGGTTGACCGGCGTTGCCGGCGCCGTCCGGCAACATCTCGGCCCGCTCGACGCCGCACAGGTGGGTGCGATCCTCCAGCACGTGTACGCCCACCGCAGGGTCACCGCGGAACTGGCCGAGTCGGTCTGGCGACGAACCGGCGGAAACCCGTACCGGATCACCGAACTGCTGGCCACCGAGGGTCCCGACGGTCCGGCCGAGCCGGTCCGGGACCTGACCGTGCGGGAGCGCGAGGTGCTCGGGTGCCTGACCGAAGGGATGTCCAACAAGCAGATCGCCGCGGCCTTGGGCATCTCGGTCCGCACCGTGACGGTGCACGTGTCGAATGTGCTGCGCAAGACCGGCGCGGCGTCGCGCACCGAGGCCGCACTCCGGACTATCCGGGCGTCGGACCGGGCGGGGCGGCGCGACAATCGGACCGCCGCTGGGTCACAATCGCTGCCGTGACGACGACCTCCCCGACCACGATCTCCGAGCGTATCGCCCAGGAGCTGGGTGTCCGCGAGGCGCAGGTGACCGCCGCGGTGGACCTGCTCGACGGCGGCGCCACCGTGCCGTTCATCGCCCGCTACCGCAAGGAGGTCACCGGCGCGCTGGACGACCAGCAGCTGCGCGCGCTGGAGGAACGCCTCGGGTACCTGCGCGAGCTGGAGGACCGCCGGGTCGCGGTGCTGGAGTCGATCCGGGCACAGGGCAAGCTCGACGACACGCTCGAGGCGCAGATCCGGGCGGCCGACTCCAAGGCCCGGCTGGAGGACATCTACCTGCCGTACAAGCCGAAGCGCCGGACCCGCGCCCAGATCGCCCGCGAGGCCGGGCTGGAGCCGCTCGCCGACCTGCTGCTCGCCGACCCCGCGCGGGACCCCCGGGTGGAGGCCGCGGCGTACCTGACCGAGTCGGTCGCCGATGCGCAGGCCGCCCTGGACGGCGCCCGGGCGATCCTGATCGAGCGGTTCGCCGAGGACGCCGACCTGATCGGCGAGCTGCGCGAGCGGATGTGGACGCGGGGCCGGATGGTCGCCAAGGTGCGCGAGGGCAAGGAGACCGAGGGCGCCAAGTTCGCCGACTACTTCGATTTCGCCGAGCCCTTCCCCAAGCTGCCGTCGCACCGCATCCTGGCCGCGTTCCGGGGCGAGAAGGAGGAGGTACTCGACCTCACCATGGAACCCGAGCCGGCCGGCGAGTCCACCTTCGAGCCCCGGATCGCGGCCCGGTTCGGCGTCGCCGACCAGGGCCGGCCGGGTGACAAGTGGCTGGCCGACACGGTGCGCTGGGCGTGGCGGACCCGGATCCTCATCCACCTCGGCGCGGACCTGCGGATGCGGCTCTGGCAGGCGGCCGAGGACGAGGCGGTACGGGTGTTCGCCGCGAACCTGCGCGACCTGTTGCTGGCGGCACCGGCCGGCAGCCGTACCACGATGGGCCTCGATCCGGGCTTCCGCACCGGGGTGAAGGTGGCCGTGGTGGACGCCACCGGCAAGTGCGTGGCCACCTCGACGATCTATCCGCACGTGCCGCAGCAGAAATGGGACGCGTCCATCGCCACCCTCGCCGAGCTGGCGAAGCGGCACCGGGTGGACCTGGTGGCGATCGGCAACGGCACCGCGTCGCGGGAGACCGACCGGCTGGCCGCCGACCTGATCAGGCGGCACCCCGAGCTGAAGCTGACCAAGGTGATGGTGTCCGAGGCCGGCGCGTCGGTGTATTCGGCATCCGCGTACGCCGCGCAGGAACTGCCCGGCATGGACGTCTCGCTGCGCGGGGCGGTGTCCATCGCCCGCCGCCTGCAGGACCCGCTGGCCGAGCTGGTGAAGATCGACCCGCGGTCCATCGGCGTCGGGCAGTACCAGCACGACCTGTCCGAGGTGAAGCTGTCCCGCTCGCTGGACGCGGTCGTCGAGGACTGCGTGAACGCGGTCGGGGTGGACGTGAACACCGCATCGGCGCCGTTGCTCACCCGGGTGTCCGGGATCGGCGCCGGCCTGGCCGAGAACATCGTGCTGCACCGCGACGCGAACGGGCCGTTCCGCAACCGCTCGGAGATCAAGAAGGTGGCGCGGCTGGGCCCGAAGGCGTTCGAGCAGTGCGCCGGATTCCTGCGCATCCGCGACGGCGACGACCCGCTGGACGCCTCCGCGGTGCACCCGGAGTCGTACCCGGTGGTCCGGCACATCCTCAGCGCCACCGGCCGGGACCTCAAGGCGGTGATCGGCAGCCCGATCCTCAAGGCGCTGCGCCCCGAGCAGTTCGTCACCGACGCCTTCGGCCTGCCCACGGTCACCGACATCATCGTCGAGCTGGAGAAGCCGGGCCGGGACCCGCGGCCGGCGTTCACCACGGCCACCTTCGCCGAGGGCGTGGAGACGATCGCCGACCTCAGGCCCGGCATGGTCCTGGAGGGCGTGGTGACCAACGTGGCGGCGTTCGGCGCGTTCGTCGACATCGGGGTGCACCAGGACGGCCTGGTGCACGTCTCGGCGCTGTCCGACACGTACGTCAAGGACCCGCGCGAGGTGGTCAAGTCCGGCGACGTGGTGAAGGTCCGGGTGGTCGAGGTGGACGAGGCCCGCAAGCGGATCTCGCTGACCATGCGCCTGGCCGACAAACCGGACCAGCGCGGGCCGCGCCGCGACCGGCCGCGCGAC
>DASSAL010000122.1:0-1845 GCA_035685405.1 Actinoplanes sp. | reverse complement strand
GGTGTCGGTGCGGGCGGGCAACGGTTCCGGCGCCGGCTTCGTCATCGACGACCGCGGCCACATCGTGACCAACAACCACGTCGTCGCGGCGGCCGGACGCAGCGGCCGGGTGAGCGTGGTCGGCTCGGACGGCCGCCGGCTGTCCGCCGAGGTGGTCGGCACCGACCCGGACAGTGACATCGCGGTGCTGCGAGTCGCACCGTCCGCGGCCCTGCGACCGCTGGCGCTCGCCGACCCCGCCGGGATCCGGGTCGGCGAGCCGGTGCTGGCGGTCGGTTCGCCGCTGGGCCTGTCCGGCACGGTCACCGCGGGCATCGTCAGCGCCCTGGACCGGCCGGTCCGGTTGGGCGGCGCGACCCGGCAGACCGCGGTGCAGACCGACGCGTCCATCAACCCCGGCAACTCGGGGGGCCCGCTGGTGAACGCGCGTGGCGAGGTGATCGGCGTCAATACGGCGATCGCCACCCTCGAAGGCGGTGGCAACATCGGCATCGGGTTCGCCGTACCGATCGAGCGTGCCCAGCAGGTGGCACGCAGCCTGATCAGCCGTGGATAGTCGAAGGATGCGGCTGCTGGTGGTGGAGGACGAGGAGGACCTGGCCGAGGGCCTGCGGGTGGGCCTGGCCCGGACCGGATACGCGGTGGACGTCGCGGCGGACGCGGCGCAGGCGTACGACCGGCTCACGGTCAACGAGTACGACCTGATGCTGCTGGACATCAACCTGCCGGACGGCGACGGGTTCACGCTGTGCCGGTCGCTGCGCAACGGCGAGCTGGACACACCGGGCGACGGTGACCTGCGGGTGCTCATGCTGACCGCCCGCGGTGGCCTGGACGATCGGGTCCGCGGCCTGGACGAGGGTGCCGACGACTATCTGGTCAAGCCGTTCGCGCTGGCCGAACTGCTGGCCCGGATCCGCGCGCTGCTGCGCCGGGACACCGCCGGCACCTCCGCCGTGCTCACCGTCGGCCCGCTGCGCCTGGACTCGGCCCGGCACCAGGCCACCCTGGACGCCGAGCCGCTGGCCCTGACGCCGAAGGAGTTCGGTGTGCTGGAATATCTGATGACCCGCCCCGGCCGGGTGGTCAGCAGCGAGGAGCTGCTGGAACACGTCTGGGACGCCAACGCCGACCCGTTCACCCAGACCGTCCGGGTCACCGTCGGCACGCTCCGCCGCAAGTTGGGCGGTCAATGGATCGAGACCGTGGTCGGTCGCGGGTATCGGTTGCGGGAGGCGTCGTGAGACGCCTGCCGTTCGTCCGGTCCATCCGGTTCCGGCTCACCGTGCTCTATTCCACGTTGCTGTTCGCCCTCGCCGGCGCCGCCCTGGCGATCACCTACTTCGCGGTGGCGCAGACCGCCCAGCCGCAGCCGATCACTCAGCAGACCGCGAAGGTCTACCAGAACCGGCAGTTCGTCCGCACCGCGACCGTGGCCGAGGTCAGCGAGATCGAAGCTGCCGTCAACTTCAACACGTTGCAGAACCTGCGGGACTACTCGCTGATCGCCCTGGGCGGGTTGTTCGTCGCCAGCCTCGGCATCGGCTGGGTGCTGTCCGGCCGGGCGCTGCGCCCGGTCGGCGCGATCACCCGGACCGCCCGGGAGATCCAGGCCACCGACCTGTCCCGGCGGATCCGGCTGGACGGGCCGCGGGACGAACTGCGGGACCTGGCCGACACCATCGACTCGATGCTGGACCGGCTGGACGACGCTTTCCAGGCGCAGCGCCAGCTGATCGACGACGCCTCGCACGAGCTGCGCAGCCCGCTGGCCATCATCCGCACCAATCTGGACGCGTCGCTGACCGCCCCGGCCGCCACCGAGCCGGAACGGGAACGCGCCAT
>DASSAL010000121.1:0-28102 GCA_035685405.1 Actinoplanes sp. | reverse complement strand
ATCAACAAGCCGACGGTCAGGCGGCGCTGCGACCGACCGGCGGGCGCAACCCGTGCCGGGACTTCGGTGGCTAGGGAAGTCATGGCGCTACCTCATCAATTGAAGTTGACTTGAAGTCAAGCCTCGGCGGGGAAGGAAGCGGCAGCGCCGTGGCGGAGTAGCCGGCCCGCCGAACGGCGGCCTCTACCGCGGCGGGATCGGCTGTGCCGGTGACGTGCACGGTTGCGGTGTCCAGTCGCGCCTCGACGGTGCGTACGCCGGGAACATCGCTGATCCAGGCGCTGACTTCCCGCACGCGCCGGCGGCTGGTCATCTGCGGAACCTGGAACCACTCGGTCGTCCTCTCCGGATGGGGTGCGGTTGGTGAGCGCCGGTTCCATGACGAACAGGCTGATCGCCAGGGCGGCCAGGGTGCCGAAATGGACGGCAGGATCGCCCGGTCGGCGAGCTTCCCGCCCAGGTGGTTACCCCCGAACAGGCCGGCGCGGTGCCGGCTGACAGCAGCCGGTCAGCGGTCCACTTGCTGCGGCAGCAGCGGGTCCTGGGGTTGGGTGAGAGCGGCCGCCCAGGCCGCCTCATCGGCGGCCGGGCCGAGCAGCGCCCGGCCACGCTCGGCGGCGCGGGCGATGTCGCGCTGCTCGAGCGGCGTGGCCGGTCGGTGTGCGTGGCAACGCCACCGGGCGGCCGTGCCGAGCAGGGTGGCGGCGGTCTGTCCGTCTTCGCGCGCAGCAGCCACGCATGCCAATCCTTCGACCGCCGCTGCGCGCGCCGCGGCGGCGACGTGCCCGGCGTCGGTAGCCAGTTGAGAGGCCTCCCGGTGCCGGTGTTCGGCTGTGGTCAGGTCGCCGGTCAGCTCCGCGACGAACCCCAGACCACTGGTTGCGGCCGCGGCTCAGTCCCGGACCTCGGGTGCCGCGAGCATGCCGAGGGCGGTGGAGAAGTGGCGCCGCGCGCCGGTGAGGTCGCCGCGATGACGGGCCAGCAAGCCTTGATCCTCGAGCCGGGCGGCAATCTCACCGCTGGTCAGGGTCTCCACCCGTGCGGCGGCCAGGGCGATGGCCAGCGGGATGCCGTCGAGGCGCCGACACACCTCCGCCACCGCCGCCGTGGTCCCGGCGTCGGGTCGGAAGGCCGGCAGCGCGGCATGGGCCCGGTCCAGGAAGAGCCGCACCGCGTCGTACGCCGGCACCTCGGCGGGTACGGCGTCCTCCGGCGGGGTGTCCAGCGGTCCGATGGCCAACTGCACCTCGCCCGGCACGGCGAGCGGCTCGCGGCTGGTGGCCAGCAGCCGGAGGCGCCCGCACGCCATCAGCAGCTGCTCCGCCAATGCGGCGCTGGCATCCACCAGATGTTCACAGTTGTCTAGCACCAGCAGGGGGGTGCGCTGGCTCAGGTAGAGCGCCGAGCTTGGCGTCCTGGCGCAACACAGCCTGTTCCAGCGCCCGTACCTCGGCAGCGGGTGCCAGCCCGAGCTGGTCGTCGAGGGTGTGGCGTAACCGCTGGTAGGCGGCCAAGGAGTCGGCCTGCCGGCCGGACCGGTACAGAGCCAGCATGAGCTGGCCATGCAGTCGTTCCTGCAGCGGGTACCGGGCGGTGAGAGCCTCCAACTCCGCGACCAGTTCGGCTGTGGTGGCCCAGGACGAGCCGGAGGTCAACGCGCTCCTCGATGGCTGCGGTGCGCAGTGCGGTCAGCCGGTTGATCTCCGCCTGAGCCCATGGCTCGGCGCTGAACTCAGCGAGAGGCTCACCACGCCACAGCGCCAGGGCGTGCTCGTAGAGGGCGATCGCTTCGACCGCGGCGTTCCGATCCGCCTGACGGCGCGCGTCCCGGATCAGCCGGACGAACCGGTGGGCATCCACGCGCTCGGGATCGATGTCGAGCAGGTATCCGGGACGCCGGGTGATCACCGCCGATTCCGGGATGCCGGCATCACCGAGAGCGTTACGCAACCGCGAGACGCGCCCCTGCAGGGCATTCGAGGTGTTGGCCGGCAACTCCTCACCCCAGAGTGCGTCCACCAGCGTGCTGGCCGGGACGATCCGTCCGGCGTTGAGCGCGAGCACCTGCAGCACTGCCCGTTCGCCGCCCGCCGGCAGGGTGCGAACCGTGCCGTCGATGACCACCTCGAGCGGCCCGAGGATGCGCAGCTCCACGACGCCTCCCGCTGTCAGTGACGCACCGATCCTCCGCCCGTCAACATCGGCATGGCAAGCGGCTGCCGGTGAGCAGGACGGCAGCCGGACAGATGTGCGGCCGGTGGGTCGGTTGGAGGTCGACCCGCGGCCGGAGGGGTGACGTGGTGTCGGAAAGCGGTGCCTGGCCGCTGACGATGCTGCCGCCGCGTTCAACAGAACTGGTCGAGCGGCGTCCGCCGGGTCACGGTGGGTCGAGGTTCGGTGTGGGCGATCAAGCTGCATGTCGTCGGCTACCGCGCGGACGCCCTCAAGAAACGAGCGTGCGTCGCTGGATGCGTGCGCCGCGCGCGGTCAGCCCTCGTGGTTTGTAAACCGACAGCACCAGCGCAACCAGCAGCAGGAAGATCGCCGCCGCGGAATGGATCACCGGAGAGGGATCGGCCAGCGGTGCGGCCAGAGCGGAGTCGGTGGCAGCGCGGGCGACGTCGGCGAGGTGGCCGAGTGTCTGCATGTAGAGCAGCAACACCCCGGTGGCAGCGATGTTCATCACGAGCTTGGTGATGACCCAGTAGTGGCGCAGCAAGCCCCATCTGGTGCTCAGTGCCTGCCACAGGCCGGTGAGCAGGGCCGCCACGCTGAACGGCACCAGCGCTGACCAGCCGAGTGGCTCCAAGATCAGGTAGACGGAACGGACGACGACGGCGTCCGAACTGGCCATGCCCAGGGTGGCCAGCGCCAGGTTGGCGCAGGTGGACCGCCGGCGGTCACCTGGACAGTGGCTCTCCGCTACGGACCGACGCGGCGACGTCGAGGACCGCTCGGGTGGTTACGGCGGCGTCTCGTTGTTCGTCGACCAGCGATGCGTGGGTGGCCCCGGCGATGACGCGGTGCACGCTGTCGGTCGACAACGTGGCCAGATGGTTCTGCGCCGCCGTCTCGGCGGCATCGTGTCCGCTGCCGGCCGTCAGGACGACCAGCGGCTTGTCGGCGAAGTCGGTCAGGGCGGCCGCCTGCTCCGCCGCCGATGGCTGGAGGTACTCGTCGATCGTGCTGCGCATGCTGCTGGCGGTCGCCATCTTGGCGTTCACCTCGTCGCGGGACTGCGGCGGCAGGCCGCTGCCGGCCAGCGTGGCGACCAGCCGGCCCAGACCCAGCCGGCCCGAACTCGACGCCAATGCGGAGAAACGGCCGGTGACGTCGTACGACGTCCGGGCGGCGGGTGACGCCGCTGCCGGTACCCGCGCGGCCGGCGCGGTGGAATCGATCAGCACCATGCCGGCGACCTCGTCGGGGTAGCGGGCGGCGTACGCGAGCACGTAGAGCCCGCCGAAGGAATGGCCGGCCAGCACATACGGTCCGGGGACCTGGCCGCGGTGCAGCAACGTGTGCAGGTCGGTCGCGGTCTGGCGGCCGTCCGGAGAAGTGTCCGCGGGCTCGCTCCATCCACGACCCGCGCGGTCGTAGACGCAGACCCGGGTGTCCCGGGCTACCGCCGGAGTGATCCAGCCGAGAGAGGACGACATACTGCCGGCGCCCGGCTCGAGTACCACCGTGGGACTGCCCGACCCGGTGCAGTTCAGGTGCAGCCGGTGTCCGCCGACGTCGATCAACCGACCGGGCGCCGGGTAGGCACGGGCGTCCATCGCTTCCCGTACGACCTCGTAGCCGCCGCCGATCGAGCCGAGCGCCAACACCCCGACCACGACGTAGAGCAGCCAGCGCGCGCTCCGGCTACGAAGCTGCCGATGGACACGCACGATCATCCAGATCGCCAACGCCAGCATGGCCGGCGGCCACACCCAGTTGAGCACCGCCTGCACCGACGAGCCGAACGCCACCAGAAGAACACCGCCCACCCCCATGAACAACGCCGGAGCCACCGCCCACCGCTGTGGCTGGTCGGTGAACCGCACCGAGAGCACGGCCACCATCGCCCAACCCACCGCGAACCCGCACAGCACTGCGCCGGTGAGACGGCTCTCCTCGGCCGGGATGAACGGTGCGGCGACCAGGAGGAGCGCAACGACGAATCCGGCGGCGATCGATCCGAATACGATCGAACCGATATGTCCCCCCGTTCCGCGACCCGGCCGGGACGGACGGTGCTCGCCCCTGCCCTCGGGCGTGGGGATGGGGGTGGGAGTGGCAGTCACAACGAACTCCATTCCGTGCCCGGCTGGCGTCCCGCGGTACAGCCATCTGCACCCGGCGGCCCATGCCGTCATCTCGACGGTAGGCCCCTCTTCTCGGCTTGAACCTCCCCGGTTCGTCCTAGGTCCCCCCGCGGAACAAGCGCCGCGCGTCGATGGGTCAGCCACCAGTGCCGCCGCGTTCCTTTCCTTCGGCGAGGCGCTGGGCCTGCCCGTCGTGCACATCGCTTACCCACTCCCAGCCGGGCTTGGCCGATGGGCCGACCCGCGGGTCACTGGGAACATGGCCCGCACGCAAGGCGAGCACGTACGCCCGATCCCGCTCGATCCGTGCGTGTACTTGATCGGTTCCGCCGACCGACCCGTGGCCGGGAACGAGGACATCGACGTCGCCCGCCACGCCCTCCAGCAGCCGCAGCGCTGCGAGGTAGTCCTCGATCGGGTCCGTGGTGCTGTTCAGGTCGAGCATCGGAATCAGCACGTCTGAAAGCATGTCGCCGGCGACGAGAACGCCGCGTTCCTCGATGAACAGCGCCGCATGGCCCGGTGCATGCGCTTGATGCTCGATGATCCGGACTTGAGGGCCGTCCCACGGAATCTGCGCCGTCCCGGCGGGCAGGGCGGTGATGAGGCCGTACAGGTCCAGCGGAACGTGCTCGGCGATGCCCGTCGGTTCCAGGTGGGCGGTGATGCGAGCCTTGGCACCCGGGTCGGACAGCTCATCGCGGACGGTGGCCGCGCAGCGGGCGGTGCCGTACCGAGGGGCCGCGCCGAGCTGGGCGTGCCAGAGCAGGTGATCCCAGTCCGGATGCGTCGAGAAGCCCGCCACAACGGTCTGGCCCGATGGGGACAGGTCGTTGGCGAGGCAGGCCATTTCGTGGTCCTGCACCCCGGGGTCGATGAGCAACACGCCGCCGCGGCCCTGCACGACAATGGCATTGCTCTGGACGAACTCGCTCTCGTGGACCAGCACACCGTTCGCGACCTGCCTCAGCACGGGGCCGCCTCGCATGCGTCGCGGATGGCGAACCGATCGCTGCTCGGGCAGGGTGAACTCGCCCGCCAAAGGTGGTCGAACGAGATGTTCTTGGGCGCAGTCGTCGCCCGCATCGAGGCTTCTTCGCCGTCTTCCGCCATCTGGTGACTCTAGCGGCCTCAGCCGACGGCACTGGCGAGACGTACGCGCCTGCTGCGGGTGGCGGTCTTGTTGACCAGAATGTCCGACCTCGTCGAGCTGTCGCGATCGACGCGTCATATTCCTCAACTCGGTGCGTGCCCGGCCGAACCGCTCTGCATGACCACTGACACCTCGCTTGACGCGCTCTCCGCCGTCCCCCCTCCGAGCAACGCCACCCGTTGGCTCGGCGTCGGCCACTCCGACCTTCCCGGGCACCGCGAAGCCGGCGCCGACGCCGCGCAGCGTGCCCTGACCGGCACCGACCCGCGGCTGCTGGTGGTGTTCTGTTCGGTCCACCGCGACCCCGCCGAGGTGCTGGCCGGCATCCGCGAGGTCGCCGGCGACGTGCCGCTGATCGGCTGCTCGTCGGGTGGCGAGATCGCCACCGCCGGCCCTGGCCGGGAGCGGATCGTCGTGACCGCGTTCGGCGGCACCGGCTTCACCGTCTCCACCACGTTCGCCACCGGCGCCGGTACCCGTCCCCGGGAGGCGGGCCAGGCCGTGGCGCAGTGCGCGCTCGGCATCGTCGACGACCCCAACCCGCTGCTGATGCTGCTCACCGACGGCATCGCCCAGGACCAGGAGGCGATCGTCGCCGGGGCGTACTCGGTGCTCGGCGCCGGTGTCCCGCTCATCGGTGGGGCCGCCTGTCCGGACCCGGATCTCGTCGACTTCGCCGACTTCCGCACCTTCCAGTTCTACGGCGACCAGGTGCTCAACGACACCGTCGTGGGTGCCGCCATCACCTCCGACGGGCCGTTCGGCATCGCGGTGCGGCATGGCTTCCGCAAGGTCGGCGACGGCATGATCGTGACGCGCAGCGGCAACGGCAAGGTCTACACCCTGGACGACAAGCCGGCGCTGAGCTCGTACCTGGACCGGCTCGGGGCTCCCACCGAGGCGTACCGGGACAGCGCGGCGCTGACCGAGTTCTCCCGCACCCGGCCGCTGGGCGTCCGGCGGCGCAACGGCGAGGAGGTCCGCCACGTCGGCGCGAACTGCTCGTTCGAGGACGGGTCGCTGGGCAGCAGTGGCGAGCTCCCCGAGGGTGGAGTGCTGTGGCCCATGGAGGGAGACGCGGCGAGCATGATCGCCTCCGCCGGCGACGCCTGGCAGGCGTGCCTGGAGGAGCTGGGCGGTACGACGCCGATCGGGTTCCTCGCCTTCGACTGCGCCCTGCGCTGCAACGTGCTCGGCGACCAGGTGCCGGACGAGGTGGCGCGGATGACCGCCGCATCCGGCGGGCTGCCCATCGCCGGCTTCTACACCTGGGGCGAGATCTGCCGCACCCGGGGTAGCAACGGCTTCCACCACCAGTCGCTTGCCGTGCTCGCGGTGGGTTGACATGGATGCGCTGGCCAGTGCACTCAGCACTCAGCAGCTCGCCGAGTTCCTCGCCGTCGTCTCCACCGTCGCGGACGCCGGTGACGCCGGCCAGGTGGCGGCCGAGCGCGCGTGCCGGGCACTCGACGCCGAGGTCGGTGCGGTCGTCGCCGACGGCGCCGTGCTGGCCGCCGTCGGCTTCCCGGCGCACCGGATGCCGACGGCGGAACTGGTGGAGGCGGTGGCCGGCCGGCGTACGACGCTGACGGTGTCCGGTCTGGGCGAGTGCCTCGTCCAGACCGCGCCCATCGGCGGCACGACCTCCGGTCACCTCCTGATCGCCCGCTCCGGCGGTGAGCGATTCACGGTCGACGAAGTGAGCCTCGTGCGCGGAATGGCGCGTGTCGTCGAGCTGACCGTCGACCGGCTGCACACCCTGGAAGCGGAGCGGCACCAGGCAGTGGAGAACGCCCGGTTGCTGGTCACCGTGCAGGAGCGGCAGCGGCTGCTCGAGCAGCTGTCCAGCGTCCAGCGGGCGATCGCCCGGCGGGCGCCGCTGCAGCAGATCCTGGACAGTGTCACGGCCGGCGCACGGGAGCTGCTCAGCGGCGGCGCGGTCACGCTGTGGCTGCGCGACACCGAGGACCCGGAGAGCCTGCTCACGGTGTCGCACAGCGACGGGGCCGAGCGTACGACGGGAAACGACACGGCGGGCGTCGCGAACCTGGCTCTGCTCGGCAACGGGCTGGCGGTCGACGGCCCGACGGACGCTTACCGGACCGTCGCTGCGCCCGTGCACGTGGACGGCGCCGCGGTGGGCTCGCTCGCGGTGAGCGGCGGCTCGTACGACAAGCGGGACGCCGAGGTCCTGCAGGCGTTTGCCGAGCACGTCAGCCTGGCCGTGACCGACGCCCGCACGCTGGAGGCGATGCACCAGGCGTTCCACGACTCGCTGACCGGCCTCGCGAGCCGCAAGCTGTTCATGGATCGGCTGGACCACACCTTGCTCACTGCCGCCCGGGAGGGCCAACGGACCGCGGTGCTGTTCGTCGACCTCGACCGGTTCAAGCACGTCAACGACTCGCTCGGGCATGCCGCCGGGGACGCCCTGCTGGTCGAGGTGGCGGCCCGGCTGCTCGGCTGCCTGCGCGCCAACGACACCGCGGCCCGGCTCGGCGGCGACGAGTTCGCCGTGATCCTGAGCGACGTCACGGAACCGGAGACGGCGATGGGCGTGGCGCAACGCATCATCGAGCGCCTGCGCTCCCCGTTCCGCCTCGGCGGCTCGGAGGTGTTCGTCGGCGCCAGTGTCGGCGTCGCCGTCACCGAACCGGGCAGCGCGGCCGCGGACGAGCTGATCGGCAACGCCGACCTGGCCATGTACCAGGCGAAGAAGGACGGCAAGGACCGGTACGTGGTCTTCGAACCGGCCATGCAGGCGAGCCAGGCCCGCGCGGTGGAACTCGAGGCCGACCTGCGCCGGGCGGTGCACCGTAACGAGTTCGTGGTGCACTACCAGCCGATCGTCGACCTGCGCACCGACCGCATCTGCGGCTTCGAGGCGTTGGTCCGCTGGCAGCGCCCCGACCACGGCCTCGTTCCCCCGCTCGAGTTCATCCCGTTGGCGGAGGAGATCGGGTTGATCACCACGATCGGCACCGCCGTCCTGCGCGAGGCCTGCCGCCAGACGGCGGCATGGAACGCCCGGCGCGCCCACATGGGCGACCCCGCCCTGTCGGTCAGCGTCAATCTCTCCGCCTGCCAGGTCCTGGAGGCGGACATCGCCGCCGTGGTGGCTGAGGCCGTCGACGACGCCGGCCTGGACCCGTCCTGCCTGATCCTCGAGATCACCGAGTCGATGCTGGTCACCGACACCGCGGTCACCATGGGGCGGCTGAACCGGCTGAAGGCCCTGGGCGTACGCCTGGCCATCGACGACTTCGGCATCGGCTACTCGTCGCTGTCCTACCTGCGCCACTTCCCGGTAGACATCGTCAAGATCGACAAGTCCTTCGTCGACGAGCTGGCCGACGAGCCAATCAGAGGCACGCTGGCGCAGGCCATCGTCACGCTGGGCCACACGCTGGACCTGGTCACCGTCGCCGAGGGCATCGAGGCCCCCGCCCAGAGCGACGCCCTCCGCCGGGCCGGCTGCGAACTGGGCCAGGGTTACCACTTCGCCCGGCCGCTGGACAGCGCGGCCGCCGATGGCCTGCTCTTCCAGCCCGGCCAGGAGGGCCGCCAGCTCGCCGCCTGACCGTCCGCTCCCCTGCCGGTTCCATGGTTGCCATTGACCCGCTCGTACTCGCGGGACAGGCTGGTATGCCGTTCGGCACCCGGTGTCGATTCGATGGAGGCGGGAGCGATGACCGAAGGAACACCCGGCCAACCGGATCCGAAACATCAACGCCCGCCCCGGCAGTTCCGGCGCAGCCGCGGACGCCGCATCGGCGACGCCATCATCAGCGTGTTCGTGCGCGCCGGCCTGGTTCCCAGCACATACATGCTGACCACGACCGGCCGCAAGACCGGCCGGCCGCTGACCCATCCGGCGACGGTGGTCCAGGACGGGCAGCGGCGATGGTTGGTCGCGCCGTACGGGGCGGTGTCGTGGGTGCACAACGCCCGCGCCGCTGGACGTGTGAGCCTGGCCCGTCGCCGGGAGCGGGGCGACTACGCCGTGCGGGAGCTGCCGGCCGCCGAGGCGGGTCCGGTGCTCAAGCGGTACGTCGCCGTTGCCACGGCCACTCGGCCGTACTTCGCCGCTGACCGGGACGCGCCGGTCGACGACTTCGTCTCCGAGGCGCACCGCCACCCGGTGTTCGAGCTGCTTCCGATCGACGACCGGCGTGAGCACCACGCGGTATGAGAGGACGTCACCCGCCACCAACCTGCCGCCCGCAGCCGTCCTGGGCGGATGGTCGCCCAGGACAGCTGCATCAGGCGTAGCCGGGTGCCCTCGATGCGCACCTTGCTGGTGGCCTTGAGCGGGAAGCTGAGCCGCACCGGCGTGATGCCGGGGTTCGGGAGGTTCTGCTTGGTGAGCACGGTCTCCCAGGCGCTGCCGGTCCACGTGCTGATGGTGAAGGTGGCCGGGAAGCTGCCGCCGGGCACGTCCACCCGCGGATAGAGATCCACCCGGCCGAGCTCCCGGGCCTCCGGGAACGCGAACTCCACCCATTCGGTGTGGTCCACCTCGGTCTGCGACCACGACGACCAGCCGTTCTTGTCCCGTACGCCGTCGTTGATCGTCCGCAGCGACCAGCCCCAGCTCTCCGGAGCGCTCGAGGAGGCGGTGAACGCCGCGTCCGCCGCCAGGTTGTCCGACACCTCGGCGACCGGGTCCGGGCACGGTCAGATACCGGTGGATCCAGTTGTCCAGCCGGTCGGCCCGGGTCTCGACGGCCGCCCGCCGGTCACCGGTCGCTCCGAAGCACCCGCCCTGGTCGGCGCTGTCGTGCAGCCCGACCAACTCCGCCCGGCCGGCCGCCTCACGCAGCGCCGGGCCGCCCGCATCACCCTGGCACGTGGTCACACCGCCGTCAGCGGCCGTCACGCCGAAGCCGCCGTCGGTGACCTCGCCGACCGTCACCTCGGCGACCTGGAGCTTGTCGGGCACCCACTCGGTCGCCGTCCGGCCGTAGCCGGCCAGGCGAAGCGTCTCCCCGGTCGTCGCCGGGGCGCCGATGTCAACCGGCGCGATGCCGGTCACCGGCGCCGCCAGCCGGCCCAGCACCACGTTCACCTCCGGGTGCGGGATGACCTCGGTGACCGCGACCCGCACCCCGGCGGTCCGCGTTCCTGGTGACCAAGGACTACCCGGGCCGGGACGCGGACGGCCGCGGACGCTCAGCAGGCGCAGTCGGTCGCGGCGACGGCGCGGGGCAAAGCCGCGGAGGCGGCCGCGTACGCCGAGCAGGCGCGCGCGTCCGCCGTGGCGGCGGCCGGTCATGCGGAGGCGGCGCTAGCCGCCGCCAACCGGGCGGAGGACGCCGCGGCCCGGGCCCTGGCGTCCGCCAACACCGCCCGCGCCGCGGCCGCGAGCGCCAACGCCGCCCGGGCCGCGCGGGACCTGTCGAACGAGTGCGCCTTCGCGATCCGCGCCGTGACCTCGGTCGACAATCTCACGGCGCAGTGGCAGGGACCGGACCGGCTGCTCATCGAGCGGACGCTCGGCGGGAACCTGCCGGACGGCTTCGAGTACATCGACATCTGGAACGCGGCGACCAGGACCGGGACCAGCATCAAGAGCATCGACGTACGAGCCATGACGTACGCGATCTCAAACTCGGCCATCACGTCGACCGGCAAGAAGTACGTGGACGACCTGGTCAACTTCCGGCGCAACGGTGCGTACCTCGGGACGCCGGTGCCCCCCCCCCGGCGATATCCAGCACCTCGTGCTCTATCTCGCGTACCCCGAATCGGCGACGGCGTCGCAGGTCGCGGCGCTGCAGAAGGTGGTGGCGTACGGAATCCTGAACCGGCTGACCGTCTACCTGTTCCCGATCCGGGGGTGAACCGGCATGGCCCAGATGACCGCGCTGATCGGATCCGCGGACACGCTGCACAGCGACGGCGGCGAGCTGATCACCCTGGACCAGGGATTCGTGCTCGCCCCGATCGGCGCGACCGCGTGGGACGAGATCGGCGCGGTCCTGGCCGCCGACCCGGACGCGGCCAACGGCCTGGATCTGTTCCTGGCGCTGCTGGTCAAGGGCGCTGGCGTCCGGGCCGAGGGCAGGTTCGCGTATCTCGAGGTCGGCGACCTCTAGCAGGCCGCCATCGTCGCCGACGGTGGCGCGGTGATCAGCTCCTACGCCACCGAGATGGACGGGTCCGGGGCGCGCACACCGCGCGGCGACTGGGCGGCCAACCGTGCGCTTCGCCAGCTCGGCGTGCACGCCGGCGGCGCCGCCGACGAGTGCGCGGCGTTGGGCCTGCCCCGGTGATCAGCCAACCCCGTCCTGGCGGTCGACGCCTCCTTCGCGGCCCGCGTGTCGTACCGGCGTGTGAAACTTCGGGGCATGACGACTTTCGTTCTGATCCACGGCGGTGGGGGCAGCGCCTGGGACTGGCATCTTCTGGTCCCTGAGCTGACCGGCCGCGGCCACGACGTGGTGGTGCCGGACTTGCCGATCGAGGACCGGGCGGCCGGGTTCGCCGACTCCCGTGAAACGGTCGTCACGGCGATCGGCGATCGGAGCGACCTGGTGGTCGTCGCGCACTCGTATGGTGCGTTCACCGCGCCGCTGATCGCCGACAAGCTGCCGGTGCGGTTGATCGTCCTGCTCGCGCCGATGATCCCGAAACCCGGTGAGCGGCCTGGCGACTGGTGGGACAACACCGGTCACCGCAGCACGGAGGGGCTCAGCGAGGAGGAGCAGTTCTACAACGGCGTGCCGGCCGAGATCGTCGCGGAGGCAGCGGCGCACGGCCGGGACCAGGTCAGCGTGGAGTGGAACGAGCCGTGGCCGCTGGACGCCTGGCCGGACGTGCCGACGAAGGTGCTCGTCCCGCGCGAGGACCGGTTGTTCCCGGCGGACTTCCAGCGCCGGGTGGCGGCCGACCGGCTCGGCGCTATCCCGGATGAGATGGACGGTTGCCACGCGGTAGCGCTCAGCCATCCGAAGCAACTCGCCGACCGGCTGACCGCATATCTGTCGCACTGAAGGGCGCACAGAAAGGTGCAAGAAAAAAGGAGCCACCGCTCCCTTCCACTTCCAACCTATAACACACCGGGGGGCTTGCGGCAAGGCCCGGGTAGTGCCGCAGAATCGCTGGTCAGGCCCGCACAAACGGCAGAAACGGGGACGCGTGACTTACCTGACCGCCAGTGTGTTCGATCTTCCTGACCACCTTTCCGCCAAGGGCGATCCGGCGCTGATCGCCGCCGATGAACGGCATTTCGCCGCCATTTCGGAGAGCCTCGAGCAGCGGACCGCCGAGCTGTCCGAGCGCCTCGACGCCGCCCGCCAGGCGCCCGGCGGCAAGGGCCGGCAGGCGGTGGACCGGGACGACGAGGTCCGCCGGCTGAGCACCCGCCTGCGCACCCTCCAGCGGTACGGCCTGGACCTGTGCCTGGGGCGGATGGTCGGCGGGAACGGTGCCGAGCCGGTGTACGTGGGCCGGCTCGGGCTCACCGACAGCGCGGGGCGCCGGCTGCTGATCGACTGGCGCTCCCCCGCGGCCGAGCCGTTCTTCGGCGCGACCCACGCCAACCCGATGGGGCTGGCCAGCCGCCGCCGGTACCGGTGGACCCGCGGCCGGATCAGCGACTACTGGGACGAAGTGTTCACCCCGGGCGGGCTGGCGGAGCACGCCGCGCTGGACGACCAGTCGGCCTTCATCGCCAGCCTGGGCAGCAGCCGGTCGCCGCGGATGCGGGACGTGCTCGGCACCATCCAGGCCGACCAGGACGCCATCATCCGGGCCGGGTCGCACGGCGCTCTGGTCGTCGACGGCGGTCCCGGCACCGGCAAGACCGTCGTCGCGCTGCACCGCACCGCATACCTGCTCTACGCCGACCCGCGCCTCGGTCACCGCCGCGGCGGCGTGCTCTTCGTCGGTCCGCACCAGCCCTACCTGGCGTACGTCTCCGACGTGCTGCCCAGCCTCGGCGAGGAGGGCGTGCAGTCCTGCACACTGCGGGACCTGGTCGCCGAGGGGGACACGGCGGGGGTCGAGGACGACCCGGAGGTGGCCCGCTTGAAGTCGTCCGCGGACATGGTGCGGGCGATCGAGGCGGCCGTCCGGTTCTACGAGGAACCGCCGGCCACGGGCATGACCGTTGCGACCGACGAGGCCGAGGTCCGGTTGAGCGCCGGCGACTGGGCCGAGGCGTTCGCGGTGCCGGCGCCCGGCACGCCGCACAACGAGGCGCGCGACGAGATCTGGGCAGAACTGCTCGCGATCCTGGCCGACCGGACCGGCGGAAGCGAAGCGGAGCTCCGGCGGAGCCGGGAGTTGCGCGCCGCGGTCCACCGCGCGTGGCCGCTGCTCGACCCGGCCGACCTGGTCGCGGACCTGTGGTCGGTGCCCGCATACCTGCGCAGGTGCGCGCCCTGGCTCAGCGCGGCCGACGTTCGCAAGCTCCAGCGCGCGGACCCCAGGGCGTGGACGGTGTCCGACCTGCCGCTGCTGGACGCGGCCCGGCAGCGGCTCGGCGACGCGGCAGCCGCGGAACGCAGCCGCCGCCATGATGCGGCCGTCGCTGCCCAGCGCGCGGGCATGGCGCGGGTCATCGACGACCTGATCGCGTCGCACGAGTACGACGACGGCGAAGGCCTCATGCCGATGCTGCGCCAGCTGGACCTGCAGGACGTGCTGGTCGACGAGGCCGGACTGCCCGCCGCCGACCCCGATCGGCTGGCCGGCCCGTTCGCGCACATCGTCGTGGACGAGGCGCAGGAACTGACCGACGCGGAGTGGCAGATGTTGCTGCTGCGCTGCCCGTCGCGCAGCTTCACCATCGTCGGGGACCGCGCCCAGGCCCGGCACGGGTTCGCCGAGTCGTGGCCGGACCGGCTGAAGCGGATCGGGCTCGACCGGATCAGCCTGTCCTCGCTGACCATCAACTACCGCACGCCGGAAGAGGTCATGGCCGCAGCCGAGCCGGTCATCCGGGCGGTGCTCCCGGACGCCAACGTGCCGACCTCGGTCCGCAGCGGCGGCGTCCCGGTCCGGTACGGATCCACCTCCGACCTGCCCTCGATCGTCAACACCTGGCTGACCACACACGCCGAGGGCATCGCCTGCGTGATCGGCGATCCCGCGTTCCCGGCGGCGTTCCGCGTCCGGTCCCTGACGCCGGAGCTGGCGAAGGGACTGGAGTTCGACCTGGTCGTCCTCATCGACCCGGAGACCTTCGGCGCCGGCATCGAGGGAGCCGTCGACCGGTACGTGGCGATGACCCGGGCGACCCAGCAGCTGGTCATCCTCACCAGTCCGTGACCTCGGAGACCGTCGGTGGAACTCCGGCGTGCGCCGGACCGGCACGGGGCGCAACCGTGCCGTCCCTGGCCGGCGCACGCCGGACGATCAGGCGGTGACCATCGCCGAATCCACGTCGGTCCAGGCACCGGAGGAGGCGGACCGCTCCACCGCGTCCAGCACCAGCTGCACCTGCAGCGCGTCGGCGAACGACGGGGCCGGGTCCTGGCCGGTGGCGATCGCCTCGATCAGGTCCCGCATCTCGTGGGTGAACGAGTGCTCGTAACCGATCAGGTGCCCGGCCGGCCACCACGCCGCCATGTACGGATGGTCTGGCTCGGTCACCAGGATCCGGGTGAAGCCCTGCTCGGCGCCGGGTCGCGTGGCGTCGCAGAACTCCAGCTCGTTCATCCGCTCGAAGTCGAAGGCGACCGAGCCGAGTGATCCGTTGATCTCCACCCGGATGCCGTTCTTGCGGCCGGTGGCGAACCGGGTGGCCTCGTACGTGGCCACCGCTCCCCCGTCCAGCCGGGCCAGGAACAGCGCGGCGTCGTCGACGGTGACCTGACCGGTGCCGGCGCCGTTGCCGGCCGCCGACAGGCCGGCCGACTGCGACGGCAGCGGCCGCTCCTTGACGAACGTCTCGGTCATCGCGGTGACCGAGCTGATCCGCTGGCCGGTGACGTACTGGGTGATGTCGACGATGTGCGCCCCGATGTCGCCCAGCGCGCCGGACCCGGCCACCTCCTTGCGCAGCCGCCAGACCAGCGGGAACTCCGGGTCGACGATCCAGTCCTGCAGGTACACCGCACGGACGTGCCGGATCGTGCCGATCTTCCCGGACTCGATGAGCTGCCGCATGAACGCCACCGCGGGCACCCGGCGGTAATTGAAGCCGCACATCGTGCGTACCCCGCGGGTCTGTGCCTGTGCCGCGGCCGTGGCCATCTCGCGCGCCTCGGCCACCGAGTTGGCCAGCGGTTTCTCACACAGCACGTGTTTGCCCGCGGCGAGCGCGGCCAGCGCGATCTCGGCGTGGGTGTCACCGGGCGTGCAGATGTCGATCAGGTCGACGTCGTCGCGGTCGATCACCGACCGCCAGTCCGTGCTGTGCTCGGACCAGCCCAGCTTGGCGGCGGCGGCCGCAACCGAGTCCTCGGTGCGGCCGCACACCACTGTCATGTGTGCCGACAGCGGCAGGTCGAATGCGTGGTTGACGGTACGCCACGCCTGTGAGTGCGCGGCCCCCATGAACGCGTAGCCGACCATGCCGACCCGCAGCTGTTGCGACATCACACTCCCCCTAGAAGCCGAGCTTGGCGTACTGGGCCGCGTTGTCCTTGACGATGGTCTCCGACGCCAGCGTGATCTCCTTCGGCACCTGCAACTCCACGAGGTCTGACATGCCCTTGTTCTGGCCGATCAACCGGGCCAGTGAGATGGCTGAGGACGCCATCGACGGGCTGTACGTGACGGTCGCCTTGAGCACGCTGTTGTCCGCGGCGATCGCGTCGATGGCGGCCTTGGAACCGGCGCCGCCGACCATGATGAACTCGTTGCGGCCGGCCTGGTTGATCGCGGCCAGCACCCCGATGCCCTGGTCGTCGTCGTGGTTCCAGAGCGCGTCCATCTTGGGCAGCGCCTGGAGCAGCCCGGCCGCCTCACGCTGCCCGCTGTCGGCGGTGAACTCGGCCGCGCGGCGGTTGGCCACCCGCATGCCGTTGGCCTTCAGGGCGTCGTTGAAGCCCTGGGTGCGCTCCTGGGTCAACTCCAGCGAGTCGATACCGGCGATCTCGCCGATGATCGGGCTGGCGACGCCCTTGAGCTTCATCTGCGCGGCGATGTAGTTGCCGGCGGCGACACCCATGCCGTAGTTGTCACCTTTGATCTGCAGCCGGTACGCCAGCGCGTCCGGGAACGCGCGGTCCAGGTTGACCACCGGGATGCCGGCCTTCATCGCCTCCAGGCCGGAGGAGTTCAGCTCCTTGCCGTCGTGCGGCAGCATCACGATGACGCTCGGCTTCTGCGCGATCATCGTGGCCAGGGCGGCCCGTTGCGCGGCCGCGTCGGCGCCGGCCTCGACCGCGCGGAACTCGACATCGGAGTACGCGGCCGCCTGCGCCTTGGCGTTGTTGGTGATGGCCGCGATCCAGCCGTGGTCGGCGGCCGGGGCGGAGAACCCGATGATCACCTTCTGACCGGGCGCGGCGTTCGGGTTCGCTTCTTCGTTGTCGGTGTTGACCTGGGTGTTCTCCTGCGGGGCGTTGCTGGTGCAGGCGGTCAGCAGCGCGCCGGCGCCGACCGCCGCACCGCCGAAGAGAATGCGCCTACGGGACAAAGAGGACATAGCTGCTCCAAGGAAGGGCGATTGTCGAGGGCTCAGCGCTTGAGCAGGGTGGTGAGTGACTTGTAGCGGAACTGCTGGACCAGCACGGCCACGACGATGATGCCGCCCTTGACCATGTTCTGGACCTCGGTGGACAGGTTGTTGATCGCGAACAGGTTGGTGATGGTGCTGAACACCAGCACGCCGAACAGCGCGCCGATGATGGTGCCGCGGCCGCCGCTGAGCAGCGTGCCACCGATGATCGCCGCGGCGATCGCATCGAGTTCGTAGAGGTTCGCCATGGCGGCCTGCGCGCTGGTCGCCTGGGAGGTCAGCATGATCGCCGCGATGCCGCAGCAGAGGCCGGACAGCCCGTACAGCAGCATGGTGTGGAACTTGACGTTGATGCCGGCCAACCGGGCCGCCTCCGGATTCCCGCCGACCGCCACCGTGCGGCGCCCGAAGGTGGTGCGGTTCAGCAGCACCCATCCGGCCGCCACCACCACGCCCAGGATGATCACCAGGAGCGGGATGCCCAGAATCCGGGTGGTGGCGATCGCGTTGATGGTGGTGTTCGACGACACCTGCGTCTGCTTGCCGGAGATCTGCGCGGCCAGGCCGCGGGCGGCGACCAGCATCGCGAGGGTGGCGATGAAGGGCACCAACCGGCCGTACGAGATGAGCACCCCGTTGATCAGCCCGACCACCACGCCGACCACGATCGCGGTGAAGATCATGCCCCCGGCGCCGTAGCTCTGGGTGGCCAGCGTCGTCGCCCACACACCGGCCAGCGCGATGATCGCGCCGACCGACAGGTCGATGCCGCCGCCGATGATCACGAAGGTCATGCCGACGGTCACGACCCCGATCGCGGACGCCTGCTGCAGGATCGTGAAGAAGTTGTTCTTCACCCAGGTGGGGTCGCTGTACAGCTCGGGCCGGGTGATCACGCCGATGATGATCAGCAGGATCAGCACCACGACCAGGCCGAGGTTGCGGCGGACCGGCTCGGCCGCGTCGCTCTTCCACCAGCTGGTCTTCGGCCCGGGTTCGGGTGCCTCCGGCGTCGGCGCCGGCTTGGCTACGGCCGTGTCGGTCATGCTGTGCCCTCCCTGTGCATGCCCTCCCGGCCCTCCGTGTTCGCGGCGCGGCCTCCGGTGCAGTCGGTCATGCGGGCTCGCCTTCCATCAGAGACCCCGCCATGACGAGGTCGAGAACCGTGGCTTCATCGAGATCGCCGGCCGGCGCCTCGTGGATCAGGTGTCCCTCACGCATGACGAGGACCCGGTCGGACAGGCCCAGCACCTCGGGCACCTCGCTGGAGACCAGCAGCACGCCCACGCCGCTGGCCGCCAGGTCGTGGATGACCTGATACAGCTCCGCCCGGGCGCCGACGTCCACGCCCCGGGTGGGTTCGTCGAGCAACAGCAGCTTCGTCTCGCCCTTGCCGTTGCTGATCAGCCACCGGCCGACCACCACCTTCTGCTGGTTGCCGCCGGACAGCGTCCGCGCCGGACGGTTCACGTCGCGCGGCCGCATCTCCAGCGAGTCGGCGACCTTGCGGGCCGCGGCCTTCTCCCGGCCCGCGTCGGTGAACCCACCCTTGGCGAACCCGCTGAACGACGACAGCGTCATGTTCCGGTAGATCGGCTCGTCCAGCAGCAACGCCTGGCTCTTGCGCTCCTCCGGGGCCATGCCGACGCCGGCCCTGACCGCGGCCCCGACCGTGCTGATCCGCTTGCCGTTCATGGTCACCGTGCCGCGGTCCGCGCGCCGGGCGCCGAAGATGGTCTCCAGCAGCTCGGAGCGGCCCGAGCCGACCAACCCGGCGATGCCGACGATCTCGCCGGCCCGGACCGTCAGCGAGACGTCGGCGAACTCGCCCTCGCGGGTCAGGTTCTCCACCACCAGCAGCGGCTCGTGGGACTCCGGCTCGACCCGGGGCGGGAACACGTACTCGATGCTGCGGCCGGTCATCTTGTTGACCAGCTCGCGGGTCGGGGTGGTGCGGGCCGGGAGGTTGGCGGCCGTCGTACGCCCGTCCTTGAGCACCGTCACCCGGTCACCGATCTCCCGGATCTCCTCGAGCCGGTGCGAGATGTAGATGACCGCGATGCCGTGCGAGGTCAGCTCCCGGATGATCCGAAACAGGTTGGCCACCTCGTCGTGCGCCAGCACGGCGCTGGGCTCGTCCATGACGATCAGCTTGGCGTCGTGCGAGAGGGCGCGAGCCATGCTGACGATCTGCTTGCCGGCCGCGGGCAGCGACCGCACCATCCGGCGCGGCGGGATGTGCCGGTGGCCGAGCCGGGTCAGGATCTCCCGGGTACGGCGGGCCATGGTGCCCCGGCGGACGAACCCGAAGCGCCGGTCCTCGTGACCGAGGAACGCGTTCTCCGCCACCGAGAGGTCGTCGACCAGGTCGAGTTCCTGATAGATGGTGGCGATGCCGGCCTTCATCGCGGCCTGCGGGGTGGCCGGCGCGAACGGCTGCCCCTGCCAGAGAATGCTGCCCTCGTCGGCGTGGTGCACGCCGGCCAGCACCTTGATCAAAGTGGACTTGCCGGCGCCGTTCTGGCCGAGCAGGCAGTGCACCTCGCCGGCCCGCACCTCCAGCTGCACGCCGTCCAGCGCCCGTACGCCGGGAAAGGTCTTCACCACGTCGCGCAGCTCCAGCACGACCTCGCCGGTGCGCTCCTCGGTCTCGATCGGCTCGGTCATGAGGCGGCCTGCTCGAAGGCGGTGTCGCTGGCCAGCACCGCGGCGCCGGTGACGCCCGCGCGGGCGCCCAGCTCGGAGAGTACGACCGGCAGGTTTCCGGTGGCCAGCGGCAGCGACCGCCGGTAGACCACGCTGCGGATCTCGGCCAGCAGCACGTGACCCAGCTGCGCCAACCCACCCCCGATCACGATCATCGACGGATTGGCGAAGCTGACCAGCGTGGCGAGCACTCCGCCGACCCGCCGGCCACCGTCTCGAATCAGGCGGATGCAGCTGACGTCGCCCTCGGCCGCCCCGTCGGCGACGTCCCGTGCGGCCACCGCACCGTTGACCGCCAGCCGCTCGGCCAGCGCCGGCGACTCGCCGGTGCGGGCGGCGACCGTCGCGTCGCGGGCCAGCGCCGCGCCGCTGAACAGCGCCTCCAGGCAGCCGGTGTTGCCGCAGGAGCAGACCGGGCCGTGCGCGTCCACCTGGATGTGCCCGATGTCGCCGGCGCAGCCGTCCACCCCGCGGTACACGTCCCCGGCCAGGTGGATACCACAGCCGATCCCGGTCCCGATCTTGACGAAGAGGAAATCGTCGACTGAGTGCGCGACCCCGCCGTGCCGTTCGCCGATCGCCATGATGTTCACGTCGTTGTCCACCACCGCCGGGCAGCCGTGCTCCCGGGCGAGCAGCTCGCGCACCGGGTGGCGGTCCCAGCCCGGCATGATCGGCGGCGACACCGGTACGCCGTCACGGAAGCTGACCGGACCCGGTACGCCGATGCCGATCGCGTCCAGCCGCTCGTACGCGCCATCGGTCCGCGCCTTGGCGAGCAGCTCATTGACCCGGTGCAGGATCGCCTTCGGGCCGGTGCGGATGTCGGCGTTCTCCTGGTACGCCGAGAGCGGCTCCAGCCGGCCGTTGACCACCTCGATGTCGATCGAGCTGGCGCCCAGATCGACGGCGGCGAACCGCAGCCGGGGGTGCAGTTCCACCAGCGTGGAGCGCCGCCCGCCGCGGGAGGCGGCCATCCCCGCCTCGGCGATCAGGCCGGCCGCCACGAGTCGCTCCACCTCGGCCAGCAGGCGCGGCCGGGTCAGCCCGAGCCGGTCGCCGAGCTCCGCGCGCGACACCGGGCCTTCGTCGCGCAACAGGCGCAGCACACGATGATGCGGTGCGTCGATGACGTGCAAGGACACCTCCGGCGGACAGGCCCGGCCGGTCATCCCGGCCGCTCACAGCGCCCGCGATGGCGCTGCGTCGTGCCGGTCACACTAGGCCCGTTCCGCCGGTCAGGTCCATACCTTCCAGAAGATCTCTACCAACTTTTGCCTTGCACATCAAAAGTTGGCGCCGCGCTGGAAGCACGACGGCCGCGCCCCTCCGCCGGGGACGCGGCCATCCGCAAGCCGGTTCAGCCTTGACTCAGGCCCTGCTCGCTGCCCTTCTTGAGCTTGCGGTCGTCGCGCAGCTCCAGGAACGGCTCGTCGTCAGGCGAGTGACCGGCCGCGATCGCGCGGCCGCGTTCCAGTTCAGCGTCCAACTCGGCGCCGAGCAGGATGGCGATGTTGGAGATCCACAGCCAGACCAGGAACGCGATGACACCGCCCAGTGTGCCGTACGTCTTGTTGTAGTTGGCGAAGTTGGCCAGGTAGATGGCGAACGCCCCGGAGGCGAGCAGCCAGAGGATGACCGCGAAGACGCCACCCGGGCTGACCCAGCGGAACCCGCCGGTCTTTGCGTTCGGCGAGGCCCAGTACAGGATCGCGAACATCAGGCTGACCAGGATCACCAGCACCGGCCACTTGGCGATACTCCAGACCGTTACGGCGACACCGCCGAGGCCGATCGCCCTGCCGACCACCTCGGCGAGGTCGCCGGTGAAGATCACGATGGCGGCCGAGGCGACCAGCATCAGCCCGACCACCGCGGTCACGCCGACGCGGATCGGCAGCGTCTTCCAGATCGGCCGGCCCTCGGGAACGTCGTAGATCGCGTTCGAGGCGCGCATGAACGCGGCGATGTAGCCGGACGCCGACCAGAACGCCACGAGGATACCGAGGATCGCCGCGAGTCCGGCCGTGCCGGTGCTCTTCACCTGGCCGAGCACGGTGTCGAGCAGTCGCTGGATCTGGTCGTTGTCGATGATCTCGGTGACCGCGCCCCGCACGGTCTGCTGCCCGTCGTTGCCCAGCAGGCCCAACAGCGACACGAGCACCAGCACGGCGGGGAAGATGGAGAGCACGCCGTAGTAGGTCAGCGCGGCCGCCCAGTCCGAGATGTTGTCCTCGGAGAACTGCTTGAAGGTGCGCTTGACCGCGGCGAAGATGCCCTTGCCCTGCAGCTTGGCCGGACTTTCCGGGCCCTCGTCGGGACCCGGCGCGGACAGGTCGTTGTCCCGGTCCTCGCCGGTCCGGGTGCTGGTCACGGCATCCGGGCCGTGGGCGTTCCGGTCCTCCCCCGGAGGGTTGCCGGTGTTGTCGTTCTTGTGGCGGAGCTTCATCGCAAGGTTCCCTCCGGGACAAATGAGCGACCTGCGGAGGTGATGCCCGCCACGACCGGTGTCTAACCACCTTGTCCACCGCATACCCAGCTCACTTGCAGAGCAGGCTGGTCATCCGCCGGCCGGCCACGACCAGTCCGACGATGAACAGGACGATCAGGTACAGAACATCGGCCACCTGCAGCCAGCCCCACGAGCCGGTGGTGACGCCCCGGATCAGGTCGACCGAGCGGTACAGCGGGGTCACCTCGACCACCCAGCGGAGCACCGCCGGATAACGCTCGGCCGGCACGAACGTCCCGGAGAACAGGAACAGCGCGAACTGCGCCGACGCCATCAGGTCGAAGTCCTGCCAGCTGCGCATGAACGTGGACAGCGCCAGCCCCGCGCCGCCGAACGCGAACCCGACCAGCACCGCGGCGAAGAAGGCCACCACCGCCGGGCCGGCCGTGGTCAGCCCGGTCACCACCATCAGCACCAGGAACGCGGCGGCGTACACGCTGCCCCGGAGCATCGCCCAGGCCAGCTCACCGAGCGCGATCTCCATCGGCCGCAGCGGGGTGGCCAGCATCCCGTCGTACAGCCGCATGAACTTCATCTTCCCGAAGAAGTTGAAGGTGGTCTCGGACAGCGCGCCGCTCATCGCCGAGGACGCCAGCATGGCCGGGGCGACGAACGTGGCGTACGACACCACGCGCCCGTCCGGCAGCGCGAGGTCGCCGACCAGCGCGCCCACCCCGACGCCGATCGAGAACAGGTAGAGCACTGGCTCCAGGAAACCGGTCGCCATCACCACCCAGTACGAGGACCGCAGGGTGGCCGCGTTGCGCTCGATCACCGACGCGGCCCGTCGGGTGGAGCCGCGAATCGCCAGGGCGGACAGCATGATCACACCACCAGCCGCCGGGCGAAGCACCGCCTGGCCAGGGCGGCGCCACCGGCCGCCCACAGCGCGAGGTAGGCGACGTGGCCGGGAATCGACCACTCCGGCGGCACCCCGAGGGTGACGACCCGGGTCAGGTCGACGCCGTGCCAGAGCGGCAGCGCGTACGCGATCGCCGCCAGCACCCCGGGCAGCGAGTCGACCGGGAAGAATGCTCCGGAGAACAGCGACATCGGCAGCACCCCGACCCGGAACAGGATGGCCAGGTAGCTGTCGCTCGGAATGGCCGCCGCGTAGGCGAACGTGGGCGTGGCCACCGCCAGCCCGGTCAGCGCGGCGATCGGCAGCGACAGCGGCGCCCACCACGAGTGCAGGGTGCCGAAGAGCGCGGCGATGCCCAGGAACGCGGCACAGCTAAGCACCGTGCGGAAGACCACGAACGCCAGGTGCCCGCCGAGGATGTCACCCACCTGCAGCGGCGCCGCCACCTGGGCGAAGTAGCTGCGCAGCCATCGGAAGTAGCTGTACACCGGCCAGCTGGACTCGCCCATGGCGGTCTGCACCGCGGTGGACGCGATCAGCCCCGGCACCATCCAGTCCAGGTAGGGGACCCCGTTCACGCCGCCGGTGACATACGCGCCCACGCCCACCCCGAAGCCGAGCAGGGTGAGCAGCGGCAGCACGAACGACGACAGCGCGCTGGACCGCCAGGTGCGGCGGTAGTTGACCAGGTGGTACTCGAAGACGTACGGCGCGGCGGTCATCAGTCGTCTACCAGAGTGCGGCCGGTCAGGTGCAGGAACACGTCTTCCAGGCTGCTGCGCCGGACCAGCACGCTGGCCGGGTGCAACGCGCGCCGCTGCACCTCGGCAGCCGCGTCGTCGCCGTCGGCCACGTACAGCAGGATCCGGTCCGGCAGCACCTCGAGCCGCTCGCCCAGGCCGGCCAGCTTGTCCGCAAACCTCTCCTGGGACTCGCCGGCGAACCGCAACTCCACCACCTCGCGGGTGGAGTGGCGTTCGATCAGCGCCCGCGGTGAGCCCTCGGCGACGATCCGGCCGCCGTCCATCACCACCAGCCGGTCGCAGAGCTGCTCGGCCTCGTCCATGTAGTGGGTGGTCAGCACCAGCGTGACGCCCTGCCGCTTGAGCCGGAACAGCCGCTCCCACACCAGGTGCCGGGCCTGCGGGTCAAGGCCGGTGGTCGGCTCGTCGAGCAGCACCACCTCGGGCTCGTTGACCAGCGACCGGGCGATCGTCAGCCGCCGCTTCATGCCGCCGGACAACGGGTCGACCTTGCTGGTGGCCCGCTCGGTGAGCTGCATGAAGTCGATCAGCTCGTCGGCGCGGCGGCGGGCCACGGCACGCGGAATGCCGAAGAACCGGGCGTACGTCGTCAGGTTTTCCCGCACGGTCAACTCGATGTCCAGGTTGTCCAGCTGCGGGCAGACGCCCAACCGGGCCCGGATCCGGGGGCCATCCCGGCGCGGGTCCAGCCCGAGGATGCGCAGCACCCCGTCGGTGGGTGGCGAGACGCAACTGATCATGCGCATGGTCGAACTCTTGCCGGCGCCGTTCGGCCCGAGGAAGCCGAACGCCTCACCGCGGTGCACATCGACGTCGATGCCGTCCACCGCGGTGAAGCCACCGAAGCGCTTGACCAGCCCCCGGGCATGGATCAGAGGTTCCACACTCACCCAGACGACCCTAGTGACGGGGTCTGACATTCTCCCGCGGTCAGTCCGGCGGTGCGGTCGCTCCCTGTGCCGCGGCGACCAGTTCCCCGGTCACCTGCACCACCGGTTCGGCGTCCACCGGCGTCCCGGCGTCGTACCGGACCGCCCAGCTCAACCCGTCCACCCCGCTGACCCGGCGGCCGACCACCCGCACGCCGCCGACCGGCAGCGGGTGGTGCACGGTGTACGCCACCGAGCGGGTCACCCGGGTGCGCACCTGATCGGGCAGCTCGCCGGGTTCCAGCAGCAGGTACACCAGCACCGGGGCGTCGATCAGCACGGCATAGTCGGGGCGCACCTCGGCCACCTCGGCCGGCGTGATCCGCAGCTCCCGGCCGGACCAGGCGGCCTTGTGAATCTCGTGCCACCCGAGGCGTCTCGTGGTTTTCCCTCCGGGGTTTTCCGCCGCGGACCGGCTCTGCCCGTCCGGCAGCCACAGACCCCGGTTGGTCGCGACCAGCGGCGGGCCGCCGGCCTCACCGACCGGCGACCAGGCCAGCACCCGCTCACCGGACTCCAGCGGCGGGCGCATCTCGGCGGGCAGCTTGGGCCGCCGACGAAAGATGTTCACAGTCCTCCCGCCGCCTGGTCGCGCAGGGCGCGCGCGTGCTGTTCCAGTGAGAAGAGCTCACCGGCCAGCGCCAGATATTCGTCCTTGTGCGCAACCGGGTTGATCCGCTGCACCTTCGACTTCAGCTCCCGGATCCGGGCGGTCACCGCACCCACCTGCAACCGGGCCAGGGTGACCTGCACGTACCGGGGATCGGCCGCACCGTCGATGCGCAGCGGGTCCACCGACAGCTCCCCGACCAGCGCCCTGCCGCCCAGATCGTCACAGGCGTCCCGGACCGCCTCGATCCAGCCCGCGCCGCCGGTGGCCGCCGCGGTGCCGCCGGCCGCCGCGATCGCCTTGCGGATGCCCTGCAGCACCGGGTCGCCGTAGTTCTCCGGGCCCAGCGTGTCGAACATCGGCCCGGCCAGCACCGGATATTGCAGGGCCAGCTTGAGCGCCTCCCGCTCCACCTGGCGCTGCGGGCTCTCCACCGGCTTGCGCGGGGCCACCACCGGTGCCGCCGGGGACGTCGCGCGCGCCACCGCCCGCTGCACCGTGTCGATCTCCAGACCGAGGTGGTTCTCGGCGAGCCGCCGACCGTACCCCTCACGCTTCTCCGGATCCTTGAGCTTCGCGATCAGCGGCGCCGCTCGATGCATCGCCGCCAGCCGGCCGTCGACGGTGTCCAGGTCGTACCGGCTCACGATCTGGCGCAGGGCGAAGTCGACCAGCGGCTCCCGGCGGGCCACCAGGTCACGGACCGCCAGGTCGCCCTTGGCCAGGCGCAGCTCGCACGGGTCCATGTTGTCCGGGCTGACCGCGATGAAGGTACGCCCGACGAAGCGCTGGTCCTCCTCGAACGCGCGCAGCGCCGCCTTCTGGCCGGCCGCATCGCCGTCGAAGGTGAAGATGATCTCCCCGGCCACTTCGTCACTGTCGAACAGCAGCCGCCGCAGGACGGCGATGTGGTCCGCGCCGAACGCCGTGCCGCAGGTCGCCACCGCGGTCGGCACACCGGCCTCGTGGCAGGCCATCACGTCGGTGTAGCCCTCCACGATCACCGCGCGCCCCTGCTTGGCGATCTCCCGCTTGGCGTGGTCCAGGCCGTACAGCACATGCGACTTCTTGTAGAGCGGCGTCTCCGGGGTGTTCAGGTATTTCGGCCCGTCGTCGTCGGCGAAGAGCTTGCGCGCGCCGAACCCGATCACGTCACCGGACAGGTCCCGGATCGGCCAGATCAGCCGGCGCCGGAACCGGTCGATCAGCGAGCCGGAGCGGGCCGGCTTGGCCAGCCCGGCGGTGGACATCTCCTCGTGCGTGAAGCCCTGCTGACGCAGGTGCTTGACCATCTGGTCCCAGCCGTCCGGCGCGAACCCGCAGCCGTACTTCTCGGCGGCCTCCCGGCCGAAACCACGCTGGGCCAGGAACTCCCGGGCCAGCCGCGCACCGGGCGTGCCGAGCTGTTCGCGATAGAACTGGGCGGCAGCGGTGTGCGCGGCGATCAGGCGCTGCTTCTGCCCGGGCTGCTGGCGCGGTGCGCTGCGGCCGGAGTGCGGGGTCTCCTCGTACCGCAACTGGATGCCGGCCTTGCCGGCCAGCCGTTCCACCGACTCGATGAACGTCAGGTGGTCGGCGTCCATCAGAAACTTGATCGCGTCCCCACCCGCCCCGCAGCCGTGGCAAAACCAGACATTCCGGGCGGGTGAGACGGTGAACGACGGCGTCTTCTCGTCGTGGAAGGGGCACAGGCCCTTGAGGTTGCCGCCGCCCGCGGACTTGAGCGTCACGGTCTCGCTGATCACGTCGGCGATCGACGTCCGGTCGCGGACCAGTGCGATGTCTTCGTCCTTGACCCTGGCCACGCCGAACATCTTGCCTGGAGTCAGCGCGCCGGTGCCACCAGGGTCCGGTGCCAGGCCACCGCGGCGTGGTCGGTCAGCGAGGCCACCTGGTCGATCACCACGCGCAGCCGGGCGGCGTCATCCCCCGCGGCCTTCCACAGCGGGGCAAACATCGGGTCCAGGCGGTCGGGTGCGTGCCGGCACAGCGCCTCGACCAGGTCGATCAGGACGGTGCGCTGCCGCTCGTACCACTCCTCGGCGGCCCGCGCCCGCATCACGTACCGCAACGCCATGCCCTTCAGCAGGGCACAGAAGAGCCGCGCCGTACGGGGGACGACCAGGTCCGCCTGATATCGGCGGACCGGCTCGGAGCCGTGCCGGCTGTTCGTCGCGCCCACCGCGCTGGCCACGAACCGGCCGGTGAGCACGCTGGTCATCCGTTTCAGGGCGATCTGGGCGCGGTAACTGCCGTCGTAGTCGGCGACCGCGGCGACCACCTCGTCGGCGAGCAGGTCGTCGAGGGCCTGACCGAGGACGTCCGGAGGTTCGTCCGAGTAGGTGGCGGCCACGTCGGCGCAGAGCGCGGCCCGCTCCGACGCATCGTGCAGCAAGGGCCGGAGCGAGAGATATCCACCATGGATGCCGTCCTCCACGTCGTGCACCGAGTACGCCACGTCGTCGGCCCAGTCCATCACCTGGGCCTCCAGGCAGCGCCGGTCCCCGCCCGGGGAACCCTGCCGCAGCCACTCGAAGACCGGCAGGTCGTCGGCGTACACCCCGAACTTCCGGGTACCCGGCCGGCGTTGCCACGGGTACTTGGCCGTGGCGTCCAGCGAG
>DASSAL010000120.1:0-9785 GCA_035685405.1 Actinoplanes sp. | reverse complement strand
GGCGCCGGTTGCTGATCTTCGGGTTGATCGCGGCCGCCGTGCTGGTCTTGCTCGCGGCCGTGGGCGTGGTGGCGATCAACGCACTCGGCAGCTCGAGCTCGTTCGCCGTGGGCAGCTGCGTCAAGCAGAGCGGCAAGGAGGCCAAGCAGGCCGACTGCGACGAGGACGGCGCCTTCACCGTCGTCTCGAAGGAGACCAAGCGGGAGGACTGTGCCGACCTGAAGCAGCCGCACGTGCAGATCGAGCGCGGCGACAAGACGGAGATCCTCTGCCTGGCGCCGGCCAAGCGATGACTCGGGTCAGGGCCCCGGAACTGCGGGGACGGGGCTGGCTCAACACCGGCGGCCGGGAGCTGCGGCTGGCCGACCTGCGCGGCAAGATCGTCATTCTGGACTTCTGGACCTTCTGCTGCATCAACTGCCTGCACGTGCTGGACGAGTTGCGCCCGCTGGAGGAGAAGTACGGCGACGTGCTCGTGGTGATCGGTGTGCACTCGCCCAAGTTCGAGCACGAACGGGACCCGGACGCGCTGGCCGCAGCGGTGGAACGGTACAGCGTGCGCCATCCGGTGCTGGACGACGCCGACATGACGATGTGGCAGCAGTACGCGGCCAAGGCCTGGCCCACCCTGGCGGTGATCGACCAGACCGGTTACCTGGTCGCGTCGATGGCCGGCGAGGGGCATGCCGAGGGCCTGTCCCGCCTGATCGACGAGCTGATCGCGCGGGGCGGGCTGCGGCACGGCGATGCCCCGTACGTCCCGTCGGTGCCCGCCGACACCCTGCTGCGCTTTCCGGGCAAGGCGATCGAGCTGGCGAGCGGCAACCTGCTCGTTTCCGACTCGGCCCGGCACTCGCTGGCCGAGCTGGCGCCGGACGGCGAGACGCTGATCCGGCGCATCGAGGGCGATCTGAACGAGCCGCAGGGCCTGCTCCTGCTACCGGCGAAGATCGCCGAAGTGGCCGGGTACGACGTGGTGGTCGCCGACACGGTGAACCACCGGCTGCGCGGCCTGAAGCTGGACACCGGCGAGTTGACCACGGTGGCCGGCAGCGGGCGCCCGTGGCGGTCCACCGTAGACGGCCACGCGCACGACGCGCTGGCCGCGGACCTGTCATCGCCGTGGGACCTGGCCTGGTACGACGACAAGGTGATCATCGCGATGGCCGGCATCCACCAGTTGTGGTGGTTCGATCCGGTCCGGCGGACCGTCGGCGTGTACGCGGGCACCACCGTCGAATCGCTGCGCGACGGCCCGCTCCCGGACGTGTGGATGGCTCAGCCGTCCGGTCTGTCGGCCGATGGCGGCACGTTGTGGATCGCGGACAGCGAGACATCGGCCGTGCGCTGGATCGAGAACGGCGTGATGCACACCGCGGTCGGCCAGGGCCTGTTCGACTTCGGTCACGTGGACGGGCCGGCCCAGGCGGCGCTGCTGCAGCATCCGCTGGGCGTGGCCGCGCTGCCGGACGGGGATGTGCTGATCGCGGACACGTACAACGGCGCGATCCGTCGCTTCCAGCCGGCCACCCGGACGGTGTCCACGGTCGACTCCGGTTTCGCGGAGCCGAGCGACATCCTGGTCACCTCGACCGGCGCGGTGTTCGTGGTGGAGTCGGGCGCGCACCGGCTCACCCGGCTGGCGCCCGGCACCATAAATCCCGGCGCGGTGCAGACCGTCACCGGCGCGCGGCACCGCACCGAGCGCCCGCCGTCCACGGTCGGCGCCGGGGAGGTCACGCTGGATGTCATCTTCACGCCCGCACCCGGTCAGCAGCTGGATGAGACGTACGGCCCGGCTACCCGCCTGGAGATCTCCGCGTCGCCGCCGGAGTTGCTGGTCGAAGGCGCCGGCGTGACCACCGACCTGTCCCGCCGGCTGGTGCTGGCCGAGGGCCGTGGCGTCCTGCAGGTCGTCGCGCAGGCCGCCACCTGCGACGCGGACGTCGAGCACGCCGCCTGTCACCTGACCCGCCAGGACTGGGGCGTGCCGATCATCGTGGCGCCCGCGGGGCCGGACCGCCTGCCGCTGGTCCTGCGCGGGCTGGACGCCTGAGTCAGGCGAACGGCAACACGTCCACACCGGCCGATTCCAGGGCGCGGCGCACCGCCCGTGCCAGCGTCGCCGCACCGGGTGTGTCGCCGTGCAGGCAGATCGACCGCACCGGTACGGACACCACGCTTCCGTCCGCAGCGACCACCGTCCGGTCCGTCGCCATCCGCACCGCCCGTTCGGCCACCGTCGCCGGATCGTGCACCAGGGCGTCCGGCGACGTCCGCGGCACCAGCCGTCCGTCCGGCCGGTATCCGCGGTCCGCGAATCCCTCGCCGACCACGGTGAGCCCGGCTTCGGCGGCCCGCCGGGCCAGGACCGAACCGGGCTGGCACAGCACCGGCAGGTCCGGTGCGAAGTCCACAACGGCGGCCACCACTGCGGACGCCTGACCCTCGTCCACCGCGGCGGTGTGATAGAGCGCGCCGTGCGGCTTCACGTACCGGACCCGGCCGAACGCCGACAGTGCGCCGATCTGGTAGAGCAGGTCGTCGCGCAGCTCGGCCGGGTCGTAGTCGATCCGCCGGCGCCCGAAGCCGGCCAGGTCGCGATAGCTGACCTGGGCACCGACCGCCACCCCCCGGTCGCTGGCGGACGCGCAGATCCGGCGCATCAGTGACGGGTCACCGGCGTGGAAGCCGCACGCCACGTTCGCCGAGGTCACTACCTCGAGCAGGGCGTCGTCGTCACCCAGCTGCCAGCGGCCGAACCCCTCGCCGAGGTCGGCGTTCAGATCAATCGAGGTCACGGAAACGTACGGTAGTCCCCGGCCGGGCCTGCGCCAGCGGTGTCACGTCGTCGACCACGCCGATGACCGGGTATCCGCCGGTGGTCGGATGGTCGGCCAGGAAGATCAGCGGCTGCCCGTCGGCCGGCACCTGGATCGCCCCGAGCACCACCCCCTCGGGGGGCAGTTCTCCGTCCCGCCGCCGGGGCAGGGCCGGCCCGGCCAGCCGGGCGCCCACGCGGTTGCTCACCGGCGTGAGAGTCCACGACCGGCGGAACAGCGCCGACACGTCGACCCAGTCGGCGCGCGGCCCCAGCCGGACACCGAGCACCGGCTCGGACGGCGGCAGCGGCAGCAGGTGGGCGGCCCAGGCCGGATCCCGGTACGGCGTACCGACCGGCAGCGTGGCGCCGTCGGTGAGCCGGGGTGGCCCCAGCCCGGACAGCGTGTCGGTGGACCGGCTGCCCAGCACCGGCTCGACGGAGATGCCGCCGGCCACGGCGAGGTAGGACCGTACGCCCGCCGTCGCCCGGCCGACCTGGACCACCCCACCGGCCGGCACCTCCAGTACGCCGGCGAGCCGGGCGCCGTCGACGGCGACCTCGGCGGGCGCGCCGGTCACCGCGACCACAGCCGGTTCGGTGAAGCGCAGCGCGCAGCCCATCAGCGTGGTCTCCAGCACGGCGGCCGACGACGGGTTGCCGACCAGCCGATTGGCCAGGCGGGCGGCGGGAGCGTCCAGGGCGCCGGACCGCGGGACGCCCAGATGCGCGTACCCCGGTCGCCCCTGATCCTGCACGGTGGTCAGCGGGCCGGCCCGGACGATCTCGATCACGACGGCACCAGCCGGACGCGGGTCCCCGGAGTGAGCAGGGCGGGAGGCTGACGGCGTACGTCGAACAGGGTCGTGGTGGTGCGGCCGACCAGCCGCCACCCGCCCGGCGAGGCGGTGGGATAGATGCCGGCGTAGCCGCCGGCGAGCGCCACCGATCCGGCGGGCACGCGCGGCCGGGGCGCGCTCAGCCGGGGCACGGCCCACGCTTCGGGCAGACCGCGGAGGTACGCGAAACCCGGCGCGAACCCGCAGAACGCCACGGTCAGCTCGGTGCCGGTGAGCCGGTCGACCGCCGTTGACTCCGATACGCCCCAGTGCTCGGCGACCGCGGCCAGGTCCTCGCCGTCGAAGGTCGTCGGGATCTCCACCGACCGGCCGTGCTCGTCCGCCGCCCCCGAGGTCGGAGTCCACGACTCGATCCGGGACGCGAGGGCGGGGTCGATCCCGTCCAGCAGGACGGTGCGCGCGCCGGGCACGATCTCGGCCGCATCGAACGCGCCGTCCGCCCGGCGCCGCCACATCTCGGCGCGCCACGCCTCCACCTCGGCGGCGTCGTCGCACTCGATGAGCAGCGCCGACTCACCCACACGTCGGATCCTCACCCGACCATTCTGACGTGAGGCGGTTCACTACCCGCAGGTAACCTACGGTGCCGTAACCTGGACGTCGTGACCCAGACGCCTTTCCGGATGAGGCCGGCCGACCGGGGCAAGCCACGGCTGCGCGGACGGCTCCACCAGTACGCGTTCTATGTCGCGCTGGCCTGCGGCGTCGTGCTGTGCTCGATCGCCGCCACCCGGCCGGGCTGGTCGCCGTTCGTCAGCTGCCTGATCTACAGCCTGACCGTGTGCGGGCTGTTCGGGGTCAGTGCGTTGTACCACCGCCGGATCTGGACCGAGCGCGGCTACCAGATCATGCGCCGGATGGATCACTCGATGATCTTCATCTTCATCGCCGGCACGTACACCCCGTTCTGCGTGCTTCTGCTCGACCCGCCCACGGCGATGGTGATGCTGCTCCTGGTCTGGGGTGGCGCCGTCGGCGGCGTGGCCCTCAAGAGCATCTGGCCGCATCTGCCGCGCTGGGTCGGTGCGCCGCTCTACCTCGCGCTGGGCTGGGTGGCGGTGGCGATCCTGCCGGACATCCTGTACCGCGGCGGCGTCGCCGATCTGGTGCTGCTGTGCACCGGGGGCGTCATTTACAGCGTCGGAGCGGTGTTCTATGCGCTGCGCCGGCCCAACCCATGGCCCACGGTGTTCGGTCACCACGAGTTCTTCCACGCCTGCACGTTGGTGGCCGCGATATGCCACCACATCGCGATCTACTTCGCGCTCTACGCCTGACGGCCCGGAAATACTGATGGGCCGCCCGGCCACGCCGATGGCCGGCGTGATCCGGGCAGCCCTGGGCCAGCAGGCGGCTCAGCTGCCGTAGGTGGGCGGCGGCGGCGGGTCCTGGTGCGTACGGCGTACCGTGCGGTACTCGTCCACCACCTGGCCGTCGCTCCGGATCACCGGCTGGTGCTGCTCGACCACCGTGCGGCGCCGGCTGTTCCAGTACCAGACGGTGATGATCAGGCCGATCAAGCCGGCCAGCATCAGCACGTAACCGACCACGTTGATGTCGAGGCCGCTGATGTCCGCGTTCACGGCGAACGCCAAGATGGCGCCCAGTGCCAGAAGGAAAATGCTCCCGCCGATGCCCATCGGGCCCTCCTCGGTGGATGCCGCCGGATGGGGCGGCATGGGTAACCACGGTCGAACGTCGACCGCGTGTTTACCCGGGCGCCGGAATTCTCAATCAGGCAAGCTTGCGGCATGACCGACTGCACCGGAGGGCATACCCAGGAAGAAGAGCCATGACTGCGAGGACTCTGGTACTGCTACGCCACGCCAAGGCACAGACGCCCGGCGACCGGCCCGACTTCGAGCGTGAACTGACCGGCCGCGGCAGGTCCGACGCGGCGGCGGCCGGGTCCTGGCTGGCCGGCCACGGGCTCTACCCGGACCTGGTGATCTGCTCGCCGGCGAGCCGGGCGCGGCAGACCTGGCAAGGGGTAGCGGCGGCGCTGGCCGAGGCCGCACCGGATCACCCGGCCACGCACGTGCGCTACGACGAGGGTCTCTATGACGGCGGGCGGACCGCCGTGGTGGACGCGCTCCGCGCCGTACCGGACAGCGTGCACACCGTTCTGGTGGTCGGCCACAACCCCACTATGTCCGATGTGTCGATGCTGCTGCGCCCCGACGATGCCGATCCGGACTGGCCCGGCCTGAAAACCGCCGGGCTCGCCGTCCATCGCACGGAAAGACCGTGGACGGACGCCGAGCCCGGTTCGTTGCCGTTCGTGCGAACCCACACGGCCCGCGGCTAGGGTCCGCTCAGAACGCGTCCTCGGCGAGATCCATGATGTCGATCGTGGTGTTCTCGACGGTCCGGCGGTCGGCACCGATGCGGGGCAGGATCTCCCGGGTGAAGAACCGGGCGGCGGCCACCTTGCCCTCGTAGAACGCCTTCTCCGCCGGGCTCAGGTCGGTGCCGAGCGCCTGCAGCGCCACCTCGGCCTGGCGCAGCAGCAGCCAGGAGATCAGCACGTCACCCAGCGCCAGCAGCACCCGCCGCGAGGTCAGCCCGACCCGGTACAGCTCCTTGGTGTCGCCGGCCTGCACCGCAGCCAGCCAGCCCATCTGAACGCCCAGGATGGTCTGCACCTCACCGAGCGCCTTGCCGAGCGCGAGCCGCTCCTCCTTGAGCCGGCCGTTACCCGCCTCGGACTCGACGAACGCCTGCATGTCGGTGGCGAGTGCGCCCAGCGCCCGGCCCTGGTCCCGGACGATCTTGCGGAAGATCAGGTCCAGGCTCTGGATGGCGGTGGTGCCCTCGTACAACGTGTCAATCTTGGCGTCGCGGACGTACTGCTCGAGCGGGTAGTCCTGGAGGAACCCGGAGCCACCGAAGGTCTGCAGCGACTCGGCGCCGAGCAGCTCGTACGCCCGCTCCGATCCGACGCCCTTGACCAGCGGCAGCAACAGGTCGTTGATCCGGTCGGCCGTCTGCGCCGCCTCGGTGTCGCCGGCCGCTTGGGCGATGGCCACCTTGTCCTGCCAGGTGGCCGTGTAGATCACCAGCGCGCGCATGCCCTCGGCGTACGACTTCTGCAGCATCAGCGACCGGCGGACGTCAGGGTGGTGCATGATCGTCACCCGCGGCGCCGTCTTGTCGGTCTGCTCCAGCAGGTCGGCGCCCTGGACGCGGTTCTTCGCGTACTCCAGCGCGTTCAGGTATCCGGTGGACAGGGTGGCGATCGCCTTGGTGCCGACCATCATCCGGGCGGACTCGATGATCATGAACATCTGCCGGATGCCGTCGTGCTTGTCACCGAGCAGCCAGCCCTTGGCCGGTGTGCCGTGCTCGCCGAAGGTCAGCTCGCAGGTGTTCGAGACCTTGAGGCCCATCTTGTGCTCGACGTTGGTGGCGTAGACGCCGTTGCGCTCGCCCAGCTCACCGGTCTGCGGGTCGAAGTGGAACTTCGGCACGATGAACAGCGACAGGCCCTTGGTGCCCGGGCCGCCGGCGCCCTCGACGCCGGCCGGCCGGGCCAGCACGTAGTGGACGATGTTGTCGGTCAGATCGTGCTCACCCGAGGTGATGAAGCGCTTGACGCCCTCGATGTGCCAGGAGCCGTCCGGCTGCGGGACCGCCCGGGTGCGACCGGCGCCCACGTCCGAGCCGGCGTCCGGCTCGGTGAGCACCATCGTCGAACCCCATTGCTTGTCGACGAACAGCTGCGCCCACCGCTTCTGTTCCTCGGTGCCCTCGACGTGCAGGACATGGGCGAACGACGGGCCGGACGAGTACATCCAGACCGGGGCGTTCGAGCCGAGGACCTGTTCGGCGATGGCCCACCACAGCGCGCGCGGCGACCGCGTGCCGCCCAGCGCGGCAGGGAGGTCCAGACGCCAGAATTCGGCCTCCATGAAGGCCCGGTACGACTTCTTGAACGACTCCGGCAGCGGCGCGGTGTGCGTGGCCGGGTCGAATCGTGGCGGGTTGCGGTCCGCGTCGGTGTAGCTGGCCGCGAGATCCTCGCGGGCGAGGCGGTTGACCTCGGTCAGGATGTCGCGGGCGGTGTCCGCGTCGATCTCGTCGAACGGCGCCCGGCCGAACGCCTGGTCGGCCCCGAAAACTTCGAACAGATTGAATTCGAGGTCGCGCAGGTTGCTCTGGTAATGGCTCATGGTGCTGCCCCGCTCTCCCGAGACGTGAGTTACCCGTCAGTAACACCCACTGTATTACCCATCGGTAGGCAGCGACAAGTTCGTAGGGGATCTGTGAGAAACCTCCATCTTGGGGGGCATGGTCCGTCGATTCGTAAGCTAAACGTCTCCGATCAGGTGGGATTCGGGACAACCGTTCGGCCATTTGCAAGCTGACGCGCCGAGCCACTCGTATCGGCTTCTCCATCGACTCGTTGCTCTGGGTGTACGTGACGGCACGTGCACTCGGACCAGGAGGTCACCGTGTTCGCGACGATCAAGAGTCTGATTCCGGAGCCTCGTCAGGCGGACCAGCCGCGTCGGTACGTAGGTAAGCACCGCCAGCCCGAGCCGGCGCCCGAACCCGCGCCGCCGGCACCGACCGCCGAAGAGTCCCAACCGGCCGCGGTCTGACGCCACCCCCCTGCTGGCCTTCGCGCCGGGGTGCCGCCGGCTCCCGCCTCAGCTGCCCGCGGCGCCGACTTCCCAGCTCGGCAACGGCACCGACGGGCCGCCGTCCGGACCGGCGTACTCGAGCAGCACCAGGGCGATGTCGTCGTCCAGGCGCCCGTGCACCCAGTCCATCAGGGCGGTCTCCAACGAGGCCAGGCCGTCGCCGACGGTGCCGTGGCCGAGCAGCCGCCAGGCCCGGTCCGCGGTCGGGAAGAACTCCCCGTCCCGGCGGGCCTCACCCAGCCCATCGGTGAACAGCAGCAGCCGGTCTCCCGGCTCGAGCCGTTCCACCCGCGGTTGGGCGACCGGCATGAAGCCCAGCGGTGGCGCCGTCGCGGGCGGGTCCAATGTGATCACCTGGCCACGCCGGAGCAGCAGGGGCGCCGGGTGTCCACAGTTGACGATGGTCAGCGTGCCCCCACGCTCCTCCACCAGCGCGGCGGTCACGAAGTCTTCGTCGCCGACGCTCCGCGCCACCACCCGGTCCAGGTCGGTGACGATCGCCCGCAGGTCGGCCCGCTCGTACGCCACGTGCCGATACGACCCCAGCACGATGCTGGCCAGCCGGACCGCGTCCAGCCCCTTACCCCGTACGTCGCCGATGATGATCCGGACCCCGTACGGCGTGTCCAGGGCCTCGTAGAGGTCTCCACCGATGTCCGCCGCCGCCGTCGCCGAGATGTACCGGCCGGCCACCGCGAGAGACCCGACCTGCGGGCCGAGCGGCCGCAGCACCGCCTGCTGTGCCACCGCCGCCAGCCGCATCAGCTGGGCTATCCGGTCGGCCTGCCGCTGGCGGATCGCCGCCACCCCCGCGGCGACACCGGTCGCCAGGATGATGCCGAACACGTTGACCATGCCGGACATCCCGTTGCCGGTGTCCAGACCGGTGAACACCATCCCGACGATGGTGGCCAGCGCACCGACCGCCAGCACGGTCGGCCAGTAGGCGAACACCGCCGCCAGGAACGGCACCGCGGCGAGCAGACCGACGAAGCTGGCCCGCTCGCCGTCCGCCAGCTCGACCGCCGCGATGGCGACGAGCAGCACGACGGCCGCGCCGAGTCCGGCGCGGGAGGCTGGGCTGAGCGGGCTACGGCCCGACGCGGTGCTAGGCATGGGTACGCGCAACAGCATGCCTGATCCAGGCGCGCGACGGCATCACCTTGACCCGGAGTCTGATCCGGTTCTGACCGCCCGGTAGATCGGCCTCGGTCAGTCGGCGATCCACCCCCCTACGATGTCCGGGTGGCATCTGACCTGCGGCAGCGCTTGATCACCGAGTTCCGGTGGACGGACCCCGAACCGGGCAGTGACCTGCTGGTCAGCGACCGGTCCGGATGGTGGCGTGAACCGGACATCCTCCGCGCGATCGGGCCGGCGCTGGCCGGGCTGCACCCGGGCCCCGCGCCGACCCTCGTGGTCGCTCCAGAGGTGACCGGATTCCTGCTCGGACCCTTG